>LADV01000033.1 GCA_000961805.1 Peptococcaceae bacterium BRH_c23 | reverse complement strand
AGAATAAAGGTAGTTCAAGATGAGGAGTGTCGAGAATAAATGAGAAAACAACGTTTAGGGATTAATTTGTTAGGAATTTTACTTAGCCTAGCTATCTTAGTGACTGGGTGCTCAGCGCCCACAGCCTCTGACAGCCCAGCACCGAAAAGTGAAGCTAAACCAGTTAAAATTGGACTATTGCCGATTGAAGATAATTTACCGTTCTATGTTGCCGAAAAAGACGGACTCTACACTAAGGAAGGGGTTCAAGTAGAACTCATCAGTTTTGCAAGTGCTTTAGAGCGAGATGCTGCACTTCAAGCAGGTCAAATTGATGGAGAAGTTGCTGATATCCTTGCAGTTGCCTTAATGAAGAAAATAGGTACTGACGTGAAAATTGCTTCCATCGGACTAGGAGCGACTCCGCAAGAAGGACGATTTGCCATTCTGTCCTCTCCGAAGTCTAATATTAAAGATATGGCAGGGCTAAAAGGAGCGACTCTAGGAATATCCCAAAACTCGATTATTGACTATGTCAGTGATCAGATGCTCACTGATAAAGGAGTCCTGTTAAGCGATGTTAAGAAGATGTCGATTCCTAAAATGCCCGTGCGCTTAGATATGTTGCTTTCGGATCAGATTAATGCAGCTTGTCTACCTGATCCCTTAGCCTCACTCGCACAAGCAAAAGGGGCTCAGGTACTTGTAGATGATACATACAGGAATATTTCCCAGACCGTTTTCCTATTTCGTACGAAAAGTATCGCAGACAACCCCGAGGGGGTTAAAGCTGTCATTCGGGCCTATGGTTCAGCCGGACAAGCGCTAACTAATAATCCTGATCAATATCGTGCCCTTTTCTTAGAAAAAGCACAAATTCCACCTGATTTAAAGGAAAGTTATAAGACTCCGACGTTCTCTAAACTCCAGTTGCCAACCGAGGAAGAATCAAGAGTGTTATGAAATGGATGGTCGAAAAAAACCTCATTCCTCAAGCTTATGACTATCAAGAGTTAGTTGATCTCAATCTTCTACCAAAATCGTAGTTCAATCTTCGATATTTGAAAGTTGGCGTACGAAGACCATGGAGCTTCGCCCTCACATGTCAAACTTTACGTTTCGATCCACGAATCACGAACTTCGTACCTCGAGTTTGGCTTCCGATTTCTGACATCTAGTATGACATCTATAATAAGGAGAGTATAACCTGTGATTGAAGTTTCTCATTGTAATTTAGCCTACATTCAAGGATCATCACAGGTCATGGTCTATGACAATTTTGATTTGAAGATTGAACCAGGAGAAAGCCTAGTTCTAATAGGTCCATCAGGTTGTGGAAAAAGCACTCTCCTTTACCTTTTAGCGGGATTGTTGCGACCCACAGGCGGAGAGATCAAGATTTGGGGAGAGAAAGTAGTAGAGACTCGCCAAAAAAAAGCCTTTATTCTGCAAGAATATGGGCTGTTTCCTTGGCTAAATGTCATTCAAAACGTTAATCTGGGTTTGCGGGTTAGGCATCTGCCTAAACGAAAGTATCAGGGTATCGTAGATGAAATGATCCATAAAATGGGGTTGTGGGAAGTGCGGCATCATTTTCCCAGCCAGTTGAGCGGAGGGCAAAGACAGAGAGTGGCCTTGGCCAGAGCATTAACACTTCAACCAGATCTACTCTTGATGGATGAGCCTTTGTCAGCTCTTGATGCCTTGACCCGTGAACGGCTGCAAAGCCTTTTATTAGAGATTTGGCAGGAACAAAAATTAACGACAGTTTTAGTGACCCACAGTATTGAAGAGGCTGTTTTTCTGGGCAGTCGAATTTTAGTGCTTGTGGATGGTCGGTTGATTATGGGATATGAACGAAAGATTGACCGATTTTTAGCCCCTTTAGTTTATCTTACTTATCCAATTCCAAAAATTGTCTTCCTTCCCCTAATTCTCTTGTTTCTAGGCTTGGGAGACCAATCAAAGATTTTTCTGATTACCTTCATTGTTTTCTTTCAAATATTAGTCACAACTCGGGATGCA
Organism: Peptococcaceae bacterium BRH_c23; assembly: GCA_000961805.1. Next base: position 48,642 of record LADV01000033.1, on the reverse strand, counting down.
GTCCGCAAAGTTCAATCTGAAACGATTTCCTCGCTACGGTCCTTAGGTGGAAATCGTGCCCAAGTTTATCGGTACGTGCTTTTACCCGCAAGTTTGCCGGATGTTTTGACCGCTCTTCGCCTGAGCATGGGAACAGCTATTGCTGTCTTGTTCTTTGCCGAATCATTTGCCACGACTGAAGGGCTGGGATACTTCATTATGGATTCTTGGAGCCGAGCTGTTCCAGATGAGATGTTCGCAGGAATTATTATGATGGCTCTGTTAGGGGTCAGTTTGTTTGTTGTCGTAGATCTCTTGGAAAAGGTCCTTTGCCGTTGGCAGGATTTAAAAGGGAACTGAGCGAACTATCTCTAACTAACCAAGAAGGTCAATATGCATAGTATCCTATGGTTATAGAACAATAGTGTACTAAAGGAGTGAAAAACCGTGGCTGAATTCAAAGAAATAAGTAGTTCTCAAATGTTGAGTGATGTTCTCAACGAGTCGTGTCAGCGCAAAATTGTTATTTTCAAACACAGCACGACGTGTCCAGTGAGTGCTCGAGCCTGGAGTGAGGTTCAGAATTTTATCAGTGAAAGTACGAATGAGGTCCTTGTAACCATGATCAAGGTAATTGAATCTCGTCCGGTTTCCAATCAAGTGGCTGAAGAGTTAGGGATCAAGCATCAATCTCCTCAAGTGCTCCTCGTGAGTGATCGACAGGTTTTGTGGAATGCTTCTCATCAGTCAGTGACAGAAAGTAATATTATTAAGGCACTGGAAGGGGAGTCCCAGCCTTTCAATATAAGCCTATAATATAGCCTATGAGACCTATTTATACTTTTTCCTTAGACTCAAAACACGCCCTTAGTTAATGCTGAGGGCGTTAGTTTATGTTCTATTTAGACAAAGTAGCCTAATGAAGAGACTTAATCAGGCTAACTTTTACAAATACTAGAATAAATAAAGGTGATTGAATAGCAATCAGAGAATATATAGCTATTTTCTCGTACCTACTCTGGAGTTGGAACACAATGATTAAAGTGTTTTAGTGCTTAGAGGATATTAGTAAGGGGGTGCCAGCTACTCATGAAGTATAGAAAATTTGAGTTTAGACTTAATGACGGGGCTGCTCTTTTTGCTCGGGAGTGGCGACCTGAGCACGATGTTAAGGGAGTTGTTTGCCTTGTCCATGGAATGGGAGAACATAGTGGTCGGTATGCTCATTTGGCCTTGGCCTTAACCCAAGCAGGCTACGCACTAATGAGCTATGATCAACGTGGCCATGGAAAATCGTTGGGTCAGCGAGGCCATACATCGTCCTATGAAACCCTGTTGGATGATATTGAATGTTTCAAACAAGAGTGTTTAAATCATTTTCCAAAGATACCTTTTTTCCTATATGGACATAGCCTAGGTGGTAACCTAGTACTTAATTATTGTTTACGCCGCCAGCCTAAATTCCAGGGAGTTATTGTAACGAGTCCTTGGCTTCGCTTGACCATTGAACCATCTGCGCGTGTTAGACTTTTAGCCTCATTAATGAATAAAGTTTGGCCTACTTTTTCACTGCCGAGTGGTATCGATGTTTATGCTTTATCTCATGATCTCAGCATTCTCGATACTTATAACTTAGATCCTCTTGTCCACGACCGAATTTCTGTCCGAATGTTTACGACGGTAGACCAGGCAGGATTCTGGGCGGTGGAAAATGCTGCCCAGTTTGATTTACCCTTGTTACTCATGCACGGCGGGAACGATCGCATTACATCCTCTGATGCTTCGTCAAAATTTGCTGCACAGATCAAGAAAGACTGTACCTTGAAAATTTGGCCCGGCTTGTATCATGAGCTTCATAATGAACCCGAAAAGACAGAAATAATAGCCTATTTAATAAACTGGTTAGATTCTCTGACCATCGAAGCTAAAAATAGTCAATAATTTATGATATAATTATTAATTATACCTTACTCTAAAATGGGGTAAGGTATTTCGATGTACAAGGTGTAGAGGTGTAACATGGAGGCAACAAGGGAGATCTATTGGAATATTGACGGTAAGGGCATCATGTATATCATTGCTCTGATAGCATTGATCATTTTCGTAGTGGGCTTTATCCAAAAGATTCGCAGCTGGCATAGGGGACGCCCTATCGTTTACGATAACCTAGGTCTAAGATTTAAGCTGTTTTTTTCAGCCATTATCAACCATGACAGAGGAGTTTTTAGGGGAAGCTTTCGACGGTTCATGCATTTGAGCGTTTTTTATGGGTTTCTAATGTTAACCTTCGGAACGTTGGTCATTGCCATCCAGGATCACTTTGAAATTCCGCTCTTCTATGGAAAGAAGTATTTAATTCTTAGCTTATTGCTTGACTTATTTGGATTATTGACCATGATAGGCATTGTAATGGCCACCTATAAACGATATATTTATAAACCGGATCATGAAGAATACTCCTATGATGACGCGATTTTGCTTATCCTTGTTTTTACGATCCTCTTTACTGGTTTCCTGTTAGAGGGCTTGCGGATATATTCAACTGCTGATCCTTGGGCCTGGTGGTCACCTGTAGGTCTAATGTTCTCCGTAGTAACTCAAAAATCCGGATTATCCCTTCCAATGGCCTTAGACCTGCATGGTTTTCTTTGGTATTTTCATATGCTTTTAACCTTTAGCTTTATCGCCTATATTCCTTATTCAAAATTGTTTCACATGGTGGCATCACCGCTGAACATTTTCCTTAGATCATTCTCTCCATCAGGCACCTTGACTCCAATTGCTATCCTTCCTAACGGTGCAGAGAAGATTGGTGCTGGACGTCTTGAAGAGTTTACGAAGAAACAGCTTCTCGAATTAGATGCTTGTATTTCCTGTGGAAGGTGTCAAAAGGGTTGCCCAGCCTATATGAGTGGAACACCTTTATCTCCCAAAAAAGTGATCCAAAGTTTGAAAAGGCACGCTACAGAAAGGAACTCTCTATTCAGAAGAGACCTCTCTAAAGCATCCCTGATAATCGATAAGGTTATTTCTAAAGAATCATTATTAGCTTGTTCGACATGTGGACTTTGCGAAGAAAAATGTCCAATGTCTATCGAACATGTTAAAAGAATCGTTGACATGCGCAGAAGCTTAAGCTCTGAGGATAAAAGCTATCCGCTTGAGGTTCAGTCAATCTTTGAGACTCTCTCTAGTAAGGGAAATCCTTGGGGATTAAGTCAAGCTAATAAGTATTATTTTGCTGGTGAGTCACAAATTCCTCAACTTAGTGAAAAGAAGCAGACAGATATCCTCTATTGGGTGGGGTGTTTTGGATCCTATGAATCCAGAAATCAGAAAGTCTCTCAGGCTATGTTCAAAATTTTAGATAAAGCGGGAATCGATTACGCTGTTTTGGGAATGGAAGAAAAATGTTGTGGAGATTCCGTAAGGCGTCTGGGTAATGAGAAGCTCTTTCAACAATTAGCCCACGAAAACATCCTAAATTTAAACCGCTATGAATTTAAGACCATCGTGACTCATTGTCCTCATTGTTTCAACACTCTTAAAAATGAGTATCCTCAGTTCGGTGGGAATTATCAAGTAATACACCATTCCGAATTCATTTTAGATCTTATTAAGTCTCAAAAAATAAACCTAAAGGGAGTCCAAAAAGGCAAAGTCACCTTTCATGATCCCTGCTATTTAGGGAGATATAATGCTCTATATCAGGCACCCAGAGAGGTCTTAGCCTCAATTCCAGGGTTAGAACTGGTAGAAATGAAGAATAATCGGACTTGGGCCTTCTGTTGTGGAGGGGGCGGTGGTCGAGTATGGGTAAAAAATGAAAGCGACGCAAAGGATGCACGAATTAATGACTTGTTGGTAAAGAAAGCTCTGAGAACTGAATCTGATATCCTGGCCAGCGCATGCTCGTTATGTTTAACGACGTTAACAGAAGCAATTTCTACTTTAGAGGCAGATATTGAAAATAAGGATATTGCAGAACTCGTAAGCGACGCTCTTGATTAAACAGAGAAAACTTGGCCAACCGCCAAGCCTTTAGGCTTTGGCGGTTGGCCGAATGTAAGTTTAGTATTTGGATTCTAATGGGATGACCAGCCAAGCAACCAGATAGGCTAAAAATCCTGTTCCTCCTAAGAAGAGAAGAAGTATTGCACCAATCCGTACGAGGCTGGGATCTAAATTTAGGTATTCGGCCAATCCTCCGCATACACCACCGAGTTGTTTATCAAGGTTAGATCGATACAAGCGTTTCGACATAACTTTCCCTCCCTTTCAAATTATCTTTCTAAAATTTATGTTCTAGGCTGTTTGTGTATCACACTCTTAATACGTAGTAAGAGCTATATTTGTTACACTTTGAGGAAATAAATATTTAGTGCTTAATTACTTGGAGAATATTGTAAAAAATAGAGAAGAGTTTTTACCGGTCGATGGTAAAGACTCTTTTTTTAACGTTATTAAACTGTCTTTGTTACAATTCTGGTTGGAGGCAATTTGTTTACCTTCTGCATATGCTGTAAATACACACCAAAGTGGAAAGTGTAATCTGAGGCCAAACAGAACATATCTATAGTATTGACGAAACTTGTCAGTAAATAATTCCTATAAAATGAAAGGAAAAACAATTGCCAAGGAGAATGATAACTAAAACCACGAATTTGCGTATTTTTTATTGTTAGGGTTGTTCACTTGACAGCAGTTAAATAAATAATAATGTTGAATAAAGTATTGGAGGTACATAATCTATGTTTAAGGATAAAGAAAGCTTTAAGCAAGCCTTTTTGATGAAGTTAATTGAGGGGGAAGGAATTACTACAGATGAAGCAACCTCTTGGGATAAATTTGTTACCTTGGTCTTGTTGCTAAAAGAAAAAACGAGCTATTATCGGGCCATAAACAAAAACTCAATTTCTCAAGGCAAGCAAGTCTATTACTTTTCCATGGAGTTTCTGATCGGTAAGCTTCTGCATAATTATTTGGTAAACTTTAAGATCGAGGATCTAGTGAGAGCTGGTTTATTAGAGTTAGGTATTAATCTCGATGAGCTATTGGAGCAAGAAGTAGATCCTGGCCTAGGTAATGGGGGGTTAGGAAGATTAGCAGCTTGTTTCCTCGATTCGATGGCTTTCTTAGGAATTGATGGTCATGGTAATGGGATTCGCTATAAGTATGGGTTATTTGAACAAAAGATTGTTGGCGGCCACCAAGTTGAGGTGGCGGATAACTGGCTTAAGAATGGTTATCCATGGGAAACAAGAAAGCCGGATAAGGCCGTGATTGTTAAATTCAAGGGAACTGTGAGAACTGAGTTCAGAGATGGGCGAGCAATCTTTAACCATGAGAACTATGAACAAGTCTTAGCTGTGCCTTATGATGTTCCGATTATGAGTTATGACAATTCAAGGTATATCAATAACTTAAGGTTATGGAGTGCTGAAACGATCTGCAGCGAACTAGATTTGGCCTGTTTCAATCGTGGCGAGTTCAATCAAGCCACCAGTTTTAAGTCGGAAGTAGAGGCAATTTCCTATATTCTATACCCAGATGATAGTAGTCGAGCAGGAAGAGAGTTAAGGCTTAAACAAGAATATTTCTTTGTTGCTGCAGGGTTAGGGACGATTGTACGAAGTTATAAAAAAAGGAACCATTTAAGTTCTTTACATGACTTCTCTCGACGTGTCTCAGTTCATATCAATGATACTCATCCAGTGTTATGTATTCCTGAGCTGATGCGCATCTTGATCGATGAAGAAAGAATGGGCTGGGATGAAGCTTGGAATATCACTGTCAACACTATGTCATTTACCAATCATACGGTTATGCCAGAAGCTATGGAAAAATGGCCAATTGAGATGGTTAAAAATCTTTTGCCAAGAATTTATTTAATTATTGAGGAAATCGATCGAAGATTTAAAGAAGATTTAACTGCCCGTTATATGGATGATGAGGAAGTGATACGCAACACCCATATTTTAAAAGATGGCTATGTTTGGATGGCTAATTTGGCTATTATCGGTAGTTCATCTGTCAACGGGGTTGCGCAATTACATACCAAAATTCTTAAGAATGAGGTTTTTAAAGATTACTATCGAGTTTTTGGCTACAAATTTAATAATAAAACAAATGGAGTTAATCACAGGCGATTTTTATTAGCTGCAAATCCTAAATTATCTCACTTGATCACAGAGGCAATCGGCCCCAACTGGCAGGAAGATGCCGGAGAACTCACGAAACTTCACGTCTTAAAGGATGATGATAGTTTTTTGGAACAACTCGCTAAGGTTAAATACGAAAACAAATGCCGATTAGCCGAGCGGGTTAAGTCAAAATATGGGCTGGTCCTTGACCCGCAGTCAATTTTTGATGTTCAAGTGAAGAGAATTCATGCTTACAAACGACAATTGCTCAACGTGTTGAAGATCATGCACTTATATAATAAAGGGTTAAATGAGCCGGAGGCTTTGTCAGGATCACAAACGTTCATTTTCGGTGGAAAGGCCGCGCCGGGCTATCACTATGCTAAAACTGTGATTAAGCTGATTAATACTCTGAGCACAAAAATTGAACAAGATTCTCGGGTCAACCAAAAACTTAAGGTCGTATTCTTAGAGAACTTTAATGTCTCTCAAGGAGAATTGATTTATCCAGCAGCTGACATTAGTGAACAGATCTCTACTGCCAGTAAAGAAGCTTCCGGAACAGGAAATATGAAATTCATGATGAATGGGGCCCTCACCTTAGGAACTTTAGATGGAGCCAATGTCGAAATTAAAGAAGCTGTAGGTGAGAATAATATCTTCATCTTTGGGCTTAGCGCTGAACAAGTATTGGCTTATACCTGTGATGGAGGATATAAGCCATGGGATGAATACCACAACAACTATGATATTAGAACGTGTGTGGATCAATTAAATAGTGGATTTTTCGATAATATGGGTGAAGAATTTAGGACATTATATGATTCCCTGATGATCTATAATGACGAGTTTTTTGTCTTAAAAGATTTTAGTTCATATCTCGAAATGCATCAAAAGCTCCAAGTGCTTTATCTGAATCAAAAGGATTGGAACCAAATTTGTTTGGCCAATATTGCTAATTCAGGAGTCTTTTCCAGTGATAGAACGATTAGAGAATATGCCGATTGGATATGGAAGATTAGATACCGAACCGTGAACAGTATTTCTTCTCAGAATCGCTCGCGGATATTCTAAATGGCATTAACTATGTAGTCTATGCTCTCTCGAACGATCCCTATCTTGTTGAGTGTTCACAATTTTCCACTTGCTAAAGAGGATAGTAAGAAGCACTTACAAAGTATTCTGGGACTTCCTTTAAGCGGAGATGCCTAAATCATATGCGTAATAGTGAGTGTCGTAAAAACCCGGCTTTTCTTAAAGGAGGAAAACCGGGTTTTTTCGACATTTTTCTAGCTAATCTATAAAAACTATTGACTTGAATTACAATCATGCACTATAATAAATCCTAATCTATTATAAACATATCGGAATACATATGTATTAAATTAGTTATAACATATGGATCCAAGTGAGTTTTCTTCTCCGATATCCAACTTACTGAGTCGGGATTGGTTCGGCTAAGCTTAGCTTAGCTTAGCTAGAGTTAAGATTGACCGAAGAAAGCTTTCCTTAGGGATTCATCGTATCAAAATAGAAAGCGAGTGTTGAAGAGATGGCTAAGCTTGATAATAAGTCGTTAAAAAAAAATGGGTTTTATGAGGCAGATTCAGGTGGATACTTTTTCAATGAGAATAAAGGTTGTCGGAGGTCAATTAAGAGCAGAAAAGTTAAAAAAGGTCTATGAAATTGCTCAGGTCTATGGCGATGGATATATTCATATTACATCAAGACAAGGGATTGAAATCCCTTTTATTAAGCTTGAGAATATTGATACCATAAAAAAGGAATTACTTAAAGCGGGATTAGAGCTAGGGTCTAGTGGGCCTAGGGTAAGAGCAGTTACCGCTTGTCTGGGAAGCGCTATCTGTCCAAGCGGCTTGATTGATACAACAGCACTTGCCAATCAACTTGATAAACGATATTTTGCCAAAGACCTTCCCCATAAGTTTAAAATGGGAGTTACAGGGTGTCGGAATAACTGTTTGAAAGCGGAAGAAAATGACCTTGGGGTAAAAGGTGGCATTCAACCGAGCTGGGAGAAGATGGACTGTAGTTTCTGCGGCATATGTCAAGCTGGGGAATCGACTAGATCCAACGGGAGCCATTAGTTTTCCTGTCTATTATTCAGCAACATTTAGCCATCCCGCACTTGGTGAAAGTACTGGCTTTGATTATTCACGTTCAGGTAATCCTACCCGTCAGGTTTTGGAACAGGCGATTGCCCAGTTAGAAGGGCGGATTAGAGGCTTTGCCTTTTCTTCAGGTATGGCAGCGATTACAACTTTATTAGGCTTGTTTAAATCCGGTGATCACTTAATTCTTACTGAGGATTTGTACGGGGGTACATATCGCTTATTGAATAATGTCTTTTGTAATTATGGAATAGAGGTCTCGTTTGTTGACACAAGCGATATAACTAGCGTTTGTAAGGCCTTAAAACCCAGTTCTAAGGCTATAATCTTTGAAACTCCTACCCAATCCGTTACTGCGAATAGCAGATATTAAGACTCTGTCCGAATTGGCTAAATCTAAAAACCTCTTGAGTATTGTAGACAACACCTTTATGACCCCAATTTTACAACGCCCTTTAGAATTGGGTGCAGACATTGTCATCCATAGTGCTACCAAATTTCTGGGAGGACATAATGATGTTATAGCAGGTTTAGTAGCCGTCAAAAATGAACAACTAGCAGAAAAAATTAGCTATTTGCAGAATGCTATGGGAGCAGTTTTAGGTCCCCAAGATTCTTGGTTATTAATTCGAGGATTAAAGACGTTAGGCCTGCGTATCACTGCCCAAGAAACAAATGCTAAGGGTCTTGCTCAGTGGTTATCGACTCATTCTCTAGTGGCAAAAACCTATTATCCAGGGCTAACAGACCATCCGGGTCATAATGTTTTAAAAACGCAGGCGGAGGGCTTCGGGGCTATAATCTCTTTCGAATTAAAAGCAGTAGAGCTTATCCCTAAGGTCCTACGGCAAGTCAAAATTATTTCTTTTGCAGAAAGTCTAGGTGGAGTGGAGAGCTTAATAACTTATCCTTGGACTCAGACCCATGCAGATATACCTATTCAAACCAGAGAGCGCTTGGGAGTTAATGACCGTTTACTTAGATTCTCAGTAGGAATTGAAGATGTTCAGGATTTAATAGACGATTTATCACAGGTTTTGGGCTAAAGGTTAGTATTGGAAAATAGATTATTTGGAGGAATTCTAATGTCTTATAGAGTAGCTGTGGCAAGTAGTGATGGTAAGTATATTAATCAACATTTTGGTAGAGCAAGACAATTTTTAATTTTTGATGTTAACGATAATAAATATGAGTTCTATGAATTGCGAAAAAATGATCCACTTTGTTCCGGTCAGGATCATAACGAGGATCAAATGTCAAGAACGGTGGAACTGCTGGCTGATTGTAGAGAGGTATTGGTAAGTCAAATTGGTCCAGGAGCCATACAAGCTTTGGCTTTAAAAGGAATAAAATACCGCATAGTGCCCGATTTTATTGAGGATGTACTGAAAAGTATAAATCAAGAATTTGACATTGGAAGTAATTAATAGAATAATAGGTATAATAGATTTATTAATCTTTTGTATATTTAAAATAAGTCTATTATATTTTTGGCAATTGGAGAGGGGTAAATTTGAAAAAATTTATTGGGGTTTTTCTAAAGGGTCTCTTAGTCCTAACTCCTGTAGCAATTACATTTTACATTCTATATAGTATGTTTTTACTAACTGATGGCTTATTTAAAGGGATGCTGGAGCGTGCGGGCTTATATTTTCCTGGGTTCGGAGTGATTGTTACACTCGCCGTGATCTTTCTAGTAGGTTTATTAGCCTCAAACTGGTTGACGAACCGATTCCTAAATTATTTAGATAAGATCTTTAATAAAGTGCCACTTCTTGGTAGTATCTATGGAATTATTAAAGACACTGTGAATTCTTTTTCAGCGAATAAAAAAGGCTTTTCTCGTTTAGTCGTGGTCAATATGTCCAATGAACTTAAGCTTTTGGGATTCCTCACGAATGATGAAGAAAGCGCATTTATTCCAAAGGGTTACGTGGCAGTCTACTTAATGCAATCAATGCAATGGGCCGGAAATCTCATTCTTGTGCCGGAAGAGAAAGTTCAACAGCTCGAAGTATCTTCTGAAGATGCCTTAAAGTTTATTGCTTCTGCTGGGCTTTTAAGTAAGAAGGCAACTTAACGAATGCCTATTGATCAGTAAATCATAATCATGGATGGCAGTTTGCTGCTCAGGAGCGTTTAAGTTTGTTATTTAAGTCATTTAAGGCTTGCCCAAGTAGGGCAAGCCTTAAATTTTAATAATGAAAAAGCTGACTTTTTAACTTGATAAATTACTCGGGGAGAAACGTTGCGCAATCTGTCATTTCAGTATTTTTGGCATTTGGAGATTGAACTTCGATCTTGTCTGCATAGCAATGATCTCCGCTACCATAATAATGGCAAGTATTTACTACACATTTAATTCCACCGTTAGGTTGAGGCATCTTTTGAGCGCGTCCTGACATTTTGACATCCTCCTTTATTTTCAATTCCCTAATATTATTGTCCAGATTCTCAGATTATATGAATACCAATTTCTAACGTTATTGTTTTGCTTGTATTTAATAATGCTTCGGATGATCTAAAACAGTATGACGTAAGCCAAAACCAAAATATCCTAATTAAAGTGGATAGCTGTATGATATAATATTGATTAAATTCACAAAAGCTAGCTTTAATATTTTTTGCCTTATCAGTCAAGAGCCATAGAATAAAGCGTTTTACCGTTCGATTAACAGCAGGATAAGGAGAGTCGTCAATAATGGATATGAAGCTCGAAAAGAAGAGACTGGCACCCTTTAAAGCGAAGGCGAACGAATATCTTAAGGATAAGAAAAAATCGTTAGGCCTTCTCAATGAAGCATTGCAAAAAGCTACTACGAACCGAACCGCATTGGGTGAAACCTGGGAGAAGTTACAGCTATTATTCGGGGTGTTAAGAGATTGGATTAACGGCAACTATAAGGAGATGCCCAAGCGCTCACTTTTGATAATTGTCTTAGGGATCGTCTATTTCGTTTCTCCTCTGGACGGAATCTTCGACTATATTCCCTTTGCAGGGTTAGTGGATGACGCTGCAGTAGCGGGCTTTGTCATTACTCAAGTTAGTGTTGATCTAGACAGATATAAACTATGGAAAAAGCAAGTCGAATCCGGAATAGAATCAGATCAACCAGATAGCTAATTAGTTCAACACAATACATCAACTTCCTAAGAGTGTGTGATTATGATGGAATTAGTCTACAATATTGAACACTCAGTGCGTATAGATAGTGCTCTTGTCCAAAAAATGAAATTGATTTTTTAAATAAGTAAGGTGGAAGTAAGAAATAGTACTTCCACCTTACTTATTTTTATGTGAATCAAATCAATCCAAGCTAGACATAAATTGTGTGATATTTATTAAATATTCCTAAAATTCTATCTATACTAGGAGAAAAATTAGTTGTAAAATTATATTAAGGTACAAACTCTAAATAAATCTAGCTAGAAAAGCGGGTGAGCTAATGAAGAGGATATCGGGATTTACCAAATCGTTACTAATGTCTGAAATAAAAATTAACCAATCCTATGTTCAGCAAATAGCAGAAGTGATCGCAGCAGTGATAGAATTTGAGGTTGCAATCATTGATAAAAATTTAGAAGTTATCGCAGGGACCGGAAAATATCGGGGTGAGATTGGTATTGTTTACGGCGAAGGATCTATCACGGAGCAAATCATTAATAGTGGTGGCAATTTTATCTTAGATGATGAACCACTTAAACATAGGATTTGCAAAGACTGTAATCAAAAAATTATCTGCAAACTCAAAGCCGCAATACTTTCTCCAATCGTATTAAACGGATATGTAATTGGAACAATATCAATTTTTGCTTTCGATGAAGTGGAAAAGAATCAGCTGCTTTCTAACCGAGACAAGTTGCAAGATTTTTTAATGAAGATTTCAGCCTTAACAAGTAGTAAGATTGGTGAGAATCAAATGCATGGTCGCCTCTCATTAATGGCAAACCAATTTAGCGCTGTCATAAACTCTATTGTCGAGGGACTCGTAGCGATTGATCATGCAGGTTTTATAACCCATATTAATAAATCTGCCGAAAAGTTATTGAGTATTTCTACTCAACAAGCTTGTGGGCAACACATTAATGATATTTTCCCTGAGTTTTCTGTTCCTAAAGTGTTGAGCTTTGGACAACATTATGCCGAACAAGAAATCAAGTTTAAAAACAAGGAAGAACTATGCTTATTTATCAGTACGATTACACCTATAAAAATGGATCAGGAAATTATCGGTTTGGTTATTTCCTTCCGAAGCATTCGTGAGCTGCGAAAATTAGCAGGACGATTGATTCGAGAAGATCGCAAATATACTCTTGACGGAATATTAGGGACCAGTAAAGCGATGACTATGCTTAAGCAAAAAATGCAACTTGTCGCTGCAACAGACTCGACAATCTTAATTACAGGCGAGAGTGGAACCGGTAAAGAGTTATTTGCCCGAGCTATTCACGAAGAAAGCCATCGAAAAAACGGCCCATTTATCGCCATAAATTGCGGAGCTATTCCGGAGGCGCTCCTGGAGAGCGAACTTTTTGGGTATGAAGAAGGAGCCTTCACGGGAGCTAGTCGCGGTGGTAAACCAGGAAAATTCGAACTAGCGGATGGTGGAACAATATTTCTCGATGAAATTGGTGACATGCCGATGCATCTTCAGGTGAAGTTGTTACGAGTGTTGCAAGAAGTCAGAATTGATCGGATCGGTGGAGTAAAACCAGTGTGGGTCGATGTCCGGATTATCGCTGCGACAAATCGCAATCTCGAAGAAATGATCGAAGAAAAACTATTTAGAAGTGATCTCTTCTATAGGCTAAGTATTATTCCTTTTTATATTCCGCCGTTGCGTGAACGGAAAGAAGACTTGATGCTTCTACTCTATCATTTTTTAGATAAGTATAATCTGATCCTTGGCAAACAAATAACTGGTTTTACACAAGAAGCCCAGAGGAAAATGCTAACATACCCTTGGCAAGGGAATGTAAGAGAACTTGAAAATGCAGTTGAGTATGCAGTCAATATTGTCACGAAAAATGTTATTGACTGTACTTGCTTGTCCTCTCGAGTCAATGACTATTATGAACAGAATGTCAGTCTACCCAGAGGGGATGTCCAACCAACCTTAGCTGAGTTAGAGAAAAACGCCATCCTAGCTGCTTTGAAAAGGTTCGGTAGCAGCGGTCAAGCTAAAGAGAAGGCGGCCGATAGCCTGGGCATAAGTAGATCTACTTTCTACAGAAAGGTAAAAGATCTGGAACTAGAAGATAAAATAATTACCAAATATAGATAGATACAAGTTTAATACCCTGTTAGATTAAATGTCCCGAAAAAGGACCCAGCATTATAGTGTGCTGGGTTTGCTTGTTAAACGTACGATTGGAGTATATCTATTAACTCTATTAAATAATTATTTGTAGAATTTCAAGTTCTATAAATTTATATTTTATATTTTTAGTTTTTTGGAAGATTATTTGCTTGCTGATTATCAAAAATCCCTAAAACGGGATTATTGAATCCTATAATAGGATAATCGAGAATCACTGGAGATCCACTAAATATCGGCATTTAGCAAATTAGAAATAATTAATATCCCAAAATGAGATTTCTATTACAATCTGCTTATAAGGCTAAAATCGTTAAAACGGCTCAAAATGCAGGTTTATGCTAGATATTAGAATTGGCACAATATTTGCAATGATCATTAAACGGTTGAACTGTTGGATTTAGCGAAGGGGGTAGAAAAAAAGAAATGCCATATTATTATGAAGAAGTTTGATAATAAACGCTCTAAGCGAGTTCGATAAGTCAGAATGCATTAGAATGACCATCAGTCATCCTAGTTGGAAGGTGTAAGAATGAAAAGCAAAGTATTTGCCTGTTACACATTAGCTGATGAATAGATAATCTTAAATAGTAGAAGGAGGAAGGCAAATGTTAATCATTGGGGAACTTATCAATACAAGCAGAAAAGCTGTTAAACCTGCCGTTGAGCAAAGGGATGTGGCCTTTATTCAGGAGTTGGCGAAAAGGCAAGTAGAGTCTGGGGCTCATTATGTAGATGTTAACTGCGGTACTATGGTGCATGACGAGGTTGAGACGATGGAATGGCTTGTTCGCACTATTCAGGAAGTAGTATCGGCACCGCTTTGTATTGATACACCCAGGACAGAGGCAATGGAGGCCGGACTTGCCGCTATAAAGAATGGTCAGCCCATGGTTAATTCCATAACGGCAGAGAAAGAACGCTACGCCATGGTCTTACCTTTGGTTCTAAAATATAAGGCAAAAGTTGTAGCATTGTGTATGGATGACACGGGTGTTCCAGAATCTGCTGAGCAACGTATTGCGATTGTGCGTAAATTAGTGGGGGATCTTACAGCAGCCGGAGTTCCGGAAGATGATATTTACCTAGATCCGCTTGTCACCCCAATCAGTACGGGAGATGGGTGTGGTAACGATGTTCTAGATACAGTCCGTTTTATTCGTAAAGAATATCCTCGTGTTCACGCGGCATGTGGCCTAAGTAACGTTTCATATGGGTTACCTAACCGCAAGATTTTGAACCAAGCCTTTATGATTCAGACAATGGAAGCTGGCATGGATGCCTATATTCTTGATCCACTTGATAAAGCAATGATGGGTTTTGTTTATGCCTCTCAGGCTTTATTGGGACAAGATTCATTCTGTATGCAGTATTTAACTGCCCACCGTAAAGGGTTGTACGAATAGAGATAGCCTGACAATACATCTCAGCAAACATCGAGAGGAGCGTTGCGAAGGAATTTTAAACTGATGGTTTAAAAATTATAGGATACGGGTGAGGTTATGAAAGCTATGCGTGAGAACTTGTATTCACCGTTGTTTGCGTCAGAATTAGAATCAAACCAATCCTATGTCCAACAAATAGCAGATGTTATTTCAGCAGTGATAGAATTTGAGGTTGCTATTATTGATGACAACTTGAAAGTCATTGCCGGGACAGGAAAATACAAGAGTGAGATTGGGATTGTTTATGGAAAAGGATCGATCACAAAGTATATCGTTGACAACGGCGGTTATTTTGTTTTAGATGACGAACCTCTTAAACACAGCATTTGTAAAGATTGTCAGCAGAAGATAATCTGCAAACTCAAAGCCGCAATACTATCTCCAATCATCTTGAACGGCAATATAATTGGCACAATTTCAATTTTTGCTTTTGACGAAGTGGAAAAGCATGAGCTGCTTGCTAATCGAGACAAGTTGCAAGACTTTTTGATGAAAATAGCAGCTTTAACAAGTAGTAAGATTGGTGAAAATCAAATGCATGGTCGCCTCTCATTAATGGCCAACCAATTTAGCGCAGTCATTAACTCTATTGTCGAAGGACTCGTAGCGATTGATCATGCAGGTTTTATAACCCATGTTAACAAGTCTGCCGAAAAGCTATTGAGTATTTCTACTCAGCAAGCTTGTGGGCAACACATCAATGATATTTTTCCAGAGTTTTCTGCTCCAAAAGTTCTGAGCTTTGGACAACAATATGCCGAACAAGAAATCAAGTATAAAAACAAGGAAGAACTCTGCCTCTTTATCAGTACCATAACACCCATCAAAACAGATCAGGAAATTATCGGTTTAGTAATTTCCTTCCGAAGCATTCGTGAGCTGCGAAAATTAGCAGGACGATTGATTCGAGAAGATCGCAAATATACTCTTGACGGAATATTAGGGACCAGTAAGGCGATGACCATGCTTAAGCAGAAAATGCAACTTGTCGCCGCAACAGACTCAACAATCTTAATTACAGGCGAGAGTGGAACCGGTAAAGAGTTATTTGCCCGAGCTATTCACGAAGAAAGCCATCGAAAAAACGGCCCATTTATCGCCATAAATTGCGGAGCTATTCCGGAGGCGCTCCTGGAGAGTGAACTTTTCGGGTATGAAGAAGGAGCCTTTACGGGAGCTAGTCGCGGTGGTAAACCGGGAAAATTCGAACAAGCGGATGGAGGGACAATCTTTCTCGATGAAATTGGTGACATGCCGATGCATCTTCAGGTGAAGTTGTTACGAGTGTTGCAAGAAGTCAGAATTGATCGGATCGGTGGAGTAAAACCAGTGTGGGTCGATGTCCGGATTATCGCTGCGACAAATCGCAATCTCGAAGAAATGATCAGTGAAAAGTTATTTAGAAGTGACCTCTTCTATAGGTTAAGTGTTATTCCGTTTTATATTCCGCCGTTGCGTGAACGGAAAGAAGATTTGATGCTTCTGCTCTATCATTTTTTAGATAAGTATAACCTGATCCTTGGTAAACAAATTACCAGCTTTACACAAGAAGTTCAGAAAAAAATGCTTGTTTACCCTTGGTTGGGGAATGTAAGGGAACTGGAAAATGCAGTTGAGTATGCAGTCAATATTGTCACGAAAAATGTTATTGACTGTACTTGCTTGTCTTCTCGGGTAAATGACTATTATGAACAAAATGCCAGTCTATCAACAGGGGATGTTCAACCTACCTTAGCTGAGTTAGAGAAAAATGCTATTGTAGCTACATTGAAAAGGTTCGGTAGTAGCGGTCAAGCTAAAGAAAAGGCGGCTGATAGCCTAGGCATAAGTAGATCTACTTTCTACAGAAAGGTAAAAGATCTGGGGCTTGATATCAAAATTCCTAAATAGAGATAGTCATCCTAAGTTGAGATTCGCCAAAAGGCATTATCTATGGGAACTCAGCGATAATATTACGGTTTTCGTTCTTATATTGAGACAACAGAGTTATTGGATGGCTTTTTGGATAGAACTAAGCAGTCTGTCTGAAGAGCTTTTCAATTTTGTTCAGAAAATTTTTTAAAGAACTATATCAAACTTAAACATGGCTGACCTAAAAACTGTGCCGCTGAAACAATGATTAATGCAGGATTTTCTGCTCGTTTAGATTGACAATATAGCATAATAAAGCGAGAAACAAAGCCTCTTAACTTAATGAGTATGCATTCATTAAGTTAAAGTGGCATGCTTATTGCAAATAAATTTAATATTCAGAAAAGATAATCATACATCTCTGAACGCAGTTGGAAACCAAATTTTAATTATTGTACTGCGATTAGGCAAGATGGAGGGGGAGTGCCCATGGTCAAGTGAACTCCAGATGATCGAACTAAAGAGAAAGATTAAGGAGGAACGAAGTATGGATGAAAAAAAGAGTTTCCTAGGAAAAATTGATCGGACTATTTTTTCAATTTCTGCGATCATTATGGTTCTGTTTGTTTTCTTTACATTGCTTCAACCTAAAGCAGCCGGTGCAACTTTCAGCGCGGTACAGAAATTCATTACGGACAATTTCGGTTGGAGTTATTTAATTGGAGTAACTTTTTTCCTATGTTTTGCTATATTTTTAGCGTTAAGCAAATATGGCAAACTTACCCTAGGCAAAGATGGAGAGAAGCCTGAATACAGCACTTGGAGCTGGTTTGCCATGCTCTTTGCAGCTGGTATGGGAATTGGCCTTGTCTTTTGGGGAGTAGCTGAACCCATGTATCACTATTCGGCTCCTCCTTATGGCGAGAAATCGAGCGTTGAATCAGCTCAAATTGCCATGCGTTATGTATTTTTCCATTGGGGCTTACATCCATGGAGTATTTTTGCCGTAGTCGGCTTGTCAATGGCTTATTTTCAGTTCCGTAAAGGTTTACCAGCTTTAGTCAGTTCCTCTCTTTATCCGCTACTTGGAGAGAAAGGAATAAACGGTTGGGTTGGCAAACTAGTCGATATTCTTGCAGTATTTGCTACGATCTTTGGGGTTGCTACCTCACTGGGATTAGGTGCTACTCAGATTGCTTCCGGTTTAAATTATGCCTATGGCCTTCCCACCGGGATGACGACAACTGTCGTTATCATCGTAGTGATTACGGCATTATTTATAACATCGGCAGTAACTGGAATTAATCGAGGGATTAAGTTCCTTAGTAACGCTAATATGGTACTAATCGCTATAATTGTGGGTTTTATACTAATCGTTGGGCCAACTCGGTATATTCTTAACGGCTTTACCGAAACTTTCGGGTCTTACCTTCAGAATATTGTTCAAATGAGTTTTTGGGCCGATACCTTCAAAACAAATGATGGTTGGGTTGGAGGATGGACCATTTTCTACTGGGCATGGTGGGTTGCCTGGGGTCCTTTTGTTGGGGCATTCATTGCGCGTATTTCGAGGGGCAGATCGGTCAGAGAGTTTGTCTTGGGTGTAGTCATTGCTCCTACTTTAATGAGTTTTCTGTGGTTGTCAGTCATGGGCAACAGTGCCCTGTTTGTTGATGTTGTTCAACAGGGTGGGATTGCCGCTGCAGTGGCAAAAGATATGAGCACAGCCATTTTTGCCATGTTCCAGTACTACCCGATGGCGAGCATTCTAACCATCTTGACCACCTTGATCATAGCGATCTTCTTTATTACCTCGGCAGACTCGGCTACATTTGTTATGGCTATGTTAACTTCGGGTGGGGAATTAAACCCTAAAGCCGGGCTAAAGATTACTTGGGGTGTGATTGTCGGTGCTGTAGCCATCGCCTTGATGATAGCTGGTGGATTGAGTGCGCTACAGACTGCCTCCATTGCTGCAGCCTTTCCGTTTATGATCGTCATGTTTGCCATGGTAGTATCACTTACAAAGGCCTTTAATAAAGAATTTGATCAGGAAAGTGTTAAACAAGTTAATAACTATAATGCACCCACAAAACAAAACAGTAAGACAGTTTAAACAATCAACATATATATGTACTTTCATTAAAGGGTTAAAACTTTAGTGAAACAAAGACCCACATCATCAATAGTGGGTCTTTGTTTGTTAAACGTACAGTTGGCTCTGCTTTAAAATAGGTATTGTCAAATGAACAATCTTTTAAACAGGCTATAAATTTCTTTAAATTGTCCCTGCCTTGTGTGATCCTGTGTGATTAGGATTACCAATAATCTTAAAAAGAGATTATTGAATCCTATAATAGGATAATCGAGAATCCCTCCGACATCGGATATATCACAGAATTTTGGGAAGTGGATGATATCAATATCCCAAAATGAGATATTTTAGTAATCTGGAAAACGCAAACAACGCAAAAAACGGCTCAAAATGCTGATTCTTGTTCATTATTATAATTGGCACAATATTTGCAATAATCTTTAATCGGCAAAATTATTAAATTTAACAAGGGAGGTAGAAGCAGAAATGCCCAATTATTATGAAGAGATTTCTCAAAACGTCATTACCGGTCAACTTGACCGAGTTAAACAACTGACTCAACAGGCCATCGAGGCCGGAAGTAACCCTGTTGAAATTATTAACCAAGGACTAATCCCGGGAATGAGTGTCGTAGGAGCACGATTTAAGTCCGGTCAAATGTATGTGCCGGAGGTCTTAATGTCGGCTCGGGCTATGAATGCTGGTATGGAGCTAGTCAAACCCCTCATTCTCAGTGAAGATATCCCTTCAGCGGGCAAGGTGGTCATTGGAACGGTCAAAGGCGACCTTCATGATATCGGGAAAAACTTAGTCGGCATGATGTTAGAGAGTGCTGGCTATACGGTCATCAACGTAGGAGTGGATGCGGGTCCCGAGAAATTTTTACAAGCGGTCAAGGAGCATCAACCGGGTGTGATCGGAATGTCAGCTCTGCTCACGACGACCATGTTGGCCATGAAAGATACGATCGAACTCTTAAAAGAGGAGGGCCTGCGCGACAGAGTAAAAGTAATGATCGGTGGGGCCCCGATATCTCAGGACTTCGCCGATGAAATCGGGGCCGATGGGTTTGCCCCGGATGCAGGGTCTGCAGCCGATCTTTGTAAGAAACTTCTAGCTTAGTAGATTGAGGAAGGAGAGTGTGTGACTTGTCAAAAAGCCAATACGTTAGGGCCAACTATCAAGTAAATACGACACCACAGTTTAAGGTGTTGAGCGATGATCAATGTGAAACCATCTTAAATGGTGCCCTCGAGGTGCTGGAGCGAACGGGTGCTGAAGTACACAGTGAAGAGGCCTTAGAAATTTTCAAAAAGGGAGGCTGTTGGGTTGATGGCAATACGGTGCGTTTCCCATCTCACCTCGTCGAGTGGGCGATCCGTAGTGCACCTTCACGAATTGTTATTTCTAATCGAAACGGTGAACGAACCATGTTCTTGGAAGGGCAGAATGTTTATTATGGCCCAGGACCCACGAATACTTACACCCTCGATCCCTTTACTGGGGAACGACGGCGTCCCCGGAAGTCTGATACGTTGCGGGCAGCGATTACGGTCGACGCCTTGCCTAATATATCTTATGCCATGGATTGCGGAACCATCATGGATGTCACACCGACGTTAGCAGATGTTCATGCGTTTCAAGTTATGGTCGAAAACACAACCAAACCCATTATCCATTGGGGTTTCGGGATCGATCAGTATCAGGACATCGTGGATATGGCTGCAGCAGTGGCGGGAGGCATGGAAGCCCTGCAACGCAATCCCTTTATTATCCTTTATTCAGAGTCTAGTCCCCCGTTACGCCATTCGTCAGAGGCCATTGATAAAGCAATATTTGCAGCCAAGGCCAATATTCCCGTCATATATACACCCTGTACTTTCTCAGGTGGAGTGGCTCCTGCCACGATGGCAGGAAGTCTCGTAATCTCAGTGGCCGATTTCTTGGTAGGACTGGTAGCGGGTCAATTAGTCCGCAAAGGTTCATCCTTTATCATGGGTGGACTAATTTCCACCATGGACATGTCAAGCACGATTTTATCCTATGGAGCCGCGGAATTAAGCTTACTTTCGGCAGCCTTAACCTCTGTCGCCCGCCACATGAAAATACCGATGTTCAGTACGGGTGGTTGCACGGATGCCAAAGTGATCGACACTCAGATGGGCATTGAAGCAGCCTTTTCAATTCTGATCGCCGGTTTAAGTGGCGCAAATATTGTTCACGACTGTAGCTATATGGAGTATGGTGCCACCTCTTCCTTAGAACTCATGACCATGGATGATGAAATCATTGGCATGGTGAAGAAAATTCTAGGTGGTATTCTAGTTGATGATGAACACTTAGCCGTCGATGTTATTGACAAGGTCGGCCCGGGTGGTCACTACTTAGCGGAAGACCATACCATGGCCCATTTCCGTGAAAACTGGGCACCCACCCTGATCAACAGGCTCAGGTATGACGGCTGGAAGGCAGAAGGCTCTAAGTCCATGGGACAGCGGGTCAAGGAAAAAACCCAAGCTATCATTAATAATCATAAACCCGAGAAACTAGCAGACAGTGTGATTGCAGAAATTCAAGCAATTGTCGATAGAGCGGAAGCGCGGGAAGCGAAGAAGAGTTCAAAATAGGGAGGTAAAAAGAGATGGCCAATTATTATGAAGAGATTTCTCAAAGCGTCATTGCCGGTCAACTAGATCGAGTCAAACAACTGACCCAACAGGCGATCGGGACGGGTGACAACCCGGTTGAAATTATTAATCAAGGGCTGATCCCGGGAATGAGTGTCGTAGGAGCACGGTTTAAATCCGGTCAAATGTATGTGCCGGAAGTCTTAATGTCAGCGCGGGCTATGAATGCTGGTATGGAGCTAGTCAAACCCCTCATTTTAAGTGAAGATATCCCTTCAGCGGGTAAAGTGGTGATCGGAACGGTCAAAGGTGACCTTCATGATATCGGAAAAAACTTAGTCGGCATGATGTTAGAGAGTGCAGGCTTTACAGTCATCAATGTAGGGGTGGATGCGGGTCCAGAGAAGTTCTTACAAGCGATTAAGGACCATCAGCCGGGTGTGATCGGCATGTCAGCCTTGCTCACGACGACCATGCTGGCTATGAAAGATACGATCGAACTCTTAAAAGAAGAGGGCCTGCGCGACAAGGTAAAAGTGATGATCGGTGGAGCTCCGATATCTCAGGACTTTGCCGATGAAATTGGGGCCGACGGGTTTGCCCCGGATGCAGGGTCTGCTGCGGATCTTTGTAAGAAACTGCTAGCCTAATAAGTTTTGAAAGGAGGATGACAATGCCTGTAAGAAGCAATTACGTACAAAATGCTAGCCCGATGTTCAGCATTCTTTCCCCTAGCCAATGTGATGAAATATTACTAGCGGCTCAAGAGGTTCTCGAACGTACGGGTGTGACTGTACATGATGAAGAAGCCCGTGATATATTAAAGAAAGCAGGCTGTTGGGTCGACGGTATCCTAGTTCGTATCCCTTCAGCGGTCGTAGACCGGGCGTTAAGATCTGTGCCTAAACGGGTGACTTTTTGTAATAACCGAACGGGATCTAGGGATGTCCTGCTGGAAGGGCACAACGCATATTTTGGCACCGGCTCCGATACTCCGTTCACCATCGACCCTTACACCGGAAAGCGCCAACGTTCTACGAAAGAATCGGTGAGCAACGCTTGTAAAGTGATAGACGCCTTGCCAAATCTCGATTTTGTCATGTCCCTGGGTATTGTTCAGGATGTGCCGCTTCTTATCTCGGATCGCCATCAGTTCGAGGCTCAAGTGCTGAATACGAGTAAACCCATTGTAACCACGGCCCATGATATTTATGGCTTCGCCGATATTATTGAGATGTGTGAAATTATGGCCGGAGGGGTTGAGGAATTACGGCGCAATCCCTTTATGACGCTTTACGCAGAGCCGATTTCTCCTCTGCAACATGCTTGGGAGGCGGCCTCCAAACTGATTTTGGCCGCCAGAAAAGGGCTGCCCGTGGTTTATACGCCTTGCGTTATGGCTGGTGGAACAGTCCCTGCTACGATGTCAGGCATACTCACCCAAGGATTAGCAGAATCCTTAAGTGGGTTAGTGCTTAATCAATCAACCCGAGAAGGTTCTCCGTTTATTATGGGCGGAGTGTTTACGATTATGGATATGTCCAGTACCATTTTCAGCTATGGTTCACCGGAATTCAATCTGCTCATGTCTTCGTTAGCGGATATGGCTCACTACCTTAAATTGCCAATGTTCGGGACTGCTGGCTGCTCCGACTCCAATTTAGTCGATGAACAAGCGGGAATAGAAGCGGCTATGTCCATTGCCATGACGGCCCTCTCTGGACCTAATCTAAATCATGATGTCGGGTATATTGAATATGGTTCCACATCGTCCTTAGAATTTCTAACGATTAACAATGACGTGATTGGGATGGCTCGTCGTTTAGTGCGCGGTATCCAGGTGACCGATGAGACCCTAGCCTTAGATCTGATTGATAAAGTAGGTCCACGAGGACATTTCTTATCCGAGGATCACACGATGAAACACTTTAAAACTGAAACATATTATCCAAGTCTGATTAATCGTCAACGTTATGAGAGTTGGCAGGCAGACGGAGAAAAAACTCTCTTCCAACGAGCCAATGAAAAGGTTAAAGATATCATAGAAAATTATGAACCAGATCCACTTCCGAAGGATGTTCAGCAAAAAATTCGGGCCATCGTAGAACGGTCTGAACAAAAAGTTCGTTAAGTCGGCAATGAGGACAGGGTATCACCCCCACTTGTAGAAGTGGGGGTTCGAAAACTGGAAGATGGATTAGAAAGGGGTGACAGGCTATGCCCCTAGTATTGGGGATTGATACTGGCGGAACCTTTACAGATGGGGTGCTTCTTGATTTAGAGACCAGGGAAGTAAGGGAAAAGGCCAAGGCATTTACGACACGTGAAGATTTATCGATTGGAATACGAAACTGTATCGAGAACATGGGTGACTTTACCCCGCGTCAAGTTCAGCTCGTATCACTGTCCACGACCTTAGCTACGAATGCTATTGTTGAGGGTCGTGGTTGTCGGGTTGGCTTAATTCTCATAGGGCATGAGTCAACCGGCAACCTACCTGCCCAGCAGACCTTTGTTGTAAGAGGCGGGCATGATATTAAAGGGATACCTCTAGCGGAACTCGATCTTGAGGCTATCCGAAGAGCAGTGACTGAAATGCATGGTCAGGTCGATACGATTGCAATTTCCGGCTATCTTAGTATTCGGAATCCAGAACATGAACAGAATGCTCAAAGAATAATCCAAGAGCTTTGGGATGTACCGATTGTATGTGCCCACCAACTCACGACTGCTCTCGGTTTTCACGAACGAACAGTGACGACCTGCCTAAATGCTAGACTGTTACCGATCATTGCCGAACTTCTGGCAGCGGTCAAAGCCGTTCTCAAAGAGAAGGGAATTTCAGCTCCTTTGATGATTGTCAAAGGGGATGGCTCACTGATGAGTGAAGAGATGACTCGGGAAAAGCCTATTGAAACCATCCTGTCAGGGCCTGCGGCCAGTATTGTGGGAGCAATATTTCTAACCGGAACTGAATCCGCCCTAGCCTTAGATATGGGTGGGACCACGACAGACATTGCTATCCTAGAGAACGGTCGCCCCAGGATGAACTGTGAGGGAGCCACAGTAGGAGGGTGGAAGACCCGTGTTGAGGCTGCAGAAATCAGTACCTTTGGACTGGGCGGAGACAGTTATATCCAGGTTTCCAAGGATCGAAAACTAATCATCGGGCCGAGAAGGGTCTGGCCCTTGTCAGTCGTAGCTAACAAGTATCCTCTTCTCATCGAAGAATTGAAGAGAGTTGACCCGAATCGGGAAATAATCGATACCCAACCAGCGGATTGCTTTATGTTGGTCAAGAAACCTGTCCAGGGAGACCGCTGGAATCAGACAGAATGGCAAATAATCCACGCTCTAGAGAGCAGTGCTCACAATATTTTTGCTCTTGCAGACAAAGTGGGACGTGATCCAAACTTATTGCCCTTAAAAGAATTAGAGCGGGCTCAGATAATTGGTCGAATTTCTTTTACCCCCACGGATTTACTGCATGTCCTCGGTAGCTTTACAGACTATAATGTCACAGCTGCTCAGGAAGGAGCGAGGATTCTAGCGCATAGATTGAGAATAGGACTGGACGAATTTGCAGATAAAGTCTTGAATGAAATCCAAACCGCTCTTAGTATGACTATTTTACAAAGTTTTGCCTACCGAGAGGGGTTGCGAATCAATCTTAACACTGAGCCAAGCGTGGCATTTCTATTAAGCTCTCTGCTTGATGGTTGTCACAAGCGGGGATTTAAGACTGAGATCAGGCTTAATTATCCGATTATTGCTTTAGGGGCTCCGGTGTCAGGCTATCTTCCCGCGGTAGGGAATACCTTGAATACCCCAGTTATGATACCGTTACATGCCGAAGTGGCTAATGCGGTGGGTGCAGCTTCCGGTCAGGTTGCTGAACTCATTCGCATCCTGATTAAACCAGGTGTAGCAGGGGGGTATGTAGTCCATGCGCCTTGGAAACGGGAAGCCTTTTTATATCTGGAAGAGGCCGAAAAGAATGCTTTAGACAAAGCCAAGCAAGTAGCTCTGCAGAGAGCACAACGCGCGGGAGTGCTTAATCCGGAGTTATTCATTGAGAAAGAAGAAGTACTAAGTCATACGGCCGGAGGAGATGACGTCGTGTTTCTTGAAACGCGCCTTGAGGTCACGGCCATCGGTCATCCTAGTTGGGAGGAATAAAGGGGGACACGGTTTTGACAAGGCCAACTCTTGCGACACTTGTACCCGAAGAAATTGAAAAAATAAAAGCAGCAAGTCTCGAAATTTTGGAACGTACCGGAGTTAATATTGATCATATAGAGGCCAGGGAAGTTTTACAGGCTGCTGGTGCTAAAGTAGAGGGAGAACGTGTCTATTTTCCGCCTAAACTAGTAATGGAGGCTATAGCTAAAGCCCCTCGCCAATTTACCATTCATGCCAGAAATCCCAGTAAAAATATCACCGTCGGCGCTGGAGACCCGGTTCTTGCTCCAGGATACGGAGCACCGTATGTTACCTTGGCTTCAGGTCTGAGGCGCAAGGCTACCTTCGTAGATTTTATCAAATTTGCTAAGCTTTCTGGCTCGAGCGCCAATATGGGGATCTCTGGCGGAGTGTTGGTAGAGCCTAGTGATGTTGCTGAAAAAGACAGGCATAATGCCATGTTATATGCTTGTATTGTTAACTCGGATAAACCCTTTATGGGCAGTGCAACTGGGGAGAAACATGCTAAAGATACTTTAAGGATGGCTGGAATACTTTTCGATGGTGAAAAAGGCATTCTGAAACAACCAGTAATGATAAGCTTGATTAATACAATTACTCCCTTGATGTTGGACGAACGAATGGTTGGGGCCCTGATAGCTTATGCAGAAGCAGGACAACCCGTGATTATTGCGTCCTTAGGCATGGCCGGAGCAACCTCACCGGCTACTCTGGCAAGTGCACTCGCTTTGCAGAATGCGGAAATACTGGCAGGAATCACCCTTGCTCAAACGATTCGGGAGGGAACCCCGGTGGTTTATGGTTCAGCCTCGTCAATCACTGAGATGCGTAACGGCTCTTTAAGTATTGGTGCTCCCGAAGGAGCCTGGATCATTGCCACCGCAGTCCAAATAGCCCACTCCTACGGTTTGCCGTGCCGAGCCGGGGGATGCTTAACAGATAGTAAAATCTTGGACCTTCAAGCTTCCTATGAAAGTATGATGAGTCTTCAGGCTGCCGGAATGGCGGGTGTGGATTTTGTTCTCCATGCAGCAGGTATCCTGGAATCATACATGTCCATGTCGATGGAAAAATTCATTATGGATGACGAACTTTGCAGCATGGTACGGCGTTTCCTGAGAGGAACTAAGCTTGATGTGGACGATTTAGCTGTGCAACTGATCCATGATGTGGGTCCGGGGGGACAATTTCTAACTTCAGACCATACTTATCAAAATTTCCGTACTGAGTTTTGGCAGCCGACCCTATCGAATCGGGAAACCTATGACCAATGGAGATTAAACGACTCTTTGCCAATGATTAATCAAGCTGAAAAACGCGTTAATGAAATCGTAGATAATTATGAAATTCCCTACTTAGACAAGTCAATTGAGCGAAAACTGAAAGAAATGGCTGGTATCTAATACTGACTGAATTATAAGCAAGGTTCATAGTCAATCTTCTTTTCCAACTTAAGTTGAAAGGAAAAATTGGCTATGAACTTTTTTTTCAGGAAGGCGAGCTTTTTTGGATAAATTATGCACTCTTGGAAGGATATGAAGGGAAGGTGTGGAATGTTAGAAGATACAAAGAAGAGGAGGATGAAAGGTAGAAAACAAATACTGGATTGGGGAGGTGGCAAAGGTTGTCATGGTTTAATAAATTGAACGAGGTCCTTAATGCTGTGCATAATGGAATTGTAGCTATTGATGCCGAAGAGCGAGTTACAATCTTTAATCGCCAGGCGGAGCGCATGCTGGGAGTCGCTGCTGGTAAAGTCATTGGACAGAAACTCAGTGATTTATTACCTGCTGGACTTACGTCGGTACTCTATAGTGGTAAACCCTCGTTTGGGCAAAAGTTTGAACAAAACGGCCTAATTATGGTCACCAATCGTACACCGATTATTGAAGGCGACAGGGTAGTTGGCGCAATTGCAGTATTTCAAGATGTTTCTGACCTCGAATCTTTAGCTATGGAGTTAGGGTACGTTAAAGAGTTAAATAAAGAATTTGAGGCTATTCTCGAATCCTTTTACGATGGCGTTGGGATTATTGATGGAGAAGGTACTCTATTAAGAGTCAATACTAGTTATGAAAGAATTACAGGTTTGTCCAAGCAAGACAATGGAGTTGGCCGTAATGTCAGAGAGCTTCAAGATGACGGTACAGTTTCCCAAGCGGTCGCCTTACTTGTTCTGAGCCAAAAAAAACCGGTGACTATCAAACAAAAAATAAAAACCGGTAAAGAAATTTTAATTACTGGCAGCCCCGTTATTAATGAAAAAGGGGAAGTTCTACGTGTAGTCTGTAATATACGTGATATGACTGAACTGAATCTTTTGCGAGAACGGATAGAAACTACGGAGCAACAGAATATCCGCTATGCCCACGAAATTAAGGAGTTGAGAACAAAGCTGTGGCGTCATGAGGAATTCATATTCCGAAGTGCGAGTATGCAGAGGGTTTTTAAACTGATAGTTCGTGTGGCTCATGTAAATTCACACGTCTTAATTACTGGGGAGTCCGGGGTAGGAAAGGAAATTGTGGCCACCTTAATTCATGAGTTAAGTCCTCGTGTCAATGGGCCCTTTTTACAAATCAATTGTGGAGCTATTCCGGAAAACTTGCTCGAATCAGAACTCTTTGGCTATGAAGAGGGAGCTTTTACAGGTGCCCGATGTGGAGGGAAAAAAGGTATTTTCGAACTTTGTGAGGGCGGGACTCTACTTCTTGATGAGATCGCGGAAATGCCGATGACAATGCAGGTTAAATTATTGCGAGTATTGCAACAACAGGAGGTACTTAGAGTCGGTGCTGCCAAACCCATTAAATTTAATGTGCGGGTAGTGACCGCAACGAATAAAAACTTAGAAGAAATGGTAGCCCAACATAGTTTTCGGGCGGATCTTTTTTATCGCTTAAATGTCGTACCCATTCACCTCCCTCCCCTGAGGGAGCGTACAGATGACATTGTCCCTTTGGCTATCCACTTTTTAGAAGGCTTTAACCGAAAATATTCTAGCAATATTAGATTTGAGCCGGAAATTTTGTTGGCTTTTGAACGTCATCCTTGGCCAGGTAATGTTCGCGAATTAGAAAATTTGATTGAACGAATGCTGATTATGAATGAGGATGAGGTTTTGACTCTTAAACATCTGCCATTTAATGTGAACAGCGTACCTGAACAACAGGCTCTCGTAATTCAGGTTAATGAACCTCTGCCTTTCGAAAAAGCCATTGAAATGTTGGAAATAGAACTCTTGCGTAAAACTTTGCAGGCCTATCCAACGATAAGGCAGGCAGCCAAGTTTCTAGGTGTTTCCCACCCCACAGTGCTACGTAAAATTCAAAAATATAAATTAATGTCAGCGGATTAGTTAAAAGGTGGTACATTCCTTGGAAAGAGTGGTAAATTGTGTATCGAAGAGATTGAAATAATAGTCGGCTTATAGCGTGTGTTTCAGGAAATGTCAGGAAAAAGTGGTATTGTAATGTACCAAGGCTATTTTTGAATCATGATCCAGTCTGGTTCAAAGAACTGTTAAAAGCCTAAATTATACTGTATAGTACGCTAGATAAGCTGTTCAGGCTAATAGTGAGGTTCTTAACGAAATTAGGAATTCATCTTGCATTAAAATACAGTCATGTGACTCGCCATTTGGGTAGAGATCTATGACTAAGTTGAGAAGCAAGGTGGTGATAAGGCGAAAGTCTGTCAGAGATATTTACAAAAAGTTCACGGTTTTAATTGATACCTTTGGGTGTTTCTTGGTGTTTCGGTGCTGGGAAAGGGAGGTAGTCCTCCCACTAAAAGAGACAGGGTGCTTGGAAAATGCTATTGCGCAGTTTCCTTATTTTTTACTGATCAATAATCAGAATATTAAAACTATTACTTAGTAAAAGTGCGTAAAATTTAGGTTGCTAAAGGGAATTCATTCAAGTAATTTAACCTGAAATATTCTAGGGGGTGAAGCTTTTGTCGGATTTAAACTACTGGGAACCTGGAAACCTGTTAGAGGCAGTTTCTATACTAGCTAATTTGGGAGATCAAGTCAGACCTTTAGCAGGGGGAACTGATCTGTTAGTTAAAATGAAGAAAGGCCCTATAAACTGGAGGGGCATCGTCAATATTAAAGGCTTGACAGAACTTAAGGGAATCAACTATGAGGGCCTAACCATCACCATAGGTGCCTTAACACAAATAAGCTCCCTAATCGAGAACCCGTTGGTTCGTATTCACTTCCCTGTATTGGTTGAGGCAGCAAGGAGTTTGGGTACTCCTCAAGTGCGTAATCTGGCAACGATTGGTGGTAATTTATGTAATGCATCTCCTGCGGCAGATGTTGCCTTAGTTCTTTTAATGTATGAGGCACGCTTGCTGATTATAGGACCTAGTGGGTCACGCAAGGTTCCTGTGCAGGAGTTTTATGTTGGACCTAGTCAAACGGTGTTACAACAAGGAGAACTACTTACTGCCATAGAAATGGATCTTCCACCGCTGAACAGTAAGGGTGTGTTTTATAAACACGGAAAGCGCAAAAGTCATGAAATTGCCTTAGTTAATGTAGCAGTGCTCTTAACGCCTCAGCCGGGAACAAAGCAAATCAGAGCCAGGATTGCTGTTGGTGCTGTTGCTTCGACTCCGTTACGTATCAAGGATGCGGAGGATAGTTTGACCGATTCTTTGGCAACCCTGAGCGCTTTCGAGCAGGCAGCGGAATTGGCTAAGCAGGCAGTTAACCCAATTGACGATGTTCGGAGCACCGCCAGTTACCGTAAGCAAATGGTGGGTGTTCTAACACGGCGAGCACTTGTTGAAGCTTGGGGGGGAGAACTATGATGACACCGATAAGTTTGCAAATTAATGGTGAAACATATCTAGTTAATGTTCCGATAAAAAAGACCTTATTGGATGTGCTTAGAGAGGACTTGGCCCTGACTGGTACAAAAAAAGGCTGTGACAGCGGGGAATGTGGTGCTTGTACAGTATTAATGGATGGTAAGCCAGTCAACTCATGTCTTATCTTAGCGGTCGATGCAGTGGGTAAGCAAATTTCCACGATTGAAGGCATAGGTGGGATTATGGAATTAGATCCTATTCAGGAAGCACTAGTTGCCCACGGGGCAATACAATGTGGTTATTGCACCCCGGGAATTGTTATGACAGCTAAAGCATTATTAGATAGCAATCCTCATCCGACAGAAAAAGAAGTACGAGAAGGAATCACAGGAAACCTTTGTCGCTGTACAGGGTATGTTAAGGTCGTCGAAGCGATTATGGATGTAAGTCGTCGATAGGGAAAGGAGGGAAGCAATTATGAGTTATTCTGTTGTTGGTCATTCATTACCCCGGGTAGACGCGCGGGAAAAAGTCAGTGGGAGTGCTTTATACACCGGGGATATGGTGTTGCCCCATATGTTGGTTGGTAAAGTGCTGCGTAGTCCTTACGCTCACGCTAAGGTTATCAGGATTGATACCTCAAAGGCCAAGCAATTGCCAGGGGTTAAGCTTGTTTTAACTTATGAGGATACGCCGAAAATTTTGTGGAATAGTGCTGGGTTTCCTCCATCACCAGGGGCAATCCTAGTTGAGGATCAATACATTCTCACAAATACTCCTCTCTATGTCGGAGACGGAATTGCTGCAGTGGCAGCTGTTGATGAAGAGACGGCAACTCAAGCCTTAGAGCTTATCGAAGTTGAATATGAGGTGTTGCCTGCTGTTGTAAGTATGGAACAAGCTTTGGCGGAAGGAGCGCCACGTTTACACGACGCCGAAAATAATACTTATGGGCATACACCAGTCGTAATTGGAGATGTTGAGGCAGGCTTTGCTGAAGCAGATTATGTCTTTGAAGACACTTATCAGGTGCCCAAAGTCAACCAAGTAAGCATGGAACCCTGTGGAGTTTCCATGGCGGCACCAGACATGGATGGTCGTGTCACCATTTGGACATCGACACAAATGCCTCATTTGGTTCGGAGAATTACAGCCCATGCCTTAGGCTTAAAGATTGGACAGGTTCGCATCATAAAGCCGTCGGTGGGAGGAGCATTTGGAAGTCGTCTAGGGGTGGTTAATGAACCAATCTCCGCTTTATTGGCTATGAAGGTTGGGCAACCGGTTATGCTCAAATATTCGAGGGAAGAAGCCTTTTTAGCGACAGAATCCAGACATCCTATGACGATGACTCTCAAAACCGGTATGAAAAAAGATGGTACATTTACGGCTCGCCAGTTTACCTCTTATATTGATGGCGGTGCTTATGCCACACATACCCCTTCCTTGGCTGGACCTGTGGCCGGTTGGTTTTTAGCTATGTATAAGTCTCCCAACATAAAAGTAGATAACTATTCTGTCTATACTAACGCTACACAATGTGGTGCTTTTCGCGGTTATGGTAACCCTCAGGTGGTGTTTGCCGTCGAATCACAGATGGACGATATCGCAGAAAAATTGGGTATTGATCCTCTTGAGCTGAGACTCAAGAATCACCCCTGTGCCGGAGAGGTTTGGATGTGGAGTGGTTGGGCAATTGAAAGCTGCGGCTTAGAGGAGTCTATTGCAAGTGGTGCTAAAGCAATCGGGTGGACAGAAAAAAGAAATAATGGACGAATAAGTCAAGGGGTTAAAAAGCGTGGAGTCGGGATGGGTTACATGATGCATGTGAGCGGGGCTAGACCGATGCTCCATGAAACCTCTGCCGCTATTATTAAAATCAATGAAGATGGTAGTGCCAATTTGAATTTCAGTAATTCTGATGTTGGGACGGGTAGTGCTACATCCTTATCCCAGATTGCCGCCGAAGAGCTTGGGATTCCCTTCAACGAGGTCATGATTAGCAAAATGTCGGATACAGATGTCAATGGATTTGACATTGGTAGTCATGCCAGTCGCCAGATTTATTCTGGAGGAAACGCTGTAAAAAAGGCCGCTACAATGGCCAAAGAACAGTTATTGGTAATGGCTGCAGAACTTCTAGATATCCCTGTTGAAGGACTTGAGGTGAAGGAGGGCAGAGTTTGGGCGCGAGACGATTCCTCCAAATCACTGAGCGTCGCAGAAATATCCCATGCTGCTCACTTTGGTAGCCATGGTCATCAATTTATCGGAGCAGTAAGTGAGGAACCACCAGGTAATCCACCCGTTTACGCTGCCCAATTTGCCGAAGTCGAAGTTGATACCGAAACTGGAATCATTGAGGTCATAAGAGTGGTTGCTGCTCACGACGTTGGAACGGCTGTAAACCCGGCCTCAGTAGAAGGCCAAATTCAAGGAGCAGTTCAGCAGGGAATCGGTTACGCCTTAACAGAGGATTACCGTATTGATTTGGGAACAGGTAAGCCCTTAAATTCTAATTTGTCGGATTATAAAATTCTGACCTCAGTAGACATGCCGCAAATTGAAACAATTTTAGTCCAGGCAGCTAGTGAAACTGGACCTTTTGGAGCTAAAAGTGTAGGGGAATCTGGGTTAGTGGCTACGGCTGCTGCTATTGCCAATGCAGTTTATGATGCCATTGGAATCAGATTCAAAGAGTTGCCGATGACTCCAGAAAGAGTGTTGACTGCACTGCAGAATAAAGATCAGTAGAAGATGTAATTCCGAAAAGCACCGTCGGGGAGTTTTAACAAGTTTTATAGCGTGGAAACCATGTAAAAAATGTGTCTCCACGCTAATTATGAAGTCCTTGGAATTAATTAGTGATTTGTTTTTTGGTACATATACATACCAAAAAACAAATCACTAAGGTGTTTTAATGACAAAACAGTCCTTAGTAAGGGTGAAGTAGAAAATAATCCCTGGTAAATTGTTGTACCAGCTATAAAGGCTTATTTTAGAAGCGAAATAGTCTTAATTCAGTTGTTAACTGAAGGGGCGCGGTATATTATTGTACCAAGTTTAAAATAAAAATCAGAATATTTAGAATAAACCTTACTGTTCAGGCTGTAAATACTACCGTCCACACTCAAGATTAGGTCCTTTAAGGATAAATCCTCCAGAAATGAAAAAGTTGGACGTTAACTTGCATTGAATGAGTTTGTATTAAAAAGCTGGAGGAGGTGTAGAGTTTGCTGCAATTTATTATTCAGGGACGTGGCGGTCAAGGGGCGCAAATGGCAGGGGATATTTTAGCGAATGTATTTTTCCGGGAAGGCAAATATGTCCAAGCTTATGCCACTTACGGAGGAGCTAGACGGGGTACAGCGGTCAGTTCTTTCATTAGAGTGGATGACCAACCTATCCGCTTACGCTGTAACATTGAAAATCCAGATGTTATAGTCTGCTTCGATCCCAGTCTACTTAATGATGTTCTCTTAAGAGGTGCGACTGAGAATACTTTTGTCATCATCAATTCAGCTCAACCGCCCGAACATTTTACTGGTTTAGGAAGGTTTCGGATTGTTACCATAGATGCCATGGCTATAGCTAGCGATAATAAGCTAGGACGGATCGTTAATACAACCTTGGTTGGGGCGGTTGCTGGTTTGCTAGGTCAACCCACCCTTGAGGTTTTATGTGAAGTTGTCTCAGAGATGAGCCCGGTTAAAGTGGATCAAAACCTTAAATGCTGTGAGGATGGGTATAGATTAACTAGAAAGGGGGGTGTTAAATGAAAGAGACCTTTAAGGAAGTACCTTCTATTTGGACGACCGGCTGGACGGATATTTTGAATACAGGGACTTGGCGTAGTGCTATCCCCTTTTATCAAAAGCGTTTAGCACCTTGCCACTGTGCCTGTCCAGTTGACGGGGAGATACCTACTTGGATCATGTTAGCCAGGAAGCAACACTATCGAGAGGCTTGGTCTTCTCTTGTGGACAACAATCCTTTTCCCGCGGTAACTGGGCGAATCTGTCATCATCCCTGCGAGGGTGCCTGTAATCGTCGTGAATATGATGGTGCAGTCGCGGTCAATGCCCTTGAACAATTTGTTGGCGATTTAGCCTTGAGTGAGGGGTGGGCCTTACCCCAGCCAACGGTAGCACTAGACCAGAAGATAGCAGTGATCGGTGGTGGACCAGCAGGACTATCCTGTGCTTATCAGCTCAAAAGACTTGGTTATAAGGTTACCATCTTTGAGACTCGTCCCGAACTCGGCGGTGTTTTGCGCTATGGGATTCCTAGCTATCGATTAGCCAAGGAAACCTGGGATGGGGAATTAAGACGCTTAGAAGCACTAGGTATAGAAGTAAAGTTGAATCATTCGGTTAAGGCCAGTGATTTAAGCGGGTTAGAAAAGGAATATTCAGCCGTTTTCCTGGCTTTAGGGGCTCAGAGTTCTAAAACACTCCCCCAATTTTCAGTAGATAACCTCAGGGTGTTTAACGGCTTAGATTTTCTGGAAAAGGTTAACCGTGGAGAAGCTCCTCCATTAGGGCAAGACGTGGTTGTCATCGGGGGAGGTAGTGTGGCCTTAGATGTCGCTGGTACAGCCCGGCGTTTAGGTAGTCAGGTTAAGGTACTAGCCTTAGAGGCTAGAGAGTCACTGCCCGCTCAGCCTGATGAGCTGACTGAGTCTTTGGAAGAAGGAGTCGAGATTTTAGCGGGTGTTATGGTTCAGAATGTAGGCATAAGTTTTGAAACCCTTAGTTTGCACTGTATCAGGGTTACGTTAGATGAGAATTCTCCTGCAGGAGTACTTAGGCCAATTCCACTCTCTGGTACTGAATTTAGCGTTTCTGCAACGAATGTTATCTTGGCGGTTGGACAAGATGCCGAATTGACCGGTTGGGATAGCGTAATCAATGTCGGACAATCTTTAGTCAGGGTCGATGCTAATTTAGCGACTAATCGACCTGGAATTTTTGCGGGCGGAGATGTGACTCCTGCAGAGCGCTTTGTCTCCACAGCAATTGGGCAAGGGAAAAAAGCTGCCCAAAGTATTGATAAGTATTTAAAGAAACCGTATTCCAAGGGGATTAGTTCAAAAGATACGCAAACGTCACAAGACGTAGTTGCTTACCAGGAAATTAATATGTTTTATTTCCCGGAGCAGAATCGGGAAGAGAAGGGCACAGTTGCGGTTGAAGAAAGGCTCAAAAACTTTGCAGAGCTTAAAATAGGTTTTAGTCCCCAACAAACTCAGACCCAATCAGAGCGCTGTTTCAGTTGTGGTAATTGTGTGGAGTGCGACAATTGTTTTTACTTTTGTCCAGACATGGCAGTGGTTAAAGACTCTTCCTTGACAGAACATTACCGCATTTTAGATCAATTTTGTAAAGGCTGTGGTAGTTGTGTTCAGGAATGTCCACGAGGAGCGGTTGTATTGAAGGAGGAAACAGGACGATGAACAAAAACAATAACCGCATTCTAGTGAATGGTAACCATGCTGTTGCCTATGGTGTAAGACTGGCTCAACCAAAAGTAGTTCCCATTTACCCGATTACACCCCAAACGCCAATTGTGGAAAAAATTTCGGAGTTTCAAGCCGCTGGTGAAATGGTTGTTGAATTAATGACAGCCGAATCAGAGCATTCCGCCATGGCAGCTTGTATCACAGCCTCTCTGACAGGGGTTAGAGTGTTTACGGCGACTGCCTCTCAGGGCTTAATGTTAATGCACGAAATGTTACATTATGCCTCCGGAGCTAGGGCTCCCATCGTGATGTTTAATGTCAACCGGACCATTGGTTCGCCCTGGGGTTTCTGGCCTGATCAAACAGACAGTTTAGCACAACGAGACACGGGTTGGATTCAATATTACTGTGAACATGGTCAAGAGTCTTTGGATACTGTCCTGCAAGCCTATCGGGTTGCCGAAAAGGTCATGCTCCCGGCTATGGTTATGCATGAAGCATTTTATGTTTCACACGCCTTAGATATTGTTGAGGTTCCGGCTCAAGAGATGGTGGATCAATACTTACCTGATTTTAATCCCCTCCATCGTTTAGATCCAGAGATCGGGGAATCTTGGGGAAATACCGTCAATCAAGAGATGTTCTATCGTCATCGCCGAGATCTGGGTTTGGCGATGGAAAGTGTTATTAATGTGGCTCAAGAAGCAGATCTAGAGTGGCGGGAGCTTACGGGTCGCGGTTATGGAATTATTGAGGAGTATTGCTGCGAGGGCGCTGAATTAGTAATTGCCACCATGGGAAGTATGGTAGGTACTGCTCGGGATGCCGTGGATAATCTACGCAAAGAAGGCGTACCAGTCGGTTTAATCAAGGTTAAATTGTTCAGGCCGTTTCCCTTCGAGGCAGTGCGCCAGGCCTTAAGGGGTGTACCTAAGGTCATGGTTTTGGACCGCAATTTTGCCCCTGGGACAGGTGGCTTCCTTCATCAAGAACTTAAAGCAGCCTTATATGGTTTGGAGCGTGGACCTGCAATACACGGATATCTGACAGGTGTAGGCGGGACGAATATCTCTCCGACAAATATCGCAGCACTAGTCCGGGAAGCCATGAGTACACAACCCGTGACAAGTTCTGTCTGGAAGGGGTGATGATTGAAGATGGGTTATCAAATTAATGAAGAAAAAGTCTTTAATTCCGGTCATGCTGCCTGCCCTGGTTGTAGTGAAGCCTTGGCTATGCGTTATATTGTGAACACTTTAGGACCGGATACCATCGGAGTAGTGCCGCCTTCTTGTATCGCCATTATTTCCGGTCCGCAACCCTTAAGCTCAATGCGCATGCCAGTTTATCAAACAACTCTAGAGGCTAGTGCTGCCTCGGCGACGGGTATTGCCCGAGCGCTGAAAGCAAAAGGGAACGACCATACAAAAGTTGTCGTTATGGCCGGTGATGGCGGAACCTATGATATTGGCTTCCAGTCTTTATCCTCTGCAGCCGAGCGCAATGAAGATTTTATCTACGTTTGTTTGGATAATGAAGGGTATATGAATACAGGATCACAAAAAAGCTCGGCAACCCCTTACCTGGCTTACACAGCGTCTACTCCTGCGGGTAAACAAACACCCAAGAAGAATCTGGCGGAGATTATGGCTGCCCACCGTATTCCTTATATGGCTACAGCAACCACGGGTTATCCCGAAGATCTAGCGCGTAAGGTTGCCAAGGCCAAAGAAATGAAGGGGTTACGGTTTATTTTAGTTTTGGCCCCCTGCCTGGATGGTTGGGGTTTAGCAGATAATGCTGGGCCGAAAGTATCCCGTTTGGCAGTAGAATCAGGGGTTTTTCCATTGTATGAAATAGAAAATGGAGAGCGTTATACACTGAACTACGGTTCTAAAGGGACACCTGTTTCACAATATTTAGCGCTGCAAAAAAGGTATAGACATCTTAACCAAGCTCAGATAGAGGAAATTCAACGAGAGGTTGATCTGGAGTGGCAACGTTTACAAAGAAAACTGGCGACTTGATTGCGTTTTCCCTATCACTGTCAATAATACCTGCAGGACTTGAGATTTATTGAGAGCGCAGGCTTAATTATGGGGTTATTTGTAATTAGGGGGGTGAGAAAACCGGATTCCCACTACCATAGGAAAATAGAGAAGGGGGTATAGTTCATGAGTAAATTAGTATTAAAAAACGGTCGTTTGGTGATTCCAGGACAGGGTATCTTTGAAGCCGATGTGGCAATGGAGAATGGTAAAATTGTAGCGATTGGCCAAGGTTTAAGCGGGGACGAAGAAATCTCAGTGGCAGGAAAGTTTGTTTTACCTGGTCTTATTGACCCTCATATTCATTTAGGTATTTTCGGTGATTTGGCAGAAGAGATGGAAAAGGAAACAGCATCCGCTTTAATGGGCGGTATTACGACAGTAGGCGCTTTTATGGGCGGTCCGAATCCATATATGTCCTATTTTAAAGATGTCATTGATCTCGCCAATGCAAAAGCTGTTGCTGATGTCTTTTTTCACTTAGCTATTATGACTCCCGAACAGCAAAGTGAAATCTCTACCTATGCTAACGAACTCGGAATTACCTC
This sequence comes from Peptococcaceae bacterium BRH_c23, assembly GCA_000961805.1. The sequence goes on along the minus strand of LADV01000033.1, from coordinate 9,971 downwards.
GTTCAAGATGTACATGTCAGGAATCCCCGGACTCATACCAGACGTTGATGACGGCTTCATGCTCCAAACCCTAGAAATTGTGGCAGCTTTAGGAGACAAGGCAATTGTTTGTGTTCATGCTGAAAATCCTCATCTGATCAGGATTGCTACTGAAAAAGTGCGGGCCAGAGGTAGCGAAACTCTTGCAGATTGGGCAGATACACATCCTAATGCTGCCGAAGAAGATGCAGTACGGAGGGCCGCTTATCTCAATGATCTGGCAGGAAGTCGAATGTATATTGTTCATGTTTCCACGGCTGAGAGTGTTAAGGCTTTGGCGGAACTGAAACCACGCTACCCCAAACTTTTTGCGGAAACTACCTCCCCTTACCTCTCCATCGATAAATATAGTCCCTTGGGGTTAGTGGCCCATATGATTCCGCCTTTCCGGGATACTGAAAGTGTCGATGCTCTCTGGCAGGGTCTGGCTAGCGGCTTGTTGGATACTGTGGGTACTGACAATGTTACCTTGACCTTAGATCTAAAGGGTGCGGAAAAAGGAATTTGGGGAGCTATGCCCGGATATCCGGCAGTAGGAACGAGTCTGCCGGTAATGTTAAATTATGGAGTCAACAATCGTGGTTTTGATCTCATTCGCTTAGTAGAAGTTATGAGCAAAAACCCAGCCGAGATCTACGGACTTTATCCGCGCAAAGGGACCATTACACCAGGGAGTGACGCTGATTTGGTTGTGGTGGATCTTGATTTAGTTAAAACAGTGCGCCATGAAGATTTAGGTTCCAGAGCTGATTTTAGCCTCTATGATGGTCAAGAACTTCGTGGTTGGCCAATAATGACGATCAAAGGAGGAAAGGTCGTTGTCAAAGATGGACAAATGGTCTCTGAGGCAACGGGTCAATTCCTGAAGAGAAGCCTATAGGCTGGAGATAGGAAGATGACGAGCTATGTCTAACCAAGGTTAGGTTTAGGGTTAGGTTAGGGCAAGGAGTGAAAGAAGGAGGAATGGAGACTTTGCGTCAAGCTGAATTAACGGCCCAGAAGGATTACTGGGTGAAAAGTGCCTGTAAAATGTGTATTCACAGTTGCGCAATTAGGGTTCACGTTGTAGATGGGGTCGTATTAAAAATCGAAGGGGATCCCGATGATATTAACAATAAGGGAAAGCTCTGTCCCAAAGGGCAATCGGGAATCATGCGACTTTACGATCCGAACCGGGTCAAAACTCCTTTAAGAAGAACTAACCCCCAAAAGGGAATTGGGGTCGATCCTAAGTGGGAGGCAATTTCCTGGGAAGAAGCTTATGATATTACTGCCAAAAAACTCAAAAAGATTCGAGAGGAAGATCCACGTAAGTTGTTAGTTTCGATCAATGACTTTCATCGTATCCACATTTGGGGATGGGGTGCGGCTTATGGATCAGCCAATTATTTTTCGACAGTCGGGCAATATTGTGGGGCGGCCTATCATCCTGTTAATGGAACCTTAGATGGCTCATTTGCAGCGACGAATGACTATGAATATTGCAATTATTGGATTCAAATCGGAGGCGGTGATGGTTTTTCTTCACACTTGCATGTCGCTGGATCTATTAAACGTATGGCAGAGGCTAGAGTTAATCGAGGCATGAAGGTTGTGGTAGTGGAACCTAGAATGTCTACCGGCGCTGCTAAGGCGGATGAGTGGATACCTGTTCTACCCGGTACGGATCGAGCCTTTGTCCTAGGAATGGTTAATGTTCTGCTTCATGAATTAAATATATACGATGCTGGGTTTATTAAAAAACATACAAATGGTCCTTACTTAATTGGGCCTGATGGTAATTTTGTTCGTGACCCAGAGAATGGCAAGGCCTTAGTTTGGGATGCGGGGTCTGATTCTGTCAAAGTCTTTGATGACGAGAGTATCCAGGAATATGCCATTGAAGGGAACTATGTTGTCAATGGCCTTAAATGTCGACCGTCTTTTCAAGTTATTAAAGATACTTTAAAAGATCATACCCCTGAGCGTATGTCCAAGATTTGTACGATACCTGCTGAAACCATTAGGCGGATCGCCCGTGAATACGGAGAAGCGGCCCGGATTGGTAGTACAATTGTGATCGAAGGGAAGGAATATCCTTATCGTCCAGCAGGGGTTAATTACTACCGTGGAGCCATTGGGCATGTTGACGGTGGTCTTGATTCTTTAGCCATGAAATTGATCAATCTAATCATTGGGAACATCGATGTACCTGGAGGTCACATCGGGGTTGGCTTAGATCATCGTTGTTTAATTGTAGAACCGGGAACGGACGGGATGATTAAGCCCCAACCCCATCTTTTGCACCCACCCTATGCTTTTGCCGACAAGCCTTATAGCTTCCAACTGATGGAATGGTTTCCGATTGGAATTGACCCGGGACACCTTGGCGCGGATAATATTTTGCACCCAGAGAAATTTGGCTTTGACTTTAAACCTGAGGCCTTAATTATTCAGCATTCTAACCCCATGTGGAATCTTTCGGCAACAGATAAGGTGGTCGAAGTATTTAAAAAGTTAGATTTTATTGTGGCAATAGATGTGGTCCTCAATGAATCTTCGGAATGGGCCGATATAGTCTTCCCAGATCATACCTATCTGGAATCTCATCTCCTAGTCGATATAGAGCCGCCGGTAATTACTGGTCACGTTTATCGACGTCCGGTCATTGAACCTCTCTACGATAGTCGAGATGCAACGGATATTTTAACAGAATTAGCTGCGCGAATTGGGTGCTTAGAACAGTGGAATGGCTTATTGAATTTCACGGTCTTCTTAAAACCAGAGTATTACTTGGAACCGGATAAAAAATATACGAATCTTGAGCTTACAGATCGTATGGCTAAGAGCATTTATGGTCCTGATCATGGGCTTGATTGGTTCCAAGAAAATGGTCATGCCACAAGACATCAGACACCAGAAGAAATGTATTTACCTTATCATGGTCACCGGATTCCTATATATTTTAACTTTTTCAAAGAAACAGGGGATGACCTCCAAGCCAAGATGAAAGCGGCTGGACGGAAATGGGATACTTCCATGTATTTGCCGATCCCTGTCTGGCGGGACAGTCACCCGTTGCACAACATCGCCCCGGAATTTGATTTATACGCTTTTGCCTTTAAAGAGACCTTGCTCAATTTCTCAGAAAGCAATTCTATACCTTGGATTAATGAAGCTATGGAGAATATCCCCATGCATATGGGGGTGATGATCAATACGAAAACTGCCAAGGCCAAAGGAATTAAAAATGGTGACAGCATTAGGATTACTTCTCCGTTTGGCGAAGTCACTGGCCGGGCTAGTGTGTTAGAAGAAATCCATCCGGGGTGTGTCGCAATGTCCAATGGTATCAGCAGCTGGTCCAACCATCCCATTCCCAAGGTGAAAAGGCAGACTCATTTTAATCGATTGCTACCAGCGGATCTTAAATGGACCTGTGGGATGACAGGGCACTTGGAAACGTCAACTAAGGTTAAAATTACTAAAATTTGAGAGGAGGGGTGACACTAATGCATTTGGGAATGGTTATTGATTTAAAAAGATGTGTGGGCTGTCAAGCCTGTACCATTGCCTGTAAGTCGGAGAATGGTACGCCGCCAGAAGTCCTCTTCACGAAAGTTTTGGAGCAAGTGGCTGGGGAATATCCTATAGTCAAGAAAAAATTCATACCTGTCTTATGTAATCATTGTGAAGATGCACCGTGTGTAAGAGTCTGTCCGACAGGGGCTACTACCAAGCGAGAGGACGGAATTGTCTTAGTAGACAATAATAAATGCATAGGCTGCAGGGCATGTTACGTTGCTTGCCCTTATAAAAACCGGATCTTCCTCAAGAAAGGTTCCTTGAAAAATGGTTATCACGGTAAACAACTGACCCCCTATGAACTTGTGAAATATCCTAAGTGGCAGGAAGGCGTCGTACTGAAATGTACGTTCTGTGTAGAACGGGTGGACCAAGGCTTGGATCCCTCCTGTGTTCAGACTTGTCCTGCTGATGCGCGTATCTTTGGGGATCTATCTAACCCAGAAAGCAAGGTCAGCCGTCTAATCCGTCAGCGGGGGGGCTTCCAGCCCTTATCTGAGGATAACACGGAACCTTCCGTTTATTATATAGAATAGGAGGTGTTCAAATTGCCAAAAACCATGCCTTTGGTAGGGAACGAATTTGTCTCCGGTTTTCGTCTCCAAACAGAATGGGCAACTTTGATAGCAGCGGCGTTCTTTTTCGGAAAAATAGGTTCAGGGCTATTTTTAATGTCAGTTTTTCTCACGAATTCTTGGCTAGGAGCTTTAGTGGGTTTATTGATTGTGCTGGTCGGTAAAGGTGGTGCCCACCTGCTCTATCTGGGGAGACCGGAGCGATTTTGGCGAGGTCTTATGAAACCTGGAACATCCTGGGTTGCTCGTGGATTTTGGGCTATGATGATCATGATGGTCTCAGGAACACTCTTTTTGATTTCGCCGGCTGGGAGTGCTGCTAGTTCGGTATTCGCTTTGATTGCAGGGCTAAGTGCTTTTGTTGTGGCGATTTATGACGGGTTTCTCATGAACTCTTCGCCTTCTATTCCTTTATGGAATACGGCCATGATGCCTGTGCTCTGTTTATTTTACTCTTTGCTGGGCGGAACAACGCTTACTCTTTTCCTGATTGAGTTTGGCTTCACCGAAGTAGCTATAGCAACTGTTTTCTTAAGTAATATGGAAATAGTTCTTTTGATAACAAATCTGATTGTCATAGGACTCTATTTACTGAGTATGACCAATGCTACGGCTGCAGCCAAAGAATCATTGCGTCTGCTTGTTAGCGGAACTTACGCCTTGCCATTCTATGTCTTAGCCCTCGGGTTTGGGCTAATATTTACTCTGCTAATGTCTTACTTTGTGGGTACAGCTGGTGGCGCGGGAGTCGTTGGTTTAATCACTGCTGCTGATCTTGTAGGGCATTACTTCTTATTTTACCTCTTATTAAGGGTCGGTGTTTACAAACCTGTCTTGGGTCAATTAACCATGTAAGCTTCGATGATAGTGCTCAAAATATTTTTTAGTACCAGCTGGGTGGTGCACGAAAAACGTGCCCACCCTTATAGTTTATTTGTTCCGAACAAGTTTACTTGTGCTTAGTCTAAGGTCAATAATAGCGAGTACTTACAATATATGCTCTATTCACTGGGTTAACATAGTGCTAATATTAAGCTGGGGAACCTTATGTGCACGATTGCACCGTTGCGCCTGAAAAGCTGCAGAGCCCAAATACACAGATAGGTGATAAAGTGCGCCAGTGGAACTAGGAATCAGACTTCCAAAACTTGCTTCCATGGTTCCTTAGATATTGATTCAAAGGGGACGGCAGAATGCTAACGAATAGCGTCTTGGACTCAATTCACGACGGTGTCATTATAGTTGCTCTGGATTCGACCATACTCTATGCCAACCCAGCTTACACCCGTAGTTTTGGGGTTCAAGTTGAAAAGGTGTTGGGACGAAAGGTCTCTGAGATTGAGCCTAATTCCCACATTCTCGATGTGTTACGGACAGGAAAGCCTGTGGTTGATGACCACGCACATATAGTTTCGGTGGGCATTGATATTGTCGCTAATATCACACCTATTTTTGAGCAAGGAATAATGACGGGTGTCGTGGCCATTTTCCGCGATGCAACCGAAGTATTGGCGCTCAAAGATTTGGTGACAAGGTATCATTCAGAACTATTAGAACTTCGCACACGGTTGTTGGACGTGGAGGATGTAGTTTGGGACAGTCCTGCAATGAGGAGAGTATCAGAATTAGCCCAAAGGGTCGCTATGGTTGATTCCACCGTCTTGATTTCCGGTGAATCAGGAACGGGCAAAGAGGTTGTGGCTAAATTGATCCACCGAGTCAGTCAACGCCATGAAGGACCTATGGTGGCCATAAACTGCGGGGCTATACCGGAAAATTTATTAGAGTCTGAACTCTTTGGTTATGAAAAGGGAGCTTTCACTGGGGCTGGCCGGGAAGGCAAAGTGGGTCTGCTTGAGGTAGCTGACAAAGGGACCATTTTGCTGGATGAGATCGGAGATTTACCGCTCAGCCTTCAGGTTAAGATGCTTAGAGTGATCCAAGAGCTGCGTTTTATGCGCATCGGCGGGGTTAAGCAGGTAAAGGCGGACATCAGATTTATTGCTGCTACTAATCGAGACCTTAAGGCTATGATTAAACTAGGCACCTTCCGCGAGGACTTGTTTTACCGGTTAAATGTGGTGCCTATTCACATTCCTCCTCTGCGGGAACGGAAAAGGGACATAGCCGGCCTAGTCAGAACGTTTCTCCAGAAGTATAACGAAAAGTATCATATCGAGAAGAAAATCCTGCCTGAAGTAATACGCTATTTCGAAACCTCATATGACTGGCCGGGTAATGTCCGGGAGTTGGAAAACGTTGTTGAGCGTCTCGTGGTATCTTCCCCCTGTGATGTTATTAAGCTGGGCGACGAAGTTCTGAGTGATTATTTTGACCTGCAGAGTGACCAGGAAAGTCGCGTGCTGGTAAGCGGTTTAATGGACCTGAAAAAAGCGCGAGAACTTTTAGAACAAGAACTAATCCATAAAGCCGCTCAGGTTTACAGTTCGACACGCAGCTCGGCAGAAGCCTTGGGCATGGATCATTCAACAATAGCTAGGAAAGCTAAGAAGTACGGGATAAAATTTCGAGGGGATTGACTGACTGACACTATTAATTAGGCATTATGAGTGAGAGTATCCGTTTGTCCAACTGATCGATAAGGTTAGGGCAAACGGTTTTCTGTTTTTTGAGACAAGACAAGACGACCGTTCAGAGAACAGTTGTGACTATTTGTAAGATTATTCAGATATATTCTACCAAAATATGGGCTATGATTCGTAGAAATGTACATATACAGATCAATAGATAGAAGATAGTATTGTTAATAATAAATAATCAGAAAATTCGGTATTAATACAACTTAAGCTATGATCAGGGTTTTGGAGGGGGTGGATTCGTTCTGTCGAAGGCAACGTTCTTAGCGATGAAGGTTCCCAAGATTTTCAGAATGCAGATTCAAAATGCTTTAACGGAGCAGGTTGTTCAGGGTCAGGGATTAAAAGAAGTTGTGAATACCTTAAGCAATGTCCTGCAATTGACGGTATTGTTAGAGGATCGTTTTTTTCAACCTCTATATTTTGCCAAACCTTTAGCAGGATCTGAACATGATGAGGATTTTATTATGCCTAGTTTGTCACAGGAGTTCTGGTTAAACGGGCCGGGACGAACTTATTATCGGGAAATGACCCATAAAAAGAAATCAATCAAGCTGCCGGTTTTAAAGGATGTTCCTAGTCAGTATCCGCGTCTGGTTGCTCCTATAGTTGTGGAAGAAGAAATTTTTGGCTATCTTACAGTGGGCTGCATTCGTGACGGACTAGAAAGTTTCGAAATTGCGGCTATTACGCACGCTACGACGATTTGTTCTGTGGAGTTCCTTAAACAACTGATTGCTTTGAAAGCAGAGAACAGCGTGAAAGGAGACTTGATTAGAGATCTATTAAGTGGATGAATATTATGCTGGCAGCAGTCGTTAAGGGTATTAAACAGGTCGCTTTGGAGGAAGTGCCAAAGCCAATACTCCAAAATCCAACGGATGTGATTTTAAAAGTTACAGCCACGGCTATTTGCACAAGTGATGTTCACATAGTAGATGGATATTTCCCACCAAGTCCACCCTTTATTATGGGTCATGAATTTATTGGGATAGTGGAGGAGGTTGGTAATGATGTAAAAATGTTTAAACTGGGAGACAGGGTTGCTGCCCCGCCTGCACCCTATTGCGGTGTCTGTGAAAATTGTCGTAAGGGACATTACGGACAATGTATGAATTCGGCTATTTTTGGTAGTGGCTCTAATTGGGGTAATCTACCCGGTGGAATGGCTGAATTTGTGCGGATTCCCCATGCCGAATCATCGTTGGTCACAATTCCTGATCAAATAAGTGATGAACAGGCTATTTTTGCGGGGGATATGTTAACCACAGGATATTTTGCAGTGGATAACTGCGCCTTAAAACCTGGAGATACAGTGGCCGTTTTTGGGGCCGGGCCAGTCGGCCTCTGTGCCATCCAGACAGCCCGATTATTTGCTCCCTCTAAGATCATTCTAGTCGATATCTTGACTAATCGTCTACAGACAGGGTTAACCATGGGAGCAACTCATGTCATCAATTCGACAGAGCAGGATGCTGTAACTAAAATCATGGAGATCACTAATGGACAAGGGGTGAATGCAGCTATTGAAGCTATCGGACTCCCGGCAACAGTCAACACAGCTGCTCAGGTGATAGGGGTAGGAGGAATATTCTCGATTGTCGGGCTTTTCCCTGGCAACATCGATTTTCCCATCCAAACCTTGCTATTGAAAAATATTACTGTAAAAGTGGGTTTGGCCTCCCTAGGCAACATGCGCCGGCTAATGAGTCTGATCACTGATAAAAAACTGGATACGAGTCCCTTAATCACAAAGGGATATCTTTCAACGGTATTTGCTTAAATAACACTCCCAATAGACTTTCTGTTAATATCTGGGCGATTTACCTTGTTCCGGATAATAATTCTCAACGCCTATTTCCTTCATTCGATTGTTTCGCTCCAGCCATCTTTCTCTGGTCTTGCCTTCAAATTGTTTGTCGCATGGATACTGGTTGCATTTATAACAAAAATCCACACCATGTTGTCGATGACAAGTTTTGGCATGGCATTCGATTGGACACCGTAAATTATCACTCCGGCAACCACCACAAGCTCCTTGGGCAAAGTGCTGTAGAAATTCGAGAAATATAGGATATTCATTGAAGAGGGGGTTATTTACCGACTTCAGACTTGCCACTCGTTCGTAACCTCTAAGCAGATATGCCAGTCTCGCACTTAAGCTCTTGATCTCGCCATTTTCATAGTCCGCGCATCTTGTACAATCCAATCCACAAACAGCTAATTCAGTTCTAGTCTCACTATTCATCCTTTTATTCACTCTCTCTTCTAATTATCACACAGAGTTTTAGTTCTTAATCCTCGGCGACTCCGGGACGACCTTGAAGCGTCATCATCGTTGCTGTCATTGTGGCAACCAATTTGGGCTCTTCTGATCCTAGGGCAAAAACTTCGCCTGAGCAAACCGTTATCGTCCGCCCCGGCTTGACTACCATCCCTCTGGCTACAAACCTTTCGCCCTTCGCTGGGGCAAGTAGATTAACCTTAAATTCAACTGTCAGGACCGAAGCGCCGGCAGGCATTAGACTCATGAAAAAAGCCGATTATAAGGAGTATTGTCTTTTGTCACTATGCCTCCCTAACTTAGGGAGGACATATATTCAAATGCTGTTATTCCATAAATACTTTTAAAATGCTTATTTAAATGTGTTAAATCAACAAAACCACATTCTGCTACTGCCGAATAAACATCTTTGTTTTTTTCTATTAGCTGCTTTGCAAGTTCTACCCTGCAGTTTAGAAAATATTGATATGGCGAAATTCCAGTACCGGCTTTAAACATTCTGATAAACTGAAATTTTGAAATATCAAGTTCTCTACAAATGTCATCAAGTCTTAGTACATTTTCCAGGCTGGAATGAATCATATCCTTTGCTTTTTTGGTTAGATCATTATCCTTCCTGTAACTCATAAAAAGATTGGGCTGGGTAAAGCTATCGGCAAGAGATAAAAGCAATTCACTGCACAATGCTTCATCTTTTCCGCTTAATATTGCACAAGAAAGGTTTAGTATTCTTTGTTCAAGCCTGTAATTATATACAATTGGAGAAGAGAAGCGGACTATATCCTTCTTTTGAAGAATCTCTAAAAACAGTTTTGGCTCAATATATACCATAACATAATCAATACCTGTCTTATCATGTGCCATACCGTCATGCGGCTGTTCCGGATTAAAAAGCATAACACCATTTTGATA
>LADV01000342.1 GCA_000961805.1 Peptococcaceae bacterium BRH_c23 | reverse complement strand
TGCCGTATAATTGGCTATAGGTATGCGCCATCAACTCATTTGATTTTTTAGTAGCCGCGTAAAGCGAAACGGGATTGTCGACCTGATCATCGGTTGAGAACGGTACTTTCGTATTCGCTCCATAAACGGAACTGGAGGATGCGTAGACTAAATGATCGACCGAGTTATGACGACAGGCCTCTAAAATATTATAAAATCCGATGATGTTGCTCTGAATATAGGAATCAGGATTTTCTATACTGTAGCGAACTCCTGCTTGAGCTGCCAGATTCATGATAATGTTTGGCTTGTAGTCTTCAAAGACGTTCGTGACAGTGTCTTTGTCAGAGATGTCCCCTTTGATAAAGGTATAGCGGTCATATCCTTCCAACTGTTTCAATCTGCTATACTTTAAATTCACATCATAATAGTCGTTCATATTATCAATTCCAACGACTCTGCATCCATGCTCCAACAGCTTCTTAGACAGGAAAAATCCGATGAATCCAGCACCACCGGTGATTAAATAGGCATTACTGGGGTCTAATTGTTTATAACCTTCAATCATGTTAGTTCGTCTCCTTTTATTAAGATGGAATGCCCTCCACTCATCCTATTCTATCGGGTGACAGATTACTTCCTACCTATAGAGTAATATTCCACGCCGCTTTCCCTCATATCTTCCACACCAAAAATATTCCTTCCATCATATACAAGTGGGGTGCGCATCAGTTTCTTAAAATCTTCCGGCTTCACAGTTTTAATTTCTCCCCATTCTGTAAAGATAAAGCAGACGTTAGCGCCTTGGAGCGCTTCTTCAACGCTTTCTACGTATTTTAATCTACCCTTGCCATGCTCCCCCTCCTCCTCTGTACTGGTCTCAGGAAATCCCTTCTTAAAGTTATTAATCCCAACAGGATCATACGCATAAATATCTGCTCCCTGTTCTAACAACAAAGGCACATTTTCTAAAGATGGAGCCTCTCTTAAATCATCTGTTCCCGGCTTGAATGTCAATCCCAGCACAGCCACTTTCAAGCCATTAAAAGTAATGAGTCTCTGACAGGCCTTCTTATATAAGAGTATTTTCTGGTCTTTATTCACATCAATAGCAGCCTTAACCGTTCTAAGCTCATAGCCATTTTGCTTAGCCAAATAATCCAGGGCTTTCGTATCCTTAGGGAAGCAGCTGCCACCGTAGCCAATACCGGCATTTAAGAACTTATTACCTATTCTGCTATCGAATCCCATCCCCTTGGCCACGTTCTGTATATCCGCGCCCACTAATTCACAAAGGTTAGCGATGTCGTTCATATAGGATATTTTTAACGCGAGGAAGTCGTTGGAAGCGTATTTAATCATCTCGGCGGACCTTCTTGACACGGATACGATAGGCAAGCCAAAGGGTTCATAGACCTTCATCAAGGTTTCCTCGGCTGTTTTGCTGTCTGTGCCGATGATAATTCTTGCCGCCTCCAAAGTATCGCGCACCGCTGTACCTTGGGCTAAGAACTCTGGGTTACTTGCTACTTCGACCTTTATCTTCTTATTCTTCTCAACATTATCATTCTCACCGTCTCTTGGCAGAAAGTCCTGAATAAATTGTTCCACCTTGTCATTGGTGCCTACAGGGACTGTGGATTTTACCACAACGAGGCAGTCCTTTTCAACTGTTTCAGCGATCTGTCTTGCGACTGTTGCTATGTATGACAGGTTGGCAGAACCGTCCGGTTGTTCCGGTGTTCCAACTCCGATAAAGATGGCGTCAGCGTTCTTATAGGCTGATTTATAGTCGGTAGTGTAAGTTAATCTGTCTTTATTAAGATACATTAATTCCTCTAAATCTTGTTCGTAAATTGGGGAAAAGCCTTCTTGCATCCTTATTACTTTCTTTACATCAATATCAACACAAGTTACCTGATGTCCTCTATGGGCCATGCATACGCCTGAGACTAAGCCAACATATCCTGTCCCTGCTACTGCTATGTTAAGTGGGTGGGGTATAGCCTTGGGGGCTTGGGTTTGTGGAGATAGTGTTTTAAATGCTATCTTGTCCATAGTTGTTCTCCTTTTATATCGATGATTTTTCCAATTTGAGAGTATATTTATCTATATTCAAGATCCATTAACAACTTTTTACATAATTTTTAATTACTTTTTTTAGGTTAGGTGGAATACGATTTTTAATTTTCTTTAAATAAATTTGCATTCCCATTTTTTTATAAAAGAATTTATCTACACCTACATACCCTTGTTTACTATAAATATCCATTACTTTTTCCCTTATCTGTGGTTTTGTACATGGGTGATATAAATTCCCATTCTTATAACCAATTTTTTCAAACTTAGATTCAACCAGATGTAGTCGACTCCTGTTTTTATTAATCCATTTTATTCCATCTGTAGTATTTACAACAATACAAGAAATACCTTTTTCCACTGAATACGGCCCTTTAGTGTCTGATAAAATTTCCGAATGTTCATGCTGTATTCCCCAATAATCACCGATCGTTATATCTGCGGGTCTGTTTCTACAGGCATACTTACATTCATAACAACTTTCTCTATGAATTAAACCTTTGAGAAATAAGTTATAGTAGGAGGATTCGTCAACATAAACCGTTTTTGTTTTTACTCCCCCCCATTTCATCTGAACAGTAACCTTACCAATCATCGATTCCCAACCTTTTGTTTTATCTCTAAATTTAAAATCAACGATTTTTCCACCCATTTTTTTTTCAAGCAATGACAAATATGCTTTAAAAAAATCCGCATTAGGAACACCATGACAAATTATGTCAACGGTAAGTAAATTTTCATATTTTTTATATAAAAATGTTTTAAGACCAGCAATCTGACAAGGTGTGCCTGAAAATAAAACCCGACGTCCTTCTAATAAATACTTCTTTGCCTCTTTATAAGTATCTCTAATGTAACTTTGAACGTACTTAGAGCCTTGCAATTTAACCATATCCTTAAGTTCGTGTATTGCTACATGCTTAGGTACAAGTTTCATTTCACCATCTGTTGTATTATTACATTCTTTCTCCAGCGTTGCTCCAAATACCACGCCTCCATTTTCTAAAAAATCTGTTGCAATTGCCGAAAATGCACCACCAGACGAAGAAATACTCAACTGAATTTCATTTTTATTACACGCTGCATAGCAACCTTTTGGTTCATTTTCTTCGACTATAGTTTGAAAGGCACATACTTTTTTGCAAATTCCGCAATAAATACAAAGTTTTTCATCAATTGATGGATAGATGAATCCGTAATCATCACTCTTCATAGAAATTGCTTGTTTTGTACACACACTTACACAAGCTTCACACCCACAACACATTTGTTTTTGACTAAAAAGTATAATTTTTTTAGATTTTATATCTTTATTATTTTTCAACTAATCATTCTCTCCCTTCATTTATCAGTAATGAGAATTTGTTGGGCAAATTAAAGTGTACTTAGCACACCGATCAACAACAAGAACAAACGTATCAAGTATGATGTACAAACAATAATTGAAAGTGAAACTAATATGTTCTTTAAATATTTCCACCACAAGAACTTCATTGTGTTAAATAGTGCACAAAAAAAACATGTTTGTATACAAAAAACGCAAGCAGACATCAATGCTAAACCTATGTAGATGCTGTCAAAAACATAATAACCCGCTATGAAGCTAAGCGCACAGACTATTAATTGAATAATTGTCGAAATCATTGGGTACTTTTGTTTATTTAATACAATTGCAAGTCCCCGTGATGACAACAGCATAAAAGTGGAAAATGCATTAAAAACAACAATTCTTATCATATCACCGGCAATGACATACTCGGGACCCAGTACCATAGGTATTAGCACATCAGAGAGGGAATATAGTAATATTATGGGAAATATCGCCATATTCATTGCTCTTTTTAAGTTTCTATATGTAAAATTACTAATTGCAATAACATCATCTTTCATCGACGCTATTGACTGATAATAAACCCGGCCAATTGCTGTTGCCAGCAAATTAACTGGAATATTTAGGATTTTTACCGAAATCGAATAATACCCTACCATTTCAGCTCCAAATAATGCCCGGATAAACAAAATAGGGAGTTGGTTTTTAACCTGTGTAATAATATTCGTAGGCATTTGATAAATTACAAACTCACGTTTTAATTTTACTATTCTATAAAATTCCTTTATGTTAAACAGAAATATTTCATTAGGCGAATATCGTTTTAAATGAATTAGCGTTACAATTTGCCCAAGTATCATACCGATATAATATCCGTATGTAATTTGCCCCATCATGCCCATACCAATAGCAATTACACCTGCAAATACATTGTTAATAATGGGGTTTTTCATTAATATATTGTACTGACCTTTTTTATTAAGCCATGTATAGCATATTTGTGTCTGCTGAAAAGTAAAAGCAATAATTATAATCATAAGTGAAATTATATAATGTTCGGTATAAGAGGAGGGGTTTGTATAGTTATTGTAAATAAAAATAACTACACCAGAAAGAATACTCAATATCACTCCAATTGTAGAAACCACTTTATAGATTAATAATGTATCTTCTTCACTTTCTTCAATCATGATAGCATTTGTTAACCCTAAGTCTGAAAATGAATTTATAATAATTGATATTGAATACATCGTTGCCCAGATTCCAAGGATCTTTACACCATATATTCGAGTAAAAATTGGTAATGTAATAAAGGAAACTATTTGACCGACCATTGTTCCACTGCTAATCTTTGCGACATTTCTCACATTTATTGACAATTTAAGCTTATTTAATATTTTATTAAGCATCTACTTTAATCCTCACTACTTGTTCCAAAACTACTCAAACTATTTTTCTAAGACAAAGCGAATACTATTCTATATTAGAAATAATCTTATTCAAAAATGTGAAGGCATACTTTTTTTCTTGTTTGATCCGTGAACGTACTATTTCATAATCTATGGTTTTGTTCAAATCTAACTCCAAATTATTTTCAAGTAAACGATTATTTAACCCAAATTTATCGAGTAATGTTTCCAGTCGTGCATTACCCATATGTGTTTCTTTATGCAAACCAATAAAGAACTCTTTTTCCATGATAATGGAAAAAGCAGTACCGTGAAATGAATTTGTAAGAACATAGTTTGCCTTACTAAAGTATCCTAAAAATTCGCCTATACCAGCAGTTGAAACAATCTTTGTGTGAAGAGGTCTTTCTGCTCTAACTGACAAATATATGATTTTTAAACCAGTTTTTTTGGCAAGTTGTTTTGCAAACGAAAATAAATCGGGAGACTTTGCTAAAGTATAAACCAAAATATAATTATTTTCCTTCGGAGTGACAGCGTGCTCCATCCATTCAATTTTATCTATCAAAAACGTTGGATCTATTAACAATTCTGCAGTTCGCTTTGTTTCAAATTCAACCGCCTCTTGCAAATCTTTTTCACGAACAGAGATATGGTTAAAATCCATAAGCTGCCGCCTTAAGCACTCCTTCACCGAAGGTGTAATCTCACCCAAACTTGCAGCATAAGAGTTTTTCTTTTTGGCATCCTTTATAAAGGATAAATAAAAATTTAGATCATTCCCTGTTTTTTTTAAATCCCATATCTGGTCACTACCAGCAATAAAACTATCATAAATTTGATTTGAATCTGCAATGTTTTGGGGCGTATATAATTTTTCTGATAATGTAGTATTTCGCATTAAAAATTCTTCAATTTTCTTCTTACGAATAGAACGTGTAGGATACATCAATATATATTCTATTATTTTTTTAAAACCACCTGAAAGCCTTCCTCGAAATGTATTATTGCATTTATAATTATCATATAAGTAATCGACCACTTCACAATCACAACCTGTACTTTTTACTGCTCGATATAAGGCGAAACATTGTAAGGCAGCACCATAATTTACCGCCTTGTGGAAAGTAAGAATTCCAATTTTCTTGCTCATGATAATACCTCTTTTCAGTTGCCTAAAATACTATTGATGTAATTTCTCCTTATAAGTATGGATCAAGAAAATTATCATAGATAATATAACTACCTGTATCATAATTTGATTTGGGTAATATATCCAGTTTCCTGTAATACCATATATGCTAATCAGAAGTTGCATATATATTATGAAATATAGCATTCTTTGATGAATAACCGATAAATCTGTTAATCGTTTGAATAACTTAAATGCACTCATAAAAACAGAACTCAATAAACTTAAGTAGATAGTACCTCCGATTACTCCTGTTTCAGCAAATATTTGATAATATACATTATGGGCTTGATATATCCAAATATCTCCATTTCCAAATCGAATCCCCGAATCATTTGCAATTGTATTATAGCTCCCCATTCCACTTCCATATATTGGTCTATCCTTAAACATATTAATGGCAACCTCCCATAATCGTTCCCTTCCATTCATCGTCAAATAATCGTCACTATCCTGAAAACGCAAAAACAGATTATACAACGCATCTATATTTTTGGATAACAAATATAAAGTAATCCCTAAAACTATCGCAGCACCAATAATATAAATTTTCCGTTTACCCTGTTTTGAAATCATAATAAAAAATATTGGAATAATCACTGAAATAACAAACAAAGTTCTTTTCCCTGTCAGGATTAAGGCTATATAAAAAATAAACATCAATGGAAGCATTTTCTTGTTTGAGGCTGATTTTGTAAAATAATTGCCCCAGGTTAGCGCTAAAGCTACATTTATGATAACGGCCGCTTCGCCACGTTCTCCGATAAAACCCGAATATGATCCTGTCTGCAGTTCGATTATTGTTTGTTCATACGTTCTAGATAATAAAAACATAAAATAATTCGGTATCATATCTTGTATAAATACGGATATGATAATTGAAATAGCGGTAACTATTGCTATTATTTCAAATGTCTTCATAATTCGTAAATATATTTTTTCATCAAATGGTCTTGCCAATATAAGACAGCAACTAAGATAAATACTTAAAAATTTTATTGTTGCAACCATATCCTGTGTATATGTGATTCCTAACCCCATCCAAATTGTAAGTATCATAAAAATAATAAAACATCTGTTTATATATATAAATGTGTTTCCTAATTTAAAAAGCATCAAAAGAGCAGCAGCCCAAATTAAATATATTCTATATGATAGTATTAGTGTTCCACCACTCATGCAAACAGCAATAATTAATATCATAATCATAATATCTATTCTATTGGTTTTATTATTTAATTGTTCTTTTGCGATCATATTTATAGCTACCTCATGCTTTGAAATATTTTGTTATAATGCAATTGCTCATTTGTTGTTATTTTTATAAACAACAATGATCGTATAATAAAAAACCCATAAATTTAAGCAATATAGAGCTGATGAAATTCGAAGTAATCTATTCGGTGCTCCCATAGCTAATTTTTTCATATGTTTTATTACTGGATAAGTTGTTGCGAATTTTTTAAATAGATCCCTTCGTTTCCCTTTAGCAAAGGTTTTAGCTGTCGTCCATACTGTACGAGGTAACATATAACCACTAAAATTGTGAACGTAATCACAATTTTCATCTAACATATATTGTTTCACTCTAATCATAGCTTCAACCAAATCCGTTTTGTTCCAACTAACAGTATTCACCGCTGATAAAGGATTATTATAGTAACCATACATCTTATCTTTTATGATAATTCCATTACTACAATGAGTCAGATATTTCCAAGCAAACTCTAAATCTTCACCGTATTTTGTTCCTGCTGTAAAACTAATATTGTACTTATCGATTATATCCATTTTGTATATAAATCCGCCAAAATGGATATTTTCTTTCTCATACATAAAAGTTTTCATTATATCGGCTATATTAATAATTGAAGTTGTTTTGTTATCGACTTCTTTTTTGTTTAAAACACTTTCTATATCTCTATCAAAATAGGCAAAAGATACATCAATATTATTATTTTCCACTGATTTAACTATTAACTCTAAAAATCCTCTATGATAAACATCATCACCATCTAAGAAACATATATACTTACCATTAGCATTTTTTAATCCATTGTTTCTAGCTACACTTACCCCAGAATTACTTTGTTCAATATATCTAATATTCAAAGATGACTGATTCAGATAATTATCTACAACTTCATGAATTTTGTCAGAAGAGCCATCATTAATAATTATCACTTCAAAGTCTTTGTAAGATTGATTCTCTAGTGATTTTAGTGTCCATGGTAATGTTTTGGCCGCATTATAACAAGGTATAATTACACTAACATAAGATTTGTGCAAAGCATTTGATGTAGGGCCCAAAATTGCATTCCTCCGCTTTGATGTGTAGTAATAGAATTACACTGTAATTCTGTTTTAACCTATTTTCAGGCTAGTTTTTACAATTGATTAATTATGGGAATTATATACAATCCTCTCTTACCCTCATGTACCGAATCAATACATACGCTATCACCAGCATGATTCCATCTTGGATGTAAGTCGCAACGCACATCGTTATCATAACGAAATGGAGCAAAAACCCTGGTAATTTTCATTGCTTCATTACTCTCTTCTTTGCAGATAAATACCGATGCAAGACGCTTTCTGTTAGGGTATGTATCAGTCACTATCAAACTGCTATTAGGAGAATAGCTGCAATGTCCGTCTGTATTCAGTTCCTGCCAAAATAGTTTATATTCCTTTGTCTTATCTCTCATTAAATAATAGTGGTCACCCGTCTCAAACTTACGCATAAATGAGAGAATCTCGTTACTATTCTTCCAATAGCAATGGGAAGTAAAATTATCATCATTCAGATTGTACATATCAGATCCATCGCATTTGGCAGTAATCAACCGGGTAAACTTTTTGCCTCTTTTGAACCAGCGATGCAGGATCATAAATCTTTCACCATCTGGGCTAATCATAAGATGATTTACTTTATGCTCTGCCCCTTTCATTTCTTCTCTAGGTATGAAGTTTGCAAAGTCGGTATATTTCAGAATTTCAATGACTTCACTAGTTTGTAAATCCATTTTCCAGATGCAGGTCTTGTCAGGACATAATTCCTTTTCTGTCACATCTGGCTGGTTGGTATAGCCATATCCTTTTCTTAGCCTGTGTAATCTTGAAAAGTCAAGGCTCAAAGCAAATGTTCCTTCTGAAGAAACACTATATACCGGTAAGGGTAAAACCTTTTCTTCTGACTTCGTTTTAACATTAAAAATGACGGAACAGTACTTTTTATCTCTGAAATCATTATAGATAATTCTTTCGGAGAAGTCCGGCCCCAACCACTGTGCCATACAGCCCTGCTGCACATTCCAAGCATGTGTCGCAGCGATTTTGTATGGCTTATTACCGTTCTTTGTATCAAGAAGAATAATCTCTGCATCGTCTTTCGGAGCCACTGACGTATATGCCTGTCGCACTTTTAAACAAATCATGTATCTATCGGTAATGTCCCACGGGGATTTATCGTAATAACCAAAGAAATATTCATATTTATCATCCGGTGATACTCGAATCACTTTGCCTTCTGATTTAAATTTCTCATTTGATAATGCATACATGCCGAGCTGATAAACTCTCTTGCATGAACGCTTAACAAATGGAAACTGTTCTAATAATCTTTTCCCTGTATTTTCTAATACTACAAAATTCATAATTCACCCCTTCGCTTATCTCAAACTGTACTTTATATTTAAATCCAAACTCTATTAAGATAATGGGTTTAATTTTCTTGAGACCAAATCTTTCGTTTTGAAGCTACATCCTCATATTTACCAATAACCTTTGCGGGATTCCCACCAACGACACATCCCTCTGGAACATCCTTTGTTACAACACTGCCAACCGCTACAATTGCATTTGGGCCAATTTTCACCCCGTACATAATAACGGACTTGGCTCCGATGAAAACGTTGGTAAGCAACTCAATCTCTCCACTATATCGCTTATACCTCACCGAAGAATTCTGAAGTTTGCATTCATCATTAAATAAATCATGTAATACATCGTGTGTGCAAAAATACACATCAGTTGCTACTTTTACATTATCATGAATAGTAATTAAATGCGGATCAGCTGGTATAATGCGAGAATACCAAAAGTTATTGTCACCAAATGCCTTGAAGATCCCTTTTTCCTTTAAATAATTCGCCTTTTTCCTGCCAGAGTTTGATAGACTAAGTCTTATGATGATTCTTATTTTTTCTTTCCAACTCATTCTTTTCATGACACTCAACCTCACCAATTTACCTGAATAAACTCATCAATCATATCATAATGTCAATCTCACTTATTTTGATACTTATCGCTGCCAAGATACCGATTAGGATAAAAGCAAAAATCTATAACCCATATTTTCTGACATATCTTATATAACATTAATGGAAGAATGGTTCCGGCTATCGTACATATACATAACTGGCTCCACCCCCCTGCAATTAAAATTCCAAGTCTATCCATAATTATCCTGGTGGCTGCTATTACAACTCCATGTATTAGATAAATTGGAAATGAATTCTTTCCAATGTGTTCAAGTATTTTATTTTGAACGATTCGATAACTCAGCTGTAGGAAAAAAGTTATACATAAGAATGCTTTTATCACACCAATAATTGAAAGCGAATTTATCTGTACAAAATTAAAGCTAATAATCACCAGGGCTACCATCGCTATTCCGTTTAAAATGAACATGGTATTATTTTTTTTATTAACTTCAAGCCATTTTATAAAGGAAGCTCCTGCATGGGCACCTAAGTAAAAATAAAAGAACCATTTTAATACATCATATAGAAACGTATCAGTAAAATTAATCTGACTTAAAATCTCTAACTTACTTATATAAGGCAATATCAACATGGCGATAAAACTGACCGCTAAAATTACTTTTTTATTATAATTCCGGCTGTCCAACAGAATAGCAATTATGGTAATCACCATCAAAGCGTAGATAAACCACATGAAACTGATGGGATACACTGGAATTAAAATCAAGTCAGAAATATCTAGTTTCGTATTTACATAGCCTGATGTAAATGCTTTCAAAATCCAGTAACCAATTGAAAATATAATGTATGGTATACCGTAACTTAACACCTTTTTACCTATCTTGTTCCCTAGGGTAACGTCCCGTTGATCAGTTACCCGATATAGATAACCACTAATAACAAAGAACAAAGGCATCTGAAAACTCGCAATAAAACTATGTACAAAATTAAATCCTGTGGCCTCTAACAGAAGCCCTGAATTATGATAAGACGCAACCACATGCCCCATCACTACAGCTATAATTGCTTCTCCCTTTGCAACATCTAACCAATACTCACGCTTACTTTCAGCTCTCCCTGCCTCTTTATCAGTCACACCAATTCTCCTGAATAAACTCCTGAATCATATTGACAATCGCCATCGGGTCTTTATTTTTCCAAGGAACAACATCAGCCGTACCCTCATAATAAGCTTGCACTGCTGCCCCTAAATCCTCCATGTCATGCTCAAACACCGCAAGCACATATTTGTTTGCTGCAAATGCTTCATTATTTTGTATTTGATGGTCATTGATATGCTCACCGTATTTTTCAAGCCTAGTAACAGCAATGACTTTCTTTCCTGCATTTAAGGCTTTCATAATGGAGCCGGATGCTCCGTGACTTATGACGATATCCGCTGCATTCACTTTTTCCTGAAATTCCTCTTGAGAAAGAAAATCCCTGTATTCAAAATGTTTTGGCTGATAGGTAGAAGTACCAATCTGAGCAAATATTTCTTCCTTTATGATTCCCACTTCACACAACTCGTCCAACTTCACGAATAGGCGATTGAAAGGGTAGTTCCGGGAACCAACGCATACAAAAATCAATACAGACACCCCCCGTAAATTGCACTCTTATAGAATTTCTTCTGGGTCTCCCACTGGACAATAAATAAATCTGTATGCTTTTCCATTTTGAGACCGGCCACGGTTGGCATGTCTGCCCTGCCAAAGGTTTCTATGAAAACAAATTTTTTGTGAAATAACACGGTTAATAAATAGAAAGGATAAGCAACCATGGTTCCAGTTGTTATAATGAAATCAGGCTTCTCTCTTATCCATATCATCAATGTTTTCGTAGCATTATAGAGCATCTTGAAAGGCATCAGCTTATCTTTCAAATCCGTCTGTAACATAAAATATTTTGCTTTGGCTTCAAACTGCGTTTTCTCGGTTACAAAGAAACCATCGTATTTATCAATGAGAGGCTGTAGCTTTTGGAGCTGCTCCCAATGACCGCCCGATGAGGATACAAGACAGACCTTTGGTTTTCTTGTGTCGCTATTATTTATATTTAAAGAATGTTTTGATTTGTTTTTTTCTTTAATGCTCTTCATGTTACTTATTAACTCGCTCCTCTCCCCACCAACACTACCGGCACCGTCTTTGCCAATATCGCTAAATCCATCCATAACGACCATCGTTCCACATACTCTGCATCCATTTCCATCCACTCATCAAAATCTACTTGATTCCGCCCACTAATCTGCCAAATACATGTAATCCCCGGCCTAACTGCCAACCTCTTTCGATGCTTCGGATCATACATATTAACCTCACTCGGCAATGGAGGGCGTGGTCCGACCAAACTCATTTCGCCCAAGAATATGTTCCATAACTGTGGCAACTCGTCCAAACTCGTCTTCCTTAAAAACCTTCCGACCGGAGTAACCCGAGGATCGTTTGTAATCTTAAACACCGGTCCACTCATCTCATTAAGATGAGCTAACTTGGACTTAAGTTTTTCCGCATCCACAACCATCGATCTGAATTTATACATCTTGAAGATCCGACCATTTAAGCCCACACGTTCTTGAGGAAAAAAAACCGGCCCCTCAGATGAAACTTTAATAGCGATCGCAATTGCCAACAGAATCGGACTTATAACTACAAGACTAATACCCGTAAGAACAACATCCATGCCCCTCTTGGCTAATTCCTGCACAGGTAGTCTTGGACGACCATCATAGGTAACCATCGGAAGTCCACCAAAATCAATCGGTCTACTCCGAGCAACTTTAGCTACTGTCTCATCAAGTAGAACCGTTAATGTTTTCCCCATGAGATCCAGTAATTCAAGACAATTCTTCACCCGTTCATCTGACAATGGTGCTGTGATAACCGTAAGATCTACTATTTTCATACCTATTACGGTTTGGAGATTTGAATAATCACCTAAGTAAGGTATCTCCAGACCATTGCGTTCAGGGGCTAAATAACCGACCACTTTGTAACCCAACTGAGGATTTTCATTGACTTTATCTAAATAGGAGTGAGCAGCTTGTCCGCTACCAAGGATTAGCACATAACGTGTATCTCTTCCTATCGTACGCCAAGCTTGCAGCATCAGTCGAACCATTAAATGTACACCTAACGTGAGACACAGCGCTGTAGCCTCAAAGTAAAATACAAATCGGTTATGTATCAACGAGGGCTCGTATAATGTAACGGACGCAATGGTTATGGCAAAGGTAACTACATGCGCTTTAATGAGCTGCTTGGTTTCCAAACCTGCGGACATAAATCGCCTAGACTGGTAAACTCGATTAATGTTAGAGCTAATCATCCAGCATAAGCTGTAAACCAAAAATATAAGAAAGTATTGTTCCCAAGCACTCCCAGGCATAGCATGTTTATATTGATAAAGCCCCACAGTAAAGAAAAACCCTAAACCAAGGACAATTAAATCTACTAACTGGGAAATATCATCTAATATGGCCCCGTATTCTCTTAACATTTTCTCTCACCCCCTTGGAGATGAAGTATTCTTCTCGTGGAATCCGCTAAGAGTACCATATGATTACATTCCGATATATGATCCAATAGCGGTGTTTTCCCTGAACCCCCTGACGGTATCAACTTCATATCCGGCACCCCTCTCTTCCTCTATTTAAGGCCTAATGTCACCTTGGTGATGTAAAAGGTGTGAACCACTTCCCCTATTTTGACTTATTATAAGACGCCTCCAATATTTGTACATCCGTGTAAGCTACAGGATAAATAAATAAATTCCACGGTATTTCCTACAGGTTAATTCAAAATTGATAGCAGAATGCAAAAGAGCCACACATCATGTGTGACTCTTTTGCATTCAATTTTAGATCACTCTCTTAACTAATCTTAGCGCTTTCCATTTTGTCTTTTGTATAAATCAATACAGCTTCTAAACGGGATTTAACGCCTAACTTTGACAGTATGTTGCTAACATGGAAGTCCACAGTGCGGTTTTTAATGCCCAACGTGGCAGCGATTTCTCTATTGCGCAAGCCCTGGGCAATCAAGTCTATTATTTCTATTTCCTTTGGAGTAAGTGATGTACCATGGATTTTTTCGGCCTCTATAATATTGGTACTAATCTCTTCGCCAACAATCACAGATCTAAGATATTGGGCCATATTTTGGGAAAAATAGTACTTACCACTAGAGGCCTGTATTATTGCCGTAGTCATTTCCGTTTTTGAACAGTCTTTAAGAAGAAAGCCATGGGCACCTTTATTTAAGGAGTCATTAACATACTCTTCTGGGTTTTGTCCAGTAAGCATAATAATACTGACATTTGAAGCTAGCTCTTTAATTTTCTCTATTAAATCAGTGCCACAGAAATCCGGAAGATTAATATCAAGTAATACCACGTCCGGATATTCCGTCTTCACTATTTTTAAACAATCACGTCCATTCTTAGCAGTTCCCACTACAGAAATATAAGGCTCAGAAGATAGCAATGCTACAGTACCTTCCGCAAAGAGTGTATGGTCATCCACTACTACCACTCTTATAGTCTTCTCCGAGCCAGAGACCATAATAATTCCTCCTCTACTAGCATCCCCATGTCTACCTGATAATTACACTAACTTCGCCTAACCATTACTCATTATAATCTTTAAATAGGAATAGAAGCCTTAAGCGTTACCCCATGATCAATATTTGAAGTAATATAAAACTCCCCACCTAAGCTTTCTATTCTTTCTTTCATTCCAATTATTCCGAAATGATTGCCCACTAGAGACCAATCGGCGATCTTCTGGGGGTCAAACCCTTTACCGGAATCATTAATGATCATTTCAAGTCTCTCATCTTCCAGGGTAATGGTGACATTTGCTTTGGTCGAACCTGAGTGCTTCACAACGTTATTAATTCCTTCTTGCAAAAAGCGAAATGCTACCACTTCAATATCCTCTTTAAACCGATGTTCTCTACCCATTCCTATTACTTCTAGAAATATTACTAAAAGCTCTTTTTGCATGATTTGCTGAAACAGAACCTCGACTGCAGGAATAAGACCCAAATCCCTCAAAGAGGATGGACGTAAATTACTACATATTGAACGAAGTTCGTAATTCAAATCCTCTATCATATCCTGCATAACTGAGACAGTATAAAAACTATTATTCTCAGTCGAAAAATTCGCAATTAATTCCTTCATCCTCCGGTTTAGATCCAAGCCTATCTGTAATGATCCGTCATGTATTTCCCGCGCTAAAACTTTCTTTTCTTCCTCGAGGTTACTAAACAATAATCGATTGATTACTTCCAGTCCCTGGCTTCTTCGTTGTGATTCCCGAGACTTTTTGTCCATTACGTTTATTTCCCTAGACAATTGCTTTATGAAACGGATCGCTTTGAGGCGTTGACCTATTTGATAACACACCGAAGTTAGCAGCAGTATCTCATTTGATTGAAATCTGATATGGGAACGACGATGGCCTAGGAACATTCCACATGTAAAATCGTCAGAAACAAAGGGTATATACATCTCCACAGGAAAATCGCTAGAAAAAGTTTTAATGGAATGACTTGTGCTTTTAGCTGTTCGGTAATAATCCTCCATGATTGCTTGTTCTGTTGTATTTCCAAGGTATCGTCCTACAGCACTTTTTGTGTACCAACCTTTCATATCCTCTGCTATAACAAAGGCGCCTTCAAGCCCAAGTTGCTTTACTAACTCTTCTACTATTAAAGCTTCATTCACAGAAGACGGATTTCCATTTAGTTCAACGTTTTTATTTTCAATTCTAGAATTCCCATCCGTACCAAGGATCATATCAATTGCATAATGTAATAAAGCTTTAAAAAGATTAAAGATGAATAGTGCCATTATGATTAAAGACAACACTAATAGATAAGTCTCACTTTTTAACTTTTTAATAACACCTATTAGCAGTAAAAACCAAGTAAAAAACCAGCTTGTTAGAATACCAGAAACTAAAGAACTAATAATAAAGTGAAAGAACTTACGACCATCCGGCAAGCTCTCATTTACGACAACATAACTAAGGGTAATCGGAACAATCGCAATAAAGAGAGTACTAATCTTAGGATTAACGAGAAAGTCAATATCAAGGAGGATTGGAATCGCTGTAAGTATAATAAAAGGCAACAACCCCATTGCTAATCCTGCAAACACAATAGTTGCCTGGTTCTTCTCGGGTTTATCAGTGGGTAATTTAACAAGTCTAACTAAATTCCATAAAACTGTAACGGTACCGATCAGCCCATTGGCTAGCGCCAGTTTTCTTATTTCTACAACCGCAAAAACAGCTCCTAACCCTTTTAAAATTAGAATCGTAACTACAAGTGCAGAAATTAGGCATAAGACCCAAATTATAAGTCGATTTAATCTATTAAGTGTGTTATTCAAAACAGAAACAAAATTCACCAATAGGACTGGTACGATCGAGAAACCGATTACCTCAAGTTCCCTCGCCAATATCAATCCACGACTTGAGGCAGGGGCTAAAATTATGACTAATCCGACGAGCCAATTTAACCAGAATATAGCACGAGCTTGTACTAGGAAAGGTCGCTTAAATACTGTAACAAGACCTACCAGCCAAAAGATAAATCCTAGAGCCGCCATCGGGAGTTCACTTAGCAATGTATATGTTAAAGGCGGTTTAGCTATTTGGACAACTCTAATCGGCTCTCCAGAACTTTTTACGGTAATCGTTGAGGCTCCTTCTATCTCACCCCACTTTTCAGTAGAAGGATACTTTCCTGGGTCGTCGTTATCAATTTTTAAAACCATATCCCCTACACGAATCCCCAATCGATAACCCTCGCCATGGGGATCACTAAAAGTAACGTTCCATTCTCCTTCCCTACTTTCAATGCCAAGACCTACATATGGGTGCCCGACTAGAACAGTAAAATACACAAGGCAAACTATAATAAAGGCGGCATTAGCAATTCGAAATGCTAGCCGCCTATACATTTTATCCAACAAGCTGAATCAACTTCTTTTTACTTTTTTCCGAAATCGGGATACCGTCTAAAATCTCCATCGCACGTTGTTTATACATCTCGTGAATCACCGAACAATAATGAATAGTCCCCTCATTTACAACCAATTCTCTTAACTGTCCTCTTTCTTTTGGACCGAATTGATCTAAACCTATGATCGCCAAAGAACTAAGGCGTTTAAACTCTTCAGCTTTTATCTCATTAAGAACATATAAAAGATAAACGAACGGTAAAGTTTTCCTTCGCTTAACGAAATCACTTTTTGTTTCCAAATTTAAAAAATCATGGAAATCATTTTTGATTTGACTTATTAAACCTAATGTCAACCCGAATTGTTCAAACTGGTCGACAAGTGTTTGTTCAGCGCCTCCTAAGATCGCCCCAATTTTACAGGCACTAGCAGTTAAGCCGCCTGACTTTTTCTTAATAATCTCGAAATATTCTTCAAGCGAAATTTTCTCTTTACTGTCATTCAAAAACTCCTGAAATTGGCCATCACACGCTTGTAACCCCATTTGGTTAAGAACCTTGCTTACATCCTCGAAGTGACGGCGATTAGATAAAGTCGAAAGGGCTTTGTAGCTAAGAACTAGTATACAAGTAGCTAAATTAATCGCTTGCGCAGGAGGAACTTTACGCCAGGGAAGTTCGTTGTTATCTTGGTCTTGAATATCGTCCAAAATATCCGCTACCAAGGCGTAGAGTTCCATAGCAACTGCTCCTTGTAGGCCTTCTTCTAAGAACCCCCCAGTGCAATCGCAAGTCATAAGCGTTAATTGGGCCCATCCATACCTTCCCTTGATTCTAAAATTGGAATCAAGCCAACTATTAATTATGCTTACTACACCCTTGCTAAGCCCTGATTCAGTTAAAAGCAGTTTTATTTCCTTCGCAATAATTTGGTCCATATTCATGATCACCTGGCCCCTAGAACCAAAAACGAGTCGGTAACATTCTAGCTGCTAAGGAATTACCCGACAATTCTTCATTCGAGAACACCTTTGTTATTGCATCCAATTCGCAGTTAGTAATTTCACGGCTAGATTTTAACTGTGGTATTATTACTGAGCTACGGTTTGGATTTTTGGCTAATTCGTGAACTAATTCAGCAATGTTGTCAAAGTTCATTTTTATTCCCCCTTTCCTTTAGATTTGACATTTATTCATAAATTCCTCCTATTTGGGAAAATATTATGCGAATCTGTGTATTTATGACGTTCTACTCCGCTGATTATCTTTAGATTAGCAATCTTAAAGTATTTACGAAACAATGTCGCCAAAAAGATATGTGTGGGATTGCGGCTGATTTGCTTTAGCGGGCTTTATGACGGTTATGTTTCTTCTCAGTATCGTCAGAAGCGTTATAGTAGTAGTAATGGTAGTATTCGTTGGTATTCAGGTCCACTTTATTCAGAACAGCCCCGAGGATCTTGACCCCCAATTTATCCAGCTGTTCCTTGGCTTTTTGCGCATAACCTTTGTTCACTTCCCCTGAGGCTAAGACTAAGATGACTCCATCAACTTCCTGGGCAAGAATCGCGGCATCTGTAACTGCAATAATGGGAGGAGTGTCGATGAGGACCATGTCAAATTGCTCACTGACTTCCTCGATCAGGCGTTTCATCCGTTTGGATCCGACAAGCTCTGCAGGATTTGGCGGAACGGGACCTGCCGGGAGAACCATGACACCGGGCACAGTCGTTTCCCTGATATATTTATGATAGTCTTGATCCTGAACCAGGGAAACCGATAACCCTTCTCCATTATCCAACCCAAATAGTTTATGCTGAGTGGGATTACGCAAATCAGCATCGATAATCAGAACGGATTTTCCCGATTGAGCCATACTAACCCCAAGATTAGCGACTGTGTGAGATTTCCCTTCACGAGGACCAGAGCTCGTGACCATTATTTTTTGAGACTCTGAATCCACTCTCGTAAACTGGACATTTGTTCTGAGCGCCCGATAGGCCTCTGAGATCGGGGATTTTGTTTGCTCTAAGGTAATTAATGAATATGCCAATCAAATCTCCCCCTCTTGCCCTTATTTTCCCATTTCATAGTCTGGGATGATGCCCAGTACTGGAATCCCCAAAAGCTTCTCGACATCACTCGAAGTCTTTACAGTGTTATCCAGATATTCCAGTAAGAAGACCAGTCCAACAGAAGCCATAAGGCCCACAACAAAGGCAATCAGTACGTTCAGGGTTTTACTTGGCTTAATGGGCTTATCCGGGATCACTGCAGTATCCACAATGCTTACACTGTCCACTTTTTTGATGTCAATAACAGCTTTAGAAAACTCTTGCGCCATTGTATTGGCAATCGAGGCTGCCAGCTCAGAGTTTGTATTGGTCACTTGGATTTCCAAAATTTCCGTGGTCTTTACTGGATTTATTGAGATCATACTGTCGAGCCCTTCGACTGTCAGTGGCAAGTTTAAATCCGTGATCACATTTTGTTCGACGGTACGACTCTGCGCGATCATTGCATAAGTTTTAGCAAGTTGTTGGTTAGCTTGAAGTACACTATTATCGAGCATTTGTACTGCCGCTTGGCCAGACTCCGAAGCTTTCTTTCCAACGATCAGCGTTGTTGAAGCTTGATAAACTGGTTTAATCACAAAAAAACTAATAACTCCACTGGTGAGTGCCGCTATGAGCGGCAAGGCCACCACGATCATCCAACGTTTTCGCAGCACGTCCCAATACTGCCGTAATTCAATTTTCTCTTCCATGTCGACCTCCCAAAATAGTCCCGCAAAACATGTTCGATCTGCCTAGAGCTTTATCGTCATCAAAAGATTTCCAGCGACGTTGCCATCTTTTTTGAGCTCCCCTTGAATTGTAACACTCTTGCCGTAAAACGCTCTAAATGTTCTTAAGCTAATCCCATTTCCACCGTGTGTTCCTGCAATTAAGTCATCAAGGTTCACTAGGGTAGCTTGTCCTCCTGAAAGAGGAATGGTTTTATCGATCCCATCCAATTGCAAGTCGCAATACTGGTCAACGGTGATACTAAAGCCAGTCACTTGAGTCGTATCCGGAGCACCACTCATGTCAACGGTTGAGCCATTACTCATTTCATCTGAGTTGTATGAAGGAACCGTATGCATTTGAATCTTAAGAACCTTAATAGTCGGCTGTGTAGATCCTGGCAGAGGAGCTGGCTGAGTTGACATCACATACTCTAAGATACTCTGGGGCACGACAGCTTGTCCACCCAGTGCTATAACTTCAGTGGGTACATTCAGTAACGTATAGTCGCAGGATGTCGTAGGTAACGTCTGATCGGTCAAGAGAATTGCTGAGGAGCTCTGAGCCGCCAATGGCACTCCAGCCAAGGCATCTACTAAGGTTTCTCCATTAGCCACGTAGATTTTTTCATTCTGAAGAACATCCTTAAACCCTTTCAGGACCTCAATATTTGTATCATATTTGGTCAATCCAGCATAACGATGAGTTGTTCCCGGAAGTTGGGCTTGCACAGTATTACCTACAACAGCCATGCCACCAATGACATAAGAATCTGTAATGCCGGAAAGACTATCCAAAAACGATTTAACCGAGGGGGGCAAGGCGTCACAGGTGGTCTCCATTATGGGTATGCCCTGAGTTGCGGCGATAGCAGCAATCGATAAGGCATCCGCAGAAGACGTCCACCCAGCGGCTACAATGACTTGAGAAACTTGCACTCCCTGGTTGATCATTTCTTTAGCAATATTTACCGATGTTTCGTATTGATCATACCCACCCAGCTCAACAGGGGTGATTCCCATTTCCTTAAGTTCTACTAAGACCGACGGCTTAATCACAGCCGTTCCGCTAATGATAAAGGCCTTTGAAGGTTTTAGACGTTGAAGTTCTTGTTTCGCCCAAGCATTAAGCTGGTTTCCCCCATCCGTAAGAATCAATGGAGCCTCAAGCTTAGCAGATAATGGCCCTGCCGCCAAGGCATCCACTAAATTAGGCGCCATGCCCGCTGCAAGGACAACCACATCCGAAGTTCCTGCCCAACCTTGCCCGGCAATTTTTGCTGCGGTTTCATATTGGTCTATCCCTCCTAAGCGAGTGACTGCTGTTGCACTGAAACTGGATATTGAGGGAGTCACCGTCGCGGCGGAGCACATTTGTACTAAAAACCCTAAAACGATTGCTAAGCTGATAGCCATGCTTGTGTAGAATAGCCGTGGCCATTTTTTACGCATGTCGTATCCCCCTTAAACATTTGCTCAAATTTCAATAAGTTTGAGTGAAATCTCTGTCTTGAAAAGATTAACTTAAAAACAGAGAGCTGGAATCCCCAACTCTCTGTATAATCCATATGTCTTCTCCCGCAACTTCAGCGAGTGTAATACAAGCGTTGAGCAAATCCCAATTAATTTACAACTACTGTGATCTTAATTAACTCGTTCGTTTCTACTTGTGAATCATTCATTCTATAAGCAGTTATCACTGTTGTACCTTTTGTAGTACCGGCTTTAATTGAAGAGCCATCCTCGGCAACAGTCGCAATCGCTGAATTATCGGTCTTCCAAGCAAGCAGGCCTGCAAGATTAAATGCACCAGTATCTATCCCTTTGACAGAAAGAACAAGTTTAAGTTTATTATTACCTTTTTTTAATTCCAAAGGCGTCAAGGGATCGCAGATAGTACCGTTGATTTTACATTGGATTCGAGAGCGAATAACAGACATTGCCACTGCTTTTTCAGCCGCATTCGATGGGTCAATGACCGCCCCTACCTGACGTTGCGTATCAACAAGTAAATCTATATTCCAGCCAATATCTGCGAGCTTTTGATCAAAGACGTGGTACTTACTATTTTCAGGATCTGCAACATTGTGCAAGGCTATTTTCAGCCATTCAACTAATTTATCCTTGATTTCTGTGTTAGAACTGCCTACAAGGCCTAATATAACGGATGGATTTTTCTTAATTTCTTTTTTGATCTCTTTTTGGAGTTCATCTTGCGTAGCCATCATGAAACCATAGAATAATTCTATTTTAAAGTCATCTCCGAAAAGCGTTCTGAATGTTTTCCCATTCTCGGTTTTAAACTTTACGAGTGCTCTTTCTATAGTAGCGTTGTCATCAGTATAGTGAATCGCTTGAAAATCCAGGAGGGACTTGATGATTGCCACTTTTGCATCAGCTCTCGTAACACCTTTTGCATGAAATTTTGCAACTATTTGATCCGTCAAAAGTCCATCGGCGGCACTGATTAAAGTCCCATCTTGTACTGCAGTCAACAAGTTTGTTCTGGCTTCATTTAGGGAAGCTTTTTCACTCGGATTAAGATAACCACGGTACGATATAATTTCAGTCACGATTTGGTCAAGAGTTGTCGTATGTGAAGAACCACCTTGGTCAGCGATTTGTATCGCAATTTGTGTAGCAGTTCCCGCACCTGTCGGGACTGTCCCCTCAGCGAAAGCATTAAATGGAATCATAGTAAGCGCCATACCAGCAATTGCTAATGAAGCTAACGCTTTTTTCATTTTTTTCATGTAATGAATTCTCCTCTCTATATTTAGGTTTTCTCTGCTCTAGACAATGGACTATCTTATTCAGATTTATTGGCGTCTCGTAGTCGTCCTTCACCCCCTTAAATTGTCTTAACACTAAATACGCTAGTCCCAAATATTCATCCTATTCGACGTTAAGACCCTTGCTGCGTCTTTTCCCCTCTGCAATAACAGATATTAATTTAGCACCTTAAATTCAAAAGGCATTCTTTCGATTGAATATCCTCTTACCATTATTTACTTAAACTGCACAGTTCCTGACTTATTATAAGATTATTCCAGTATTTGTACATCCGTATAAACTACAGGTTAAAATAAATAAATTTCCAGGTAGTTCCTACAGGTTGAATTATATTTCTATGGAAAACCGAGATGTTAAATACAAATTCAAGTTGGAAAGAGCATGTTTTTTGTCGAAACATGTATAACATAGAAGTAAGGCCATGGAGGTATAACCTAATTAGGTTATACCTCCATGGCCTT
>LADV01000103.1 GCA_000961805.1 Peptococcaceae bacterium BRH_c23 | reverse complement strand
TGGCAGGATGAAGTGAAAGGGATGATATCTCAGCTGGAGTTCGTGAGGATGGTTGATGTGCAAACAGAAACCATTGAACGGTATCTGCGTGAAGGAAAGATAACCCCTGATTTAGAGGTACCCTTCGGGGATAAACGGAGTTTTAAATACTTTAAGGAAGCAACCGTAGAGAGCTATGCTAAGCAGTATGGCTGGGAGCTGATCAATCCTGCCAATATGAAAGATAAGTTTATGGACATGGTCAGGACTATGGATATGAGTTTTTCCTATAAACCGGTACTGCTCAAAGCCATGCTTGAGCATGTGGACGAAAACGGAAGAGTTAGGGTCGAGGACATCGTTAATTACTTCATGGATTTTTATAGCATTAGAAAAGAGAGAGGGCTAGTGGTTGAGAAGAACTCCAGTCTGTATTGTAAAGACGGATATACGAGAAAGGATGTCGAGAGAAATATCTTTAGCAATCCCTTTAAGCGGTTTGAGGATATGCGATTTATGAGTCGGTGCCGGGATATTGGGTATGTGGAGTTTAATCGGCATGTTTGGAAGAAGCTGACGGGGGAGGAGAATGCGTGGATTGTTGGGCGGTGTGATGAGAAGTTGGAGGAGTATTATGGGAGGATGTTTTCAAAATGACTATATTAATTGCTATGGCATGAATCTTCAAATGCATAATTGCAACGATCTCGGGCGAGCGAATTACTATTCTAGTCATTTGTTTAATCTACCAATAAATGAAATCGCTTGCTAAGAAGGTAATAGTAAATTGTTTCCTCGTACCAAGTACGTTGGTGTTTACTTCATTGTAAGTTAGTTACAGCTATGTATATGCAAGAGTTGAATTTAGGCAAATTCCAATATCACATCGATTGAGAAAGAGTGGGCTAAAAGGAGATGTTTTAAGTGGTTGATTTTAAGAAAAGACTAGGAAAAAGAGAACTCGCCAGAATTGTGCATCCCTGTGAAATTTATGAAACTTTGGATAGGGCAAGTGACAAAGGTCCACTGAGGCCTGTGCAAGAGCAAATTTTACAGCAGTGGTATAACGAATTTGCACAGCAAAAAGATGTAATACTCAAACTACATACTGGCCAAGGTAAAACATTAATTGGTTTGTTAATTCTTCAATCTCGAATAAATCAGGATACTGGTCCTGCAATATATTTATGCCCAGATAATTATCTTGTAGAGCAAACCTGCAAACAAGCCGAAAGTTTTGGAATCAATTATTCTGCAAACGAAAGAGAATTACCCGATATCTTTATTGACGGGAAAGCGATATTAATAACGACTGTGAAGAAGCTATTTAATGGTGAGACTAAATTTAAACTTGGCGCTAAATCCATTAAAGTTGCTACTGTCTTAATGGATGATGCCCATGCATGTATAGACAGTATAAAAGACTCATTTACGATTTCCTTAAAAAAGAATGTACAGGCTTATCAAGATTTATTAACATTATTTGGTCCTGAACTCGAAAAGCAGGGTATAGGTACATATGCAGACATCAAGAACAATGAATATGATGCGTTTTTAGGCGTACCTTACTGGGATTGGCAAGATAAGGTTACTGAAGTTGCAAGAGTATTATCGGCTAACCGAAACCTTAATGAGATAAGATTTGTTTGGCCATTATTGAAGAACATACTTAGAGACTGCAGGTGTATTATCTCAGGAGAAAGTTTAGAGATTTCACCTTATGTACTACCTCTAGGAATATTTGGATCATACGGGAATGCGCAACATAGAATTTTTATGTCAGCAACAATAAATGATGATTCTTTCTTTATTAAGGGTCTAGGATTAGATGCTAAAACAGTCGCTAATCCTCTTTGTATAAAAAATGAGAAATGGTCCGGAGAAAAAATGATACTAATTCCTTCCTTAATCGATGGTTCACTTGAGCGATCCGAAATTGTTAATCTCGTAGCTAAACCTAGAAATGATGCGAAGTTTGGCATAGTTGTCATGGTACCAAGCTTTAAAGGGACTCAAGATTGGAAGGAATATGGTAGTATTATTGCGGATAAAACTTCAATTTATCACGAAATTGAAAAGCTCAAAAACAAGGACTTTGAAAAAACACTTGTTATTGTTAATAGGTATGATGGGATAGACCTACCCGATTATACCTGCAGGATACTAGTTATTGATTCTAAACCCTTTTCAGAATCACTTGAGGATAGATTTATGGAGCTATGTCGTAGTACAAGTGAGATTATCGCAATAAAACAAGCACAAATTATTGAACAAGGTCTTGGTAGAGGAGTAAGAGGTGAAAAGGACTATTGTGTTATTCTTTTAATTGGTACTGAAATCGTTAAGATCATACGGAGCAAAGACACGAGAAAACACTTTTCTCAGCAGACTAACACTCAAGTGGAAATAGGCTTACAGATAGCCGACTTTGCCAAAGAGGATATAAAGAATGGAATTTCACCAAGTAAGGCATTAGCAAATTTAATGAATCAATCTTTAAAGAGGGATGAAGGTTGGAAAGAATTCTATATTGAAAATATGGACGAGATGATTTTAAGTGAAACCTCAAAGATTCTGGAAATATTCGAAGCAGAAAGAAGAGCGGAAAGAGAATACACAGAGGGAAATAGTACTGAAGCTTGTAATATTATTCAGAAGCTAATAGATACACATATTACAACAAATGAAGAAAAAGGCTGGTATCTTCAAGAAATGGCGAGATACACATATTCAATTTCAATAAGTCAAGCAAATGAATATCAAATTTCTGCACATAAGAAGAATATTTATCTCTTTAAACCTAAAGAAGGGATGTCGATAACTAAGATATCCTCAGTAAGTCTTAGAAGAATTGAAAATATTATCTTATGGCTTCAATCCTTTGAAACCTTTGAAGAGCTAAAGATCCAGATCGACAGTATTTTAGGTCACCTTAGGTTTGGAGTAGAAGCGGAACGTTTCGAAAAAGCAGTTGATGATTTAGCGAAGGCCTTAGGTTTTGTTAGCCAACGCCCTGATAAAGAATGGAATGAAGGCCCCGATAATTTATGGAAAGTACGTGATAACGAGTACTTTTTAATTGAATGTAAGAGTAAAGTGAGCACGAATAGAAAGGAAATATTTAAGGATGAGACGGGTCAAATGAATAACGCTTGTGCTTGGTTCGCAAAAACGTATGGAGATGCACTTGTCAAAAGAATAATGATTATTCCTACTAAAAAGATAAGTCACGCGGCAGGA
This sequence comes from Peptococcaceae bacterium BRH_c23, assembly GCA_000961805.1. The sequence goes on along the minus strand of LADV01000103.1, from coordinate 10,288 downwards.
TTTAATCTTAACGTTGAAATCATGAGGGAGAATAGGTTGAATCATCTTACTTCAAATGTTAATAAATTTTTTATGGAGTTTAAGAATCTTGACTTAAGGGATCTTTCTGGTAAAAAAGTTCAGGAATATTTAATACTACACAAATTAACAGTGGATGATTTGTTAGGCTCATATTCAGAGATACCAAAAAATTAGTAGTAACCATTTAGGAACCGATACTTCACGCTATACATTCCTAGCATGGCTATAAAATTAGCGCATCAGTTAAAGCAATCATCGGCGTAACTTGCTCGGGTTGGTTCCTTGTGTTTTCCCAGAGCCACCAGAATCTGATCGAAAGTATAAGAACAATATTAGTCTAGTGGAGAGTCCGTCGCAAATCGGCCCAAAGGCTTATCCACAAAATTGATCTTCAAGAACTGATAGTCCAGTAAGTCCATCAGTTCTTTGTTCAAGAGGTGTTGATTGAAACAAACCGCGCCTTTTTACATTCCTAAGCAAAGTGTAAGTTCGAAGTGTCATTAAATTTCGAGATTTTGAAAGATTTGGTATCCGTGGAAGGAATAGCAGAAATTTCGGCGAAAAAGAAAGGTATGACTCTAAATGTTGTCCGATTCTCATCACGATAACAATGTATAGGGAGATTAACAGTGCATTTGAACCGATACAAATTACCCCCTTTACTGGGAATCAGATATCTGTTATTGGCGTTATTGATGTAGCAAAAACTTTTGAAGAAAGCCCGAATCATTTGCGATTGTCAAGAAAAAAGTGAGCCAAGTGAAGTTTGCGTTCGATTTATTAGCAGTTGTGTGGGTCAAGTGGTGACTATGATTCACAAAATTATGTCTGAGTTTCGTGGTAGAATTTACCTTGAGATAAGGCTGTGTGAGTTTCAAGTCAAATAAAATAATTAAGTGATGATATTGTAAAATTTTAGCACTAGTTTATAGGAGGCATCTATATTGATTCAAAAGGTACGCAATTTTCCAATGACTATTTATCTAATCATGTTTTCAGCGGTATTATTTTTCTACTTTTATCCCCCTGTAAGTTTTATTATTTCTGACATTAACGCAAGTCAACTTGGTAACAAAGTAATCCTCATCATTTTTTTTGTTTGTATGGCCAGCATAACGACTTATTCTTTATTCATATTTGATAAGTCCAGCAAAAGAAACCTTAAACTATTCAAAGATGTTTTAGGAAAACTTGAATCAAGGCCAACCCTAGATTTTCAAGGTGATGTATATAAGGTGCGTACCCTGTTCTCACATTCTGTACTTAGTGCTGTTTGGGATAAGTACGAAAACACGATTCGACGCATAGAGTCCGGAAGCTCAGACGATGGTGAAGTAAGAGTAAAATATTATTCAACGATAGAGTCAAACTGCTTTTTCAATGAAGAAGTAGTCTATAGCAATTTATCTTATTTCAAGTTTATCAACTACGCACCCCAGTTGCTGACGGCCTTGGGTATATTTGGGACCTTTCTTGGCTTGGTTATAGGACTTCTCGGTGTGGATTTTAATGATGTAACGAATACAACAAATAGTATTAAACTTCTTCTAAATGGAGTTCAAATCTCCTTTCGAACCAGTATCTATGGCATTGCATTTTCTTTAATATTGACCGTGTATCAGAAAATTCTACTGGGTAATCAAGAGTCGTTAATCGTCAAAATTAGTGATAAAATCGATTCGATTTTTCCTATGAATACACAAGCCGATGGGATTAATCAACTCCATGTTGAACTTGAAAAACAAACTGCTTCTATCCAAAGGATGGGGACTGAAATCGCAGAGTCTGTTGCGAATAAGTTCGAATCATCTTTGCAAAACACCTTAGGACCCACGCTAGAGAAGTTTTCTCAAACCACGGAACAACTTATTGAGATTGTCAAAAATAGTAATCAATCCACAATCGCATCCTTAGTGGATAACATTGGAACGATAATTTCTAGCTCTACAAGTCAAGAGCTAGAACGACTTCAATCTACGATCGGAACTATGGCGGAGCGTAATGAAAGTTTATTATCAGAGTTTGAAAAAACAATCCAAACGTTACAATCTCTCGTAGAAAGTCAAAAGTCGGTCGTTTCGGAAACTAATCTGTCTGCAAATAGTACTAAGCAGATGAATGAGAATACTTCATTGCTTGCGGGGGAGCTTGTCAATATCATAAGTGGTTTAAACAACTTTGCCAGTGTTCAGCAGGATTCCTATGATGGGCATTTGGAGCTTGTGAAGAATGTCAGAGAGACACTCGAACAGCAAGACAAGTCAATGGCGCTATTTAAGGAAACCGTACAGCAAACAGTCTATTCGGCTGAAGTACAAAAACATGCTAATGAAAAATTATCGGTTACTGTTGGTAAACTGGATGAGTTCAATAACAACTTTCAAAGTGTTTTAGATAGTATAAAGAAGAGCGTGGGTGAATTCGAAGGAGCAAGCGAAACTATTTGTAATAAATTTAACGATACCATGGCAAACCTCGGGATGACTCATGCCAGCATTGGTTCGTCGATGGAGGGACTGACAACGGGTCTGAATCAGGCCATTAAGAGTCTTGATGTAATTGTTTCGAACGATTTACGAGAAATTAACGATCAGTACGTGGTCGTAGTGAAGAATTTAAACGGATTTAGTGAGAAGTCGGATAAGCTAGTTGAGCAACTGGCAATCTTTACGGATACAAACCAAGGGTATGTTCAGCTTTGGGGAGATTATAAAGAGAGTTTTGATAATCTCAATCAAGAAATTAACAAAGGTGTTGTTGATTATACTTCAAATGTCAGACAAGGCTTGCAGAACTTATTTAAAGATTATGATGATCACATTTCTAAGGTGCTCGGTGAGTTCAAGGCAACGATTGAGAACTTCGGGAACTCAATTGAGGAACTTAATGAGATCTTAGATGAGAAGAACTTAGAAGGAATGCATCAAAAGACATCCAAGATCATTCAGGATGGAAATACGGTGTTGAAAGCTTTCGTGGGTAAAATGGACGAGCTTAAAGAAGTATATCAACAACAAATGGCTGCAGTTAGGATGACAAGTCGATGAGTGGTAGACGCTTAAGGAAAGTTAAAAAGCATGACGAAGAAATAACCTACTGGTTATCCTTTAGCGATTTAATGTCTAGTTTGTTAATTATTTTTCTACTAGTTTCTGTTTATATGCTTCTTGATTATAAAAAAGCTGCCGCTCAGGCTGTTGCTGTGAGCAACGAATTACAAGATGCGAGATCTGAACTTGAAAAATTCACTTCTATTAATGATGATATTATTAAAAAGATCAAAGAAGAGTTTGGCGATTCTCTTTATATCGATGATACTGGTACCTTAACTTTACAAAGTGACTTGTTATTTGATAGTGGAAAAAGTGAATTGAAGGCTGTGGGTAAGGAGTTTATCCGTAAAAATATGCCGCGTTATTTTGGTATTCTTTTGAAGGACCCAGAAATTAGAAGCAATATTGCCAAGATCATCATTGAAGGATATACCGATGACTTAGGAGATTATCATTATGGTTTAGATCTTAGCCATGATAGAGCCTTAAGTGTCTACACTTTTATTTACAATGATCCTGAATTTGCTGGTTATAGGGAGGATCTTAAAAATTACATTATTTTAACGGGAAGAAGTGAGACGGGCTTTCTGAAGCAGATGCAAGATGAGAGTGTTGAGGATTGGAGAGCCCGAAATCGACGGGTTGAAATTAAGTTTGAATTAAAATATCAAGAGATTTTTGAATATCTCAAGAAAAGCTTAGACAAAGAGAAGATATAAGTATGGAAGAATTAATAACCTCTAATGGGGTGGCAGTATGACAATTGAGTACTATCAATTTGAGTTTGCACGATTCAAGCCTAAAAAACTTGAACGATTGGCTCGATTCGTTTCGTTGGATACCTTCAATATAGCACCTGATTCCTATAAACTCGATAGGCTAAAGGATAAACTGCGTAGCGAAGGAGAGGAACTAAGAAGCAGTGAAATCAAGTTTCTATGCTTCTTTGCGAATTCACTCAAACAAGAGGGACTGTTTTCCAAATTCGGTCATGTTTGCCATAAGTGCTTTACAAAAGGTTCAAGATTTTATTATCATGTTAAAGGATTATTATCCTCTTACTATGATAATTTTACCGATCCCGAACTTTATAAACTACTTCAACTCGCAATAGTTCAAAACAGCGTTTGGAAAGAGCCATTGACGCACGTTAAAGATATAGTGCTTGGATGCCAAGACACTACGTCTTTTATACAGGCTCTATACCGGCCCTTTAAAGGTTGCCTGAGTTTTGCAGAAATACAGAACGTTAAGCATCAATACTATATGAATGATAACCATGTCATATTTCAAAGTATCCTATTGAGGATACTGGATGCTAAGGTCGTAGCGCTGAAATGCGATGAGGATTTTGACTTCGTTAGGGAAATAACAGATTCATATAAAGAAATTAATGTTATTAAACCCTCCTTCGAAAAGTTCCTATTAACCCAAAGCGCTACACAATACTTTGATGATCAGCCGGCACAGCTTGAAGAAATGTTTAAATTGATTGGTAATAAACTCGGAGACGCTTATGGGGTGCTATCGCGAAACAAGTGGCAAGGGATAAGTGAAGAAGCTAAGCGAGTCTTTACCCTTTGGAAAACGCAGAAGAATATCAAATATTTGTTTGGTGATATCGCGGGGGATCAGATACGTTTGAATTTCTGGAAGAAGTACTCTCATTACGTTTATAGGATTGAGTACAACGAGAAATATGATGGTGCAATCTTAATGGAGACAAAAGAACATTTATTTATTGAATTTGCTAAGATGGGTGCGATGCACATGTATTATTTGAAAAACCTTAGTATAGATCAAGTTAATCGAGATTCGAAGGTCTATGGTAAAACGGCAATGATTGCAAGGCTAAAAAACAAAGCCATTGCGGAGATACACTTAAAACATCAGGGTTATTATTGGCCGGAATTGTTTGAGACGGAGTTTCGATATTATCACTATGAAATGAGGAAGTGATACAGTGAGGTTCGGTTTAGAACGGCTAAAATCAATGCTTAAAGCAAATAAAGAACGAAGCTTAACTCTTGATTACTCAGATTCAAGTGTTCTTCGCATCTATCTTCAGGAAAATGGTCTAAATATCTCTTTTCAAGGTGCCGATGACAACATTCATTTGCTTGTCAATATGTCCAATGCATCTTTGGCGGAGGATAAGATTTGTTTAGTAATCCCTTATGAAAATATGTATGAGTTTTACTTCGATGAGGAAGGCAACCCTATTGAAGATTATCGATCTTTAAATTTACCTGCGCTATTTGATGGATTTATCTATATCGAAAATAATGGCAACTTTGTCGAAGATGATCGTGTTACATATAACTTTCAATTTAAGGACGGCCGGGAGCATGATATTAAACGATTTAGGGAAAATATTGTTCTCGTAGATGGCTCAGAAAGATTACTGTCCCCCGAGATGTATGACTGTTTAAAACTTGTCACAAAGTATAATCAAGATGAAAGGCTCAGTAACAATATTGCTTCCCAGTTTGAACTATTAGCATCTATAAAAGATTTTGCGGAACGAACTAACTTAGCGTTAAATCATCGTTTGAGTATTGAAGGTAAACCCGTCATAGTGGATAAAATCAAATTAGATTTCAACAAAACTCCCCGGGGTTTAGAAATTATGCCTGTTATTGCGGGCAAGGACGAGGAGTTTAATAGCTCATTTGTGTCGGCCTTCGATAAATATGCAGAAATCAAGAATTTCTATACGGTTAAAGAAAATGGTAAAGACGTAAAAGTTATTATTAAAAATAAGGACTCAGCAAAGAAGGTTAAACAAAACCGTTTACTTACTGGTGAGAAGGAGCAAGATTTTTATAGAGGCCAAAACGAGTTGCTTGAAGATGAGAATTTTGACCTTTCGGAATACGGCCCTAGAGTAAAGGGGTTGGGTTACCTTAATTATCGAGCCGTTGCCTCACCATCTAATAATAGTGATGAAAGTTGGTTTGACTTTTCTCAAGCGTATCAGACACCTTCGCTCTATACAGATGAACTGGTTCATCCTTGGCGGCCGGAAGATAGAGAGATACTCCAGGAAAAACTCGTTGCAATGGACAGAGATCAAAGAAACCTTTCGGAACTTGAACTCCAAAATGAAGGAGAAGTATTTAAGGTCCAGCTAACTCGCGAGCAGCTCATCGATGAGATAACCAAAATAAGCGATGCGTTTATCGATCCGAGCCAAATTAAGAGTATTAAAGATTTAAAGGAAATTAAAGAGAAATGTGAAGCTAACTCGGATCAGCGGTTTATTGAACACAAGGGAAGATTTATAAAAAATTACGGCAAACAAGAAATCGAGCGACAGATTGAGCGATTAACGGAGGAATTAAAGCGCCCTAAGAGTAAACAAAAAGATCCTATGCTCTTGATTAAAGATAATCTTACAGAACTCGAACACACTGAAGGCAAACCCGCTCCGCAATCAGAATCGGCTTCTATACCCTATGAAAACCCAGCAAGCTTACAAATTAATCTTTATGAGCATCAGACAGAAGGGGTTCATAAATTACAGTCGCTATATCATACCTCATCAACGAATGGTTTTTTATTAGCTGATGATATGGGATTAGGTAAAACAATTCAAATTCTAACCTTCCAAGCCTGGCTCAAGGCAAGAGGGACAATTTCACCTAGCTTAATTGTTGCACCCACTACGCTTATTAATATTTGGGATAATGAAGATCCTAATCAGATTGGTGAAATCCAAAAGTTCTTCCGACCCCAGACGTTTAAAACATATAAGATCCAGGGGATTAAAAGGGATTCCTCACGCGAACTTGAAACTATCCGCCGTTGTGATCTGGTATTTATTACCTATGAATCACTGAGATTAAATCACCTCTGGCTCGGCAAAGTTCATTGGAAATGCATTGTTTGTGACGAGATTCAAGCAGTAAAAAATCCTAAAACTTTGGTAAGCGTGGCCCTGAAAGCACAAAATGGAGACTTTAAAATTGCCTGTAGTGCCACACCCATTGAAAATACAACAGAAGACCTATGGAACATTATGGATTTTGCGGTGCCCGGCGTTCTGGGATCCTTGAATCAATTTAAGCGTCAGTTTGTAAAGCCAATCGATACTTTGAGACCCGACCAAAATGACGAAAGAAAAACAATTAATGATATCTTGGTACAAAAGATTGGGAATAACTTTCTCAGAAGGAGCAAAGAGGATAAGCTAAAAGATCTCCCCAATAAAAAAGTAGTAGTCCAATTAATCGAAGCCAGTGACCAGGAATCGAAGCGCATCGCGGAGATTAACAGACTTAGGCAGCAAGGGGAGCCCTCCTTGCCACTCATTCAGAAATTAATAGCGAGTTGTGGTCATCCAAAGATAGATTCAAACATTGATGTGAATCGTATTTCTCCAAAGGATTTGATCGCGGAATCCTCTAAACTTGCTTATCTAAAAGAGATATTGGACCCAATTCGTGCCAAAAATGAAAAAGCGATTATCTTTACTATGTTTCGACAGATGCAAGTAATTCTATTTAAGGCTTTAAACTATTGGTACGGAATTCAACCCAATATATTGAATGGTACCCTATCCCCAGATAAACGATCACATATGTTAAGCGCTTATAGAAAAAGCAACGGCTTTGATGTCATTATACTTTCCCCTTTGGCAGCGGGGGTAGGGATTACCTTAACTGAAGCAAATCATGTGATCCATTATACGAGATTATGGAATCCGGCCAAGGAGGCACAGGCAACGGACCGTGTCTACCGAATAGGTCAAACCGAGGATGTGCATGTGTATTATCCTATGTTAAGTTTTGAAAGCACGTCAACGATCAAGTTTGAAACTGAGAACAAATATCTGGAATATTTTCTCAAAGAAAAAACAATAGGAAAAACACCCGACGAAAAGTTAAATAGACTATTAGTCAAGAAGAAAAATATGTTGAATAACTTTTTCCTTGCAGCGGGCAATCCCAAAGCAGATATCATCGAAGATTGGGAGGAGGAAGTATCGAATCCTCATCAATTGACGTTGAACAACATTGACCGTCTTTTAAAGCCAAGCGAATTCGAAGCTGCCTGTAGTGTATTGTACAAAAAGCTTGGATATCATACTTTCCTTACAGTTAGTAGTGGGGATTTTGGTGTGGATGTGGTAATCGAAAAAGGTGGTAAATACGGACTTATTCAATCAAAGATGGTCAAGGAACTGACACGAAGTGCTTTAGATGAAGTTAATGGTGCTAAGAACATCTATGCTAGTCAGCTAGGTGTTAATATCGACGAATTAATTGTAATAAGCACGGCCGAAAGGATAACGGATTCAATCAAATTCTCAGCAGAACAAAATAAGATATCAGTTATCTTACAAAACGATTTGGAAAAGCTCTTCACTGAAAATCCGATATTTTACGGTGAGGTAGAAAATGAAGCTAAGGATAGATTTTCCTTAGAACACTTAAAAAGAGAACTGGTGTGCAACGGAGAGACACGATAATCATTGTCAGACATAAGAGGATAATACTAACCGGAATGTCGCCCACTGGTCGTTTGTTCCACGTAATTACCAGGTACATCTCTTTAATTAACCACCAATTAAGTAAAACGGATATTAAGTCTTGTGCCTTTTCTGTTGGTCCGAGATTGGTAGGTGTATCATAGGGAGGTTCTCGTTCTTTGTCCGGCAGTACCTTTAACTATGTCTAAGAAAGACTTGAGAATGATAAATATATGAACTGGTAAATCCTTGACTTTGAGGTGTTTCATGAAAGAGTCGGATCTTAAAAAGGTTATAATATATACTGATGGTGGTTGTGTCAGCAATCCCGTACTCGGCGGAACAAACTTCTGGAATGTCGCAGGAATTTCGCAGGGACGGGGATACTGGCAACTCTTTCTGTGTTGTCAGTATCCCCGTCCCTGCGACACTGTTAAAAAACGCAGTAAGTCCATATGACTTAGAAAAGAAGGGATTGAGTTTGGCCACTTCTGGAAGATCAGCGACAAGAACAAGATAGATACAATTAACAAAGCGGGGGTGTTATTTATGGCTAAGAATTATGAAATTACAGAGTTTACGGTAGAAAGTCTTTATGTTAACCCTGATAATGCTCGTTATATTAATGCCGATGAGCTTCCAGACGAAATTGCTGCAATTAAACAACTAGTTAAAATGTATCAATCCGACATTTCAAAATTAGCAGAAGACATCTCTCTAAAAGGTCTTAACCCAAATGAATTACCTGTTATCATCCCAGGCCCAGATGATGATAATAAATATTTAGTTATGGATGGAAACCGAAGAATTACAAGTATTAAACTGATGACTCAATATAAAGATAGACTAGAGGAGCTAGGGCTTTCTCCTGCTTCTAGAAGATTTTTTCAGAATCTTCAATGCGATATTAAAGTCGTGACCTGCGTATTGTTTGAGAAGGAAGATCGCCGAGTTAACGATCTTCTTGAAAAATTACACACCTCGAAGCCTGGAATCAGTCAAAAAAAATGGGACCCTCAAGCTCAAGATCGTCATCAGTTTAAGAATGGTGGCATCACAAAACGATTAGCAATTATCGAAATGCTGCGTTCATCTGACTACACATCATCTGAAGCAAGAAATGCTCTTAACCAAGGTGGTTGGACTTCCAAATTAAAGCGGTTTGCAGAGTACGAGGCTTCTTTCTTTGGAATAGGGTTTGATAAAGAAAATAACATCATCCTGTTTCTTGAAGAAAAGGAAGTGATGAAAGGGTTAAGCCAGCTTGTTATAGACCTGATGGCTCAGGTTGGTTTTCTTAAGGGATATTCGGTGCAGCAGGAACGGGAAAGCCTGATGGCTGCAGCGTTTGGAAGATTGTCTTTGGCGAATTCCAGGCGATGGATTCGTTTTATGCAGACGATCTTACCTCAGATCCAGTTAGGTAAAGGTGCTTTGTTACATCCGTTGACCATGCTGGAAAGATCCATGCTCATGATGGTCTACTATACCATATGGGGTAAGGGACTGGGTGATCTGGGCAATAGGTTTTCTTCTATAGAAGAGGGGCTATATTGGGCCATTAATGATTAACGACTTTTCCAAGAACTAATGGACTTACTAGACTATCAGTATTTGAAGATCGATTTTGTAGATAAGCCTTTGGACCGGTTTGGGACGGTCTATCCGCTGGATTTATATTGTTCTTATACCTTTGATCAGATTCTGGTAGCTCTGGGGAAACATACGGAGCAAAAGAGGA
>LADV01000050.1 GCA_000961805.1 Peptococcaceae bacterium BRH_c23 | reverse complement strand
GCAGGACGTTCAAGTTTTGGAGCATATTGTATTTCTTTAATTTCCTCACTAGCAAAGATAATTTTTTCCCAATCAAGTTGTGCCACACCCATGTTAACAGAACCAGGCTGTGTTCCATCAACAACGCTTAAATTTGGGTTGTCACTGGTCGGAGGCCAAGCAGAACCAGGCCAATGCCATACTAAAGTTTTCAGACCGGCCTCAGCAGTTATATTCCATAACTGTTCAGCTTCACAGTTTCTGGAATCCATATTATATACTACTGCGTCCAAGCTATGTGGTGACTGTCGCCAAAAGCAGGTAATACCGTGTGTTCCAGGATAGGCACCCGTTGCTAAGGTCGTCCAACAGGCAGGAGTAATCGTTGGCATGGCACCTAAATGGCCCATGTCTTCTCTTGCTGAGCCTTTTGCAAGAAGTTTTTGTAAGTTTGGCATTATTCCTTCGTCCATGAACTTCCGGGATAATTTGGGATCCATCCCGTCTACCCCTAATACCAATAATTTCTGAGTTAATGCTTCTCTTTTCATTATTGAAATCACAACTCCTCAAATGGTTTTGCTTAGGATATATCTTGAGATACAAAATCTTTACTTCAATTTCATCAGAGAACGACCGCAGTCCTCTCCCCCCAGAACCCAATGGAGATTGCTGCTAACAGGAAGATCGCACCAATGATGATAATGAGAAGAACTAAAGTTTTTAGCTCGTTCTCCTCATTACTATCATTAATATTTAGTTATTCGGTCGTTAACTCAACTATTGACACCGTACTCTTTTTCTGTTTCTTCGACAATCCCTCGAAGTTCAGCTTGAACACTTTCTGGCAAACCCTCAGGTTTATAGGTTTCTAAAATGGTTCTCGCCACTTCATAGGCTCTTTCCGAAAAATCTTTACCACCGTCTGCCAGCCATACATCTCTCATGCGACGGTCGATAACATTACTCTTGGATTGGGTACGCATATGTTTGAAGGTGTGTTCTTCGCTAATAAAGTTACCAGCGGTGCCTACCTGCTTAATAACATCTATAGCTAAGGTCTCATCCGACACACTGATCCCACATACTGCTTTTTTGATCATCCTAGCCATCTCGTTATCCATCACCATTTGGGCGTAATCGTAGGTGATGCCGAGTTCTAACATGCCCGCTCCATAGATCAGGTTGGACCCTGCCAACGCTGTCAGCATAGCGGTAATCGTGAACTCATGAGATGCTTGGGCGTCCGGAACTTTGCTATCTACCTAGCCACCAGCTACCCAGCTAGGCAGTAAATAGAATTGGGCCAGTTTTGCCACGCCGGCATTGATCATGCCCAATTCTGGAGAACCGACGGGAGCAGTAGCAAACCGCAAATCCATGATGGTGGTGGAACTACCATAAATAACAGGCGCCCCTTTGCAAGTTAGCTGGCTCAAGACGATACCACTTAGGACTTCTGCATTGTGCGTAACAAGACTACCGGCTAAGGTAATCGGTGAGGTAGCCCCCGCCATGGCCATGGATAGTACATTGACTGCAATACCAGCGCGTGCACCTTCGATGATCACTTCAGTGCAATGTCCAACCAATTGTAAAGGGCTTGTAGGGCAGACATTGCAAGAGAAGATAGGGCGTTCCCGCAGCTTGTCTTCCCCTCCAACGACAGCTGCAGCCATTCTTAAGACCTTTTTAAAGTTTTTACCGCCTTCAGTGCCGATGAAGACATGCTTAGAAGTATTGTTGAAGAGAGCCTCTGCATTGTGAACCACTGCAGCCTCTGCCGGAACATCTTGGGGGGCTACAGGACGTAAAACTGCATCCATCTCATCCATAGCATCACAGAAGCGGGATATATTTATGACATCCTGTTTAGTCGTCTTCCGATACTCTTTGGTATAAGGGTCAATGATTGAAACCCCTTCACCAAAATTAATAAAATGAACCCTCTTGCCACCTAAGATAATGTCATGTTTGGGATTACGTCCGGCCAATAACACGGTATTAGGGGCTGTACGAATGGCGTCTTCTACGATATGAGGAGGAATCTTGACAACACGAGTTTGAAAATCGACATGAGCTCCTCCCGCCGCGAAAATATCTAAAGCCTCTTTGGATTCAACTTTAATGCCTGTTTTCTCTAAGACCTCTAACGTTCCACTGTGAATATCATAAAGTTCATCATCTGAAAATATATTCAGTCCGAAGCCTTCAAATTTTCCGAATCCTGCTTTAACTTCACTTCTCAATTATTTCACCTCCACTTGTTGCATTATGAATTAATTCAAAATTGCTGTAGCCATTTCTTTGGCAGCCATAGCATCTGCGCAATAACCATCTGCACCGATCTCATCAGCAAAGCTTTGAGAAACGGGTGCGCCTCCAACCAGAATCTTGACCTTGTCACGCAGTCCTTCTTCAGTGATTAATTCGATGGTTGCTTTCATATTGAGCATCGTTGTCGTTAACAGAGCAGATAAACCCACAATCTTGGCATCATGCTCCTTAATCGCTGCCACAAATTTTTCCGGCGATACATCCACTCCTAGATCGACAACATTAAAGCCACCGCTTTCCATAATCATAACAACAAGATTCTTGCCAATGTCGTGAAGGTCTCCAGCAACAGTCCCGATCAGGATGGTCTTAGTGACAGCGATTTGTGACCCTGTGAGAAGAGGTTTTACAATTTTCATGCCTTCCGATAATGCTTTGGCAGACATCATGACTTCAGGTACATACATATCACCAGCTTTGAATTTTGGGGTAACAATATCCATACCGATCAGCAACCCCTTGGAGATGATTTCCATGGGATCACCACCACCATCTACCATTTTCTGGGTCAGATCTTTTACGGCAGCAGCATTACCTTTGAATACATAATCGGCCAATTGATCAAAATCACTCATTTTGACATCCTCCTTAAAGATATATAGATCTAAATTAATCTTAGATTAATCTTAGTCTAAATCAATTTCTTTGTATAATTCCGACTTTTTATGCCGGGTATAAATCTATAAAACTCAGTCTAAAACTCAATTTAATGGCTCGATTTAGCCTTTGCAATATAGGCTTGGAGTGCTTTATCGGTATCAGGATCGAGTAAAGTTTCAGGGGCGTTCTGAAGAATTTGTTTAAACTTTCGATTTGCCCTGACTGTCACGTCTTCTGAGCCGGCGCTTTTCCAATCACTATAATTTCCCCAATCCGATACAGATGGAGTCCATAAGGTTCGGAACTTTTCAAAGGTACTCATGTGGGACAAGTAGGTGCCCGTATGCCCTACCTCTTGAATGACCTCGACGGCTAAAGCTTCATCAGAAGTATCAATACCCTGTGAAATCCGCCTCACTCTTCTGACGAGTTCTTCATCAATAACGAATTTCTCATAAGAAGTCGTCATGATGGCATCCAAAACTCCAAGACTCTGAACAGACATATGGGCTCCACTCAACATTCCCATCATTAAGCTCTGCATGCTTTCATACCCTGCCTGGCAATCCACCGTTTTAGAATGAGTAATTCCAGACATTGTTCTCACGGGTAAGTGGTAAAAATCCAAACCCATTTGTAAGCTGGCAGTATTGATCAACATTGCTTCCGGCGTCCCAGCAGCGAAGGTAGCCTCCTTCATATATCCCGAGGTGGATGCGGTTGCATAGACCAGTGGAGCACCTGGATTAATCAATTGAACCAAAACTAATCCGGCGATGGTTTCTGTGTTTTGGAGGACCGCGGTCCCCAAGAGGGAGATTGGTCCACTTACTCCGGCCATAATACAAGGTGCGAGCATGATCACCTGATTGTGTTTTGCGTATTCAATCATCGTTTCTAAAGTATCGGGAGCATATCCTAAGGGACTCAGAGAATTAACCAACACAGCGGTACAATGATTTTCCATCAGAAAACCAGGTTTGCCCATCGCAAGCTCAACCATATCCAACTGTTCTCGTACTTGTTGAGTGTTAGCACAGAAACCTATCACTGGTTTATCAGAGTTTTTTAGGGCTTCATACATCATCATCAGATATTTGTCATTAGTATCAACATCACTTGGGTCGACTGGAATGGTACCCACCAAGTCGACAACATCACTGGCTTGACACAATTTTTGGATATTGGCATAGTCTTCTAGGGTTGCCTCGCGCCGTCCCCTATCTAGGTCCTGAATATAGACAGGACCTACATTAGGCTGTACTAAGAATCCTTCACCAACCGTCAGGGAGTATTTATCGTTGCGGGCTCTCATCCGGAAGGTTTTAGGTGCAGTGCTCAAGGCCTGATCGACCATTTCACGAGAAATAAATACCGTTTTGTTTTCAACTCTAGCCCCATGTTTTTTGAAAATACTAAGAGCTTCTTCACTGTGAAACACGACACCAGTTTCTCGAAGAATTTTCAGGGTGGCTTCATGAACTCTTAACAAATCATCTTTACTCAGTACTTCAAGTTTAGTTTTTAGACCTCTCATAACGACCTCCCCATTTGATCTTGTTTGCTGTAAATTTCAGCTTACTCTTAGCCTAGATGAGTCATTATGACTCATCTAAGTCCCCCCGACTCGCACCATCTCACTTAACCCATTTAATTAAGTATAACTAAAATGGCCCCAAGGTTCTTTTCGCGCGAATACGTTCTTAAAATTAGTCAATTGTCGCAGTATTTGCTGAATGAACTAGGATTGATCTCCACCCCATTTAAGAAGGTCATTGGATACATAAGTATAATGCAATTCTTATGCCATAAACAAGAAACTAGCTGGAACTTGAAGACTCTGCAACCTCTAAAAAACGAATATTCTAATTGTACAGTCAACACTATTTACATTTATAGTGGTTCCTATATAATTTATATAAAAGGCATTTTCCAAAATAATACTCTAGTTGAATCTAACGAAGTAAAGTTCTGCAATATACTACATTTTTCGTATTAATTGCAGGTTTTTTTCATATTATATCGAATATTCTTCTTTAATAGATAATGTATACTATCATACTGAAACTTTATCCCTTACTAATCTTTTTGATATGGCCAAAAAGGAGGCGTAAAATTTGCCTGATTATAATGAAAGCACTTTAAATCGGGAGGATTTAAAAAGGATATTAGACAACTCCTTTGATGAAATTTTTGTCGTAGACCGCAACAGCATTGTCACGTACGTTAATGAAGCCTGTGTAAAACACTATGGAGTAAATCCTTCTGAGGTCATTGGGAAAACCGTCGATCATTTAATCAGCGAAGGATATTACTCACCTGCTTTGGCCCCCGTTGTTTTCCTAGAAAAAAAAATTGTTACCTTAGAACAAAAAACTAGGTCAGGGATTAATCTTGTTGTAACCGCTACTCCTGTCTTTAATTGCGATGGCGAGATTGATTTTATTGTCATGAACAGTAGGGATATCACTCAAATCGAGCAATTAAAACATGATTTAGATAAAACTAAGAAACTGGTGAACCATTATAAAGATAAAGTTGACGAATTAGTTCAACAAGTCAGCTATTTTAAAGGTTACTCTTTTTCTAACCAAAAAATGAAGTCATGCCTCGCTTTGGTTCAGAGAGTGGCTTTAGTCAATTCAACGGTCTTAATCCTTGGGGAGTCCGGAATAGGAAAAAACGTCTTAGCCTTGGACATTCACAAAATGAGCCCGCGCAAAGAAGGACCCTTTATCTGCATTAACGGTGCCACTATTCCAGAACATCTTTTAGAATCTGAACTTTTCGGTTATTGTCGAGGTGCATTTACGGGTGCAGACAAATACGGAAAGGTAGGTTTAGTGGAATTAGCCCATGGTGGCACTCTATTTCTCGACGAAATTGGCGAGATTCCTTTAGGAGTTCAGGCAAAATTATTAGAGCTTATCCAGGAACACCGTTTCCTTCCAGTTGGTGGAAAAGAACATAAAACAATTGACATTCGAATTATTGCTGCTACCAATCGTGATTTACCTCAACTCATTCAAGAAGGTAAGTTTCGTGAAGATCTGTATTATAGGTTAAGCGTTGTTGAGATCGATCCTCCTCCATTACGAGAAAGAAATGAAGATATAATCCCTTTATTGCATTATTTTTTAGAAAAATATGATTCTCAATATAAATACTCTCATCAATTTGATTCACGATGTCTTGATGTTCTTAAAAACTATTCCTGGCCTGGTAATATCCGTGAAATGGATCATCTAGCAGAACGGTTAGTCGTTACCATCCCAGAAGGCAAAATACTACCCGAACATTTGCCAAGCAAAATTTTCAAGATTCAGACCCCCCCCTCCAATAACAATCTTGTGGATAATGAACTATCGAAATGGAAGAATCTCTTGAAAGTAAGTGATGAGGAGGCTATCATTATTCGCTTATATAATGAGTTAAGAAGCTCCTATAAAGTAGCAAACACTCTTAATATTAGTCAAAGTAAAGTAACCCGAATCATACGCACTTATAGGCAGAATAGTACGCAGAAAATTGAAATCTAAATTTAATCCGAATTTATTGAACATTGGCTAATAATTTTAGCATTGCCTAAAGACAAGCGGAGGTATTTATGAGATTAACACAATTATATCTTCTCTGTGAAGTAGCTAAATATAACTCAATATCCATGGCAGCTGAACATGCCTTTATCACCCAACCGGCTGTCAGCTCCGCTATTAGCAAGCTTGAGGATGAATTAGGGGCCGTATTATTTAAGCGTACTACTTCTGGCGCTTACCCGACAGATATTGGCAAAATCATTATCGATAAGGCCCGGGATGTTCTTGATCGAGTGGAAGAGATTAAGCAAATTGCTAATACCTCTGAATTATCAGGTAGCTTGTCTGTTGGAATAATCCCCAGCATGGGCGACAAAATCATACCTAGCGTTTTATCACACCTGAAAAATAGGCATCCTAATATTAATATAAATTTATCCGTTGAAGAGTCAATCATTATTTTACAGAACGTTTTATCCGGTAAACTTGACCTTGGCATCGTTCTCTTGACTGAAGAAATTAACAGAAAAGACATTTTCAGCGAAGTTTTATTCTCAGATGAATTTTTGGTTTACGCGGGAAAAGATTCACCCCTGTCAGCTAAGGACTCTGTATCCTTAAAGGAAGCATTAGAGTATCCTGTTGTTGCCTACAATGACGAATATACAAAAAATAATGGTGGTATTACAAGCATTCTGAAAGATTATGGTGAGCCTAAAGTAGCCTTTAGGTTTTGTAACTTTGAACTCATTAAGCGAGTTGTCTCCCAAGGGATGGCGATCTCATTCTTTCCAAAATTCATGTCCATTGGTGATATTTATTTGAAATCAGGTGAAATAAAACCAATCCCTATTCATGATGTTAAATTAGGGATAACCGTCGGTTTAATCCGATCAAATCGGCAAACGGTTAATTTAATAGAGAAAGAGTTTATCCTAGAACTTAAATCTATTTGTGAAAATGGATTCTCTGTCTCTAAAGCTTCTCAAGCTAGTGGATAAATAACCGCCTTGGAAAAATGAGACTCGCTCTAGAGGGAATAATCCTTATAAAAACAGGTGATAACATTTCCATCATGTTATCACCTGTTTTAATCGTATCCTTGTGCCCTAAATTATACTAAACTGTTAAGGGTAGGATACTTTTTTTATTACATACTGATTGAATAATTATTTTTTTGGTCATATTTAGTGCAATCAACCTCATCATATTTTGTGGTAGGTTATTCCCAATAAAATAGACAATGAGCTTTTCATTCTACTTTTTGTTGTGCCTCCCGGGATAACTGTAATATACTAAACACTTATACGGGATATAATTAGAGGTGCAGCCAGGCATGGCTTATATTTGACGGCAAAAGGCGGCTTCTGGCTGAAGCCGCCTTTTGCTATGTTCTGGGCTGTCTTACAGCGACAGCCCCATATCATTAATCTTCTTCCGGATAATCGACAACTTGCTCTTTAGTTTCTTGGCCGAAATCCTCCTTGAGCCACTTGCGTAGGGACAGCCCTAAGATGATGATAATAAATATAATGGGTACGCTGGTGGCAACAGATGAAAGCTGAACTACCGGTAATCCGCCCACCATCATGATAGCCACCCCGATTACAGCAAGGAGTGCACACCAGAAAAGTCTTGTCCAGCGGGGAGATTCCTGATCATTCCTAATCTCTTTGCTAGAAATCATGGAAATAATATACGCATTGGAATCAATGGTAGTAGCTTGGAAAATAAGCATCACAAATAAGAAATAGGGAATCACTATTCCAGTGA
>LADV01000051.1 GCA_000961805.1 Peptococcaceae bacterium BRH_c23 | reverse complement strand
TAAAAGGGGCTGAATACTTAACGGACGTTTGGCTAAAAAAGGCCTGGGAAACCCTGAATCAAACCTTTGCTAAAATGATCAGGACCTACAAGGGCAGTGTCCAAGGATTTTTTGCAGCCTACAATCCGAATGTGCATTTAGTGGGACGTGTCTTCTTTCACCTTGTGGAGAGCAAGAAAGAGGACTATCCCTTTGCTTTTTTGGCTACCTATACAGGGGATGTCTCGCTGCAGGGTAAAGCGAAACACCTGCCCCTTAAAAATGCGCTGCAAGACTATGGGGAAAATAGTAGAAAGCTGCTGGAACTCCTGGCGACCGTACATAAGGCCTCGGAGAACAGTGCCTTTATATCAGAACTTGTGGATTCGGGAGAACTCTTCTATCCGCTCAGCTTAACTGCGGAGGAAGCCTATACGTTTCTTAAGGAGATACAGCTCTACGAGGAAGCCGGTATTTTATGCCGTATGCCTAATTGGTGGAAGAATAAGTCCGCCTCTTTGAAAATGTCGGTCAGCGTGGGAGAAAAAGCTCCTTCTCGCTTGAACTTTGAAGCACTTGTGGATTTCAAAGCAGAGCTGTTTCTCGGCGGAGAATCCATGAAGGCTGATGAGTTGAAGCGGTTGCTTACGGAGGCAGAAGGCCTTGTTTTAATTAAAGGAAAATGGGTGGAGGTCAATCATGAACGCTTGAAGGAAACACTGAAGGCCTATGAAGAAGCCCAAAAACTCATGGACCAGATGGATCTCAGTATGATAGAGGCCATGCGCTTCCAATTGACGGCACAAAAAGTCTTGAATCTTTCGGAAGAAGCTTGTGAACTTGAAGTAAGCAATGGAGAATGGCTCAATTCGGTGCTAAAGAAGCTTACGAATCCGGATGTGATCGAAGCGGTGGCCTGTGGCGAAGGGTTTCAGGCTAATTTGCGTACCTACCAAGAAAGGGGCTTGAACTGGCTCCATTATATGAAAACTCTCGGACTCGGTGCCTGCCTTGCGGACGATATGGGCTTAGGGAAAACAGTTCAGGTCATAGCGCTTCTAAATAATATTAGAAGTCAAACCCAGGAAAAAGCGTTACTGATTGTCCCTGCTTCACTGATTGGGAACTGGGTCAGTGAAATCACAAAGTTTGCACCGTCCTTGAACTACTGTGTCCTCCACCCTTCGGAAAATAGGGGCCTGCAGACCAGCGCCGACGTTTTGGCGAAGGATTATGACCTCTATATTACGACTTATGGCATGCTTGCAAAGCACGATTGGTTAAAAACGATGACTTGGGATTCCTTAATTTTGGATGAGGCCCAAGCCATTAAGAATCCAGGCACCAAGCAAACAAAGGGTGTGAAGCAATTAAAGGCCTCCTATAAACTGGCCATGACCGGGACGCCCATGGAAAATCGTCTGGCTGATTTATGGTCCCTCTTTGATTTTCTGAATAAAGGCTTGCTGGGCAGTGCCAGAGAGTTTACTAATTTTACAAAGAAGCTCCAGGATACTCCGGAAGGATATGCCCGATTGAAGCGAGTTGTCTCCCCCTTTATGCTCAGACGGTTAAAGACCGACAAGACAGTTATCTCGGATTTGCCGGAGAAAATCGAAATGAAAACGTATTCGACCCTTACAAAAAAACAAGTGGTCCTTTACAATAAGATTGTCAATGACCTTAAGGCTAAGCTTGAATCGACTGAGCAGGGAATTGAACGCCAAGGGCTCGTCCTTTCCTCGCTGATCAAGCTCAAACAGATTTGTAATCACCCCGATCAATTTATGGGTCAAAATGACTACGTTGAAAATGAAAGCGGCAAATATGCAAGGCTGCGTGAGATCTGTGAAACCATCGTTGAGAAGCGGGAACGGGTACTAATATTTACTCAGTTTAAGGAGATTACCGAGCCCCTGAATCGGTTTCTGGAGACGATCTTTCAGCATCCGGGACTTGTTTTACATGGCGGGACCTCCGTGGCCAAACGTAAGGAGCTGGTCGCTGAATTCCAGGGTTCCGAGTATGTACCCTTTATGGTCCTCTCCATAAAAGCCGGCGGAGTCGGTCTTAACCTAACCTCTGCCAATCACGTGATCCATTTTGACAGGTGGTGGAATCCGGCGGTTGAAAATCAGGCTACAGATCGGGCCTTTAGGATTGGTCAGAAAAAGAATGTGATTGTTCATAAGTTTATTACCAAGGGTACCATCGAAGAAAAGATTGATCTGATGATTGAAGATAAAATAAAACTGCAGCAAGATATTATGCCAGACAGTCAGGAAAGCTGGATTACTGAGCTGGATAACCAACAGCTTATGAATTTGTTTACACTCTCTAAATAAAGTTGGGGAGGGATAATGTATGGCATATTACACTGGATTTCCAGCCTACGTCTCGGTGGCAGAAAAAAGACGCAAGGCCCAAAAAAGTGTCGAGAAACTAAGAAAGAAAAATCCTGATATCTGTCCCGTGATGATTGAAGGAACAAAACTGTCCAAAACCTGGTGGGGTAAGGCCTGGAATGATAATCTGGAGAGCTATTCAGACTTTGCCAACCGAATCGGGCGAGGCCGTAGTTATGTGCGTCATGGAGCGGTGCTGGATCTGAAAATTACACAGGGAGAAATCAAGGCCCTTGTCCAAGGGAGCGTTTCCAAACCTTATCAAGTAACGATTAGCATACTACCGCTGTCCGACGCTGTCTGGCAAGGGATTACAATGAGCTGTGCAGGGAAGATTGATTCATTGCAAGAACTGATTGTGGGTAAGTTTCCTAAGACCCTAAGAGAAGTGTTTACCGCCAAGGGCCAGGGTTTGTTTCCAGACGCTAAGGAAATCAGGTTTCAATGTAGTTGCCCTGACGGGGCTTATATGTGCAAACACGTGGCGGCAGTGCTCTATGGGGTAGGCGCTCGGCTAGACGAGGATCCCACTTTGTTTTTCGTACTGCGCAAGGTGAAGATGGAGGACCTTATTTCACAAGCCATCAGTCAGAAAACCGAGACCTTCCTGAAAAAATCAAATGTAAAGAGTCGTAGGATAATTGAGGATAGGGATATTGGCGATCTGTTTGGAATTGAGATGGAAAGTAAAGCCGAAACGAAGCAAGTGACGAAGAGGGGGAAGGCGAAAAAGCCGAAAAAACCTTAAAGTAAGAGGCTGGAGCAAAATTGCTTCCAGCCTTTTGATATTGCGCGTAACAACCTATTCAAGATATGAAAGCGGTGCTCTTGATAATCCTAGTGCCTCGCTTATTAAACTTGCAGAATTCTATAAAACTAGTATCGACTATCTAGTGGGACTGACAAA
Source organism: Peptococcaceae bacterium BRH_c23 (assembly GCA_000961805.1). The sequence continues at coordinate 10,643 of LADV01000051.1, read as the reverse complement.
TAATAGAAAACCCAATCGCTAAGAGAAGCACTGGATTTTTCCGGTATCAATATTTCCAGACTTAATCATAGATATGAGTGTAGTTTTGGTTTTTAATCTTAAACATAGAATTGTTCGGCTGATGTCAGGTTGGTTGCGGACGAATCATCATCATCTTCGTCGTACCTAGATTGAATATAATCAAGCACCCCAAGCTCTCGTTGACGAGCTTGGGGTGCTTGATATTTTGTTGGAGAAATCGATTATTTGTTACGTCATCATGCGCGGGAAATCCTGTTTACCATGAAGTACTCGATGAACTTCCACCGTGTTCTCTTCCATAACTAGGATGTAGAAAACAAGATAGGGATCAGCAACGATCATTCGATAGCCTTGTCCAGCAATCTTCGTGTCTAACGGTACTGAACCCATGAGAGGGAAGTCTGCCAGCCTGCCTAGGGACTCTTTTATCTAAAAAAAGTTAGTTGATACGTGTAATGCGAGAAAACTCTCGTTTGGGAATCACCATTGGATGTTATCCGCTTCTACATTATCGAATTGGATTCCACTTTCTGTACCGGAAAGTACAACAATTTTCGATGCTTTAACATTATGGAGGCTTAGAGTGCCGTCGTTCGGTGGATCAATAAAGATTGTTCCTTTGACAGTAACGTTTTTAAGACTGTCATGGTTACCTTGTATATATAGACTGTACCCTAAGCTTACGTTTTGTAAGGTTAGGTTGTCTCCCCGGATGACTAAGGTGTTATTAAACTCTCCAGGATTGTTGCTATCCGTACCTCCCAAAGTGCTATTATTAGCTGTTAGCAATTCATGGGAAGATAATTGATTGGCAACATTATCGGTTACTACTGCTTGGCCACCTAATACAGAGATATTTTGCGAGAAATTTAATTTAGTGTACTTTAGTGTCGCTTCATTTAATATTTTATCCGTAAGAATAACAGGAGCAAAATCTCGAGCTGCCAAAGGTATACCAGTCAAAGCGTCAACCAGAGTTTCACCGTTTGCTACGTATACGGCACGGTATTTTAGGTCAGTGGCGAAATTCTTTAGAACTTCTAAATTCGTGTCATACTTGGTAGCACCGGCATAACGTTTTTGGTGACCCGGGAGACTATTCTTAACGGTTTCAGACACTACCGCTGTTCCACCTATAACATAGCTATCTGTGATTAAACCTTGAATACTATCGAGATATTCTTTTACTTGTGGAGGAAGTTGACTTTTTGTCGTGGCCAGAACGGGCATTTTCTGGGCAGAAGCAATTGAACCAATCGAAAGCGCATCTGAAGGACTAACCCAACCAGCTACCACGGCAATCTTAGTGAATTTAGCTCCTAAAGCCTGCATCTTTTTAGCTATATTTACAGACGTTTCATACTGATCATAACCACCCAGTTCAATCGGAATGATCCCCATAGATTTTAGCTCATTGATAACTGCCGGTTTGATGACCGCCGTGCCGCTCGTGATATAAGCTTTTGTCGGTTTGAGACGAACAATTTCTGCTTTTGTATACGGATTCAATTTGCTATTTTCATCTGTCAAAAGTATTGGAGCGTTAAGCAAAGAAGCCAGGGGTCCTGCAGCCATCGCATCGATTAGGTTTGGTTGCATCCCTGCAGAAAGAACGATTGAATCTGAGGTTTCTTTCCAGCCCTCCTGGGCAATTTTGGCGGCGGTATCATACTGGTCGTATCCGCTAAAACGAATTACAGGGTTAACGGAAGGGGTTGTTGGTAACTGAATTTTGTTGGCAACAGGAATAATTTGAATAAAGTATTGGTTATCAAAATAATTGGGAAAATCATTCTTGGAGACGGTCAATAAATTTCTGTCTTGGTAAGCCATATAATTTACTTCTCGACTTAGAAAGGATATCGCGTCCAATTTTGTAAAGCTACCTTTACTATTGAGAGTATTATCGTAGACGCTCGATGTTCTGGGAAAAGGCTGATCCGCTAGTCTAGTATTGGCCGTATAAAACCGTTGATAGACGGGATCAAAAGCTACATCGGTAAAGGGAGAATCTAATCTGGTAAGATAATTTAAATCCTTATCAAAGATATTGCCAATACCATTAAACAGATATTGACCATCGGGGGAAAGGCGAAAATCATCCGATAGTAGCAGAATATCTGAATTTTGTTCGTTACGGGACATTAAGTCATGAGCAGGGCCAAAAACCCCGTTGTTAATGGTGTAGTTATAAACATTAATAATACTGCGAGTATATAGATCTTCTTCTACCATATATAATTTATCGTTGGAAATTAATAGTTGGGCAAAACCCTGTGAATCAAGCATGCGCTCAGTTGGATAATATAGATGTGAGTTAAGAACACTTGCGTTACTTAGGTATGCTTCACTATTCTGAGTCGTTTTATCAACAATTTGTCCAGTGCTGCGAGAGTAGCTGGAAATCTCTATTCCTTGAGACGTATAGGCAACAAGATACAGATAGCCCCCGTCTACAGCGATATCGTCTGGAACGCTACTAAGTGGTATTTTCTTGGTTAGACTAAAATTATTAGCATCAATAATGGCCACTGTTCCTGACGAAGCTTGCTGAAGCGAGTTTTGATTGCCACGTTGCATAAGGGTTACATAAAGTTCGTTATTATCAAACGCCATTTTTTCCGGCGGCAGATCTAATTGGAGGAAAGAAATCATCTTAGTCTTATAATTAACAGCGTAGATTCTGCGGTTGGTATTGTCAGTTAAATAAATTACCGGTCGATTGGGATCAATCAGGGAATCAGTCGGTTTAAAATTAATAGGTATTACCGGACTGAGGGGGTCTGGCTGAAAAGGTTGAGGGGATGTACCCACGTTGGAGGTCTCAACAACCATGCCATTGTCACCAGCTGTCAGGACAATAAGCTTACCATTTTGATAAAAAACATGACGGACATAACCATGGGCTGAAAAAGTAGTATTTTGCTTAAAAGTGCGAAAACCATAAGGATTGTTGTAGTCATAATTATAAGCTTTAACCAGTCTGGTGTCTTGTCGATCAGCGACATAAAAGTCATTGGTCTCAGAATTAAAGGCAATGGAAGCTAAAGCATTTGGTAAAGAAGTAACAGGATTAAGGTTAGCATCCATAACAACGCAATCTGTCGTAAATAGATATTCACCATCGGCAGAGAGAAACATGTCTTTTGGCAAATTAGTGACATCATTAAATAATTGAGAGAAATTATTGCTTCTAACCCCAACATCGGAAACATCGTAGCTAGACACTTTAACAGAACTAGTCTCAATGAATGAATAGAGTCGATTCATTTTCGGGTTAAATATTAGCTGACTCTTAGAATCAATTTCAGCGCCCGAAGCGATCTTTTGTTTTGTCTGACGAGAATAGGTGAGCAAGCTATGATCTGCTTTGTTGTACGGGACAATATAAATGGAATCTTTGTTGACGACCATGTCATTTGGAACATAGTCCAGCTGTATTTCATCCGTTATCGTAAACGTAGTGGTATTAATGATTTCAATGGAGCCGGTTGCGGAAACATCAATCAGAGGATCAATGTTTGATTTTTGTAAGGCAACAAAAAGTTCGTCGTTTTCTACGGCCATTTTAATTGGAATGCCATCAAAATTAAGTGACGATATTGCTTTGGTCGCATAATTGACGGCGTAAACTCGTTTGTTTAGATCAGAATCTATTAAATATAAGATTGGTTTGTTAGGATTAAGAATTGCTTTAGAAAAAGGAAAGTTTAGATTAAGAATAGGTGTTAGGGGGATGTTTAAGTTGTCATTGGCATTCGCAACAGGAATCGAAACTAAAGAGAGTTGGAAGGCGACTAGAAAGATCGTCAGTGTCGTTAAGATTCTCTTAATGATTGAGTTGTTATGCTTCTTAAGACATCGAATTTTCAATAATGTATCTCCCTTTCTCTTTACTAAATTAAATCTTGTAGATTAAGAATAACTAATTATTAGCCCTAACTCAACTGGCAAAGAATGTAATTTTTCGTTTGAACCTGAATATTTAGTGAGTACATTTTTTATTGCTGAAAAGACATTACAATTTTAAACCAAAGGAGCGAGACCATATGATTACGAATGAATTTCAATTAGGTGATAGAATTTATGACTATTTAGAAGAAACGATGGATGCAGCGGAAAGAAGTGCTTTTGAACGTGAATTAGAGAATATGTTTGGCTCTCAATATTACGCTTACAGAATTTTTTGCCGAGGAACGTCCGCAGCTTGAGCCGGAACTTCGCCGTCTGGTGGACACAGCCAGAAAGCTTTCGCCGGAACAAATAGAATATCTTCAGAAGTTGCTGGAATCGATGAGTAAGGATTAATTATTTAATTAACACGATTGAGCATAGAAAAATGAAGTAACGCGAGACAGCAGATTATAGTAAATTATTCATTTTCTGCAGAATACTGTTGATCTGGTTAAGTATTTCCAAGCGGTTAGTCTGGATGGAAACTATTTTAGCAAAGGCCGTATCCATGGCGGCATAATCCTTTTCCTTGATGAAGCCTTTGTATTCCTCTACAATATCTTTGATCTGGCCTTTGGTATCTTTTAAAGAGTTCGCCAGTTCAGCGATTTGCGCATTGTAAGCTTTTATCTGAGCGGTTGTTTCTTCTGGAATTACTGAACCACTGTCTTTTAACTCTTTTAGCTTTTGAGCCAGGGTTAAGCGCAGTTGATTGTTTTGCTCGACAACGCTGATGTTGTTTTCACGATTTTTAAGTACATCCTGCCTGTGCTCCGCTAAATCCAGTTTGAACCCTTCGAATTCCTCTTTCTTTGTTGCTAGCTTTGACTGTTTCTCCTGGTTACGGGTTTTGGTTTCTTCAATCTTCTGCTGTCTTTCCTGCAATGTTTCAATCCTTTTGTCTAATTTGCTCCCGTCACCCGGAGTGGCCGCAAATACTGCATTACTCATAACAAGGGTAAAAATTACAGCTAGTACGTTTACCATTATTTTTTTCATTTCACAAAACCTCTTTTCTTTATTATGGGTTTGGGATGTTTAATTCCTCACTTGATACATCATCCAAGCTTTTTATAATTTCATTTAAACTATTTAGAGTGGAATCTACTTCTGTCAACTGCTCAATTTGTCACCTCCTGGCTCTATCTTAACGTTTTTCGTTTGTGCAAAACAAAGGTTAAACTGTGGCAAAGCTGTGGCAATTCTTTTTATCTTAAAAAGAATAGGCTACAATAGTGTCAAGGAAGTGAGAGAAGATGAAAAAATTAATATACCTAGCGGATGATGATGAAAATATACGCGGCTTAATTAATATGTTTTTGTCTAATGAAGGATTTGAAGTGAAATCTTTTGCGAATGGGGATGACTTATTGGCTGCGTTTTTGAAAAAACCTGCTGATTTAGTCATTCTTGACATTATGATGCCGGGGACAGACGGACTTTCTGTATGTACACAGATTCGAAATTGCAGTAATACCCTTATTATTATTGTGTCCGCAAGAGACAGTGAAATCGACCGGATAACAGGGATTACACTTGGTTCGGATGATTACATGACAAAACCTTTTTCTCCTATGGAACTGGTGGCCAGAGTCAAAGCATTGTTCCGCAGATTGGAATTGGATACAGGCGGCACTTCCAAGCACATCTTGGCAGCCGGCAATTTGAATATCAATGCAGCCACCAGAGAAGCAAAGGTAGATGGAAGTCCGTTTGATCTGACTCCAACGGAGTTGGCTTTGATGGTATATCTAATGCAAAACAGCACCCGTGCCGTATCCCGGGATGAGCTCTTGAAAAATGTTTGGAAGTTTGATTTTGAGGTTGACTCCCGGGCCACAGATGATGTGGTAAAACGTCTGCGCAAAAAGCTTGCCGCAGTCAATTGCAGTGTTAAGATTGAATCTGTCTGGGGATTTGGATTCAAGCTAAGCGAAGGGGGAGAATAATTTGTGAAGCCGATTAAAAACGCTATTGTTACTCCCTTTGTAATCATGATCACGGTGTTTCCACTCATAACACTGCTATTATTCAATCTCTCGGTAAACTATTATTTAGATCGAAATGCCAGGACTGAACTGCACGGTGTTGTGAAGACCATGGAAGGCGTGGTGAAAAAAGAACTGCCGGATATCCGAAACACTGCCTCGGCAAATTTAGCTGCTCCTTTTGCCAACCTCTACAGAGCTCTGCGCTCTTCTCAATTAGCAGTGAACACTGAGATGCTTTTCTACAGTCGGGATCAGGAACTTTTTTCTCCGCTCAGGGATACAAACAGTTCCGGTAGTTTTATCAACAATCAGTTAATAAAACGACTCAGTGGGAAGCTTCCTTCAATGAAGGATCACCAAGTATATACCATCCGCATCGGGAAAGATAAATACTTTGTCCTGTCATACCCGGTCACAAATGCCGGGAGTCCGGCTGTTATTTTTGTATCCCATGCGGATAAGGAGATCGCCTTAGTCCGTTTTATCAATCTTATTTTAATAAGCATTATGCTGTTCGGAGCCTTACTGGCCGTGTGGCTGGCCCATCGTTTATCAATCCGGATTACACGCCCCGTCGGCGAGCTGTGCAGACTAACCAGAGACATCGGTTCGGGTGACTTCTCCGCTCCGCTTCAGACCAGTAATAATGATATTCTTGAACTGCAGATGCTTAAACAAAGTATTGGTGAGATGTCCGCTAAGCTTGAAGCCTATGATAAATCGCAAAAAGCATTCCTGCAGAATGCTTCTCATGAACTGAAAACTCCTCTTATGTCTATCCAGGGATATGCAGAAGGTGTTATTAACGGGGTGCTTCCCGATGTAAAACATGCCTCCCAAATCATTCACAGCGAAAGCAAACGGCTGGGTTCATTAGTAGAAGAGCTGCTGACACTGTCACGTATTGAAAGCCAGACGTACAGCAAGGAACTCCCCCAAGTTGACTTGGGGAATATCCTCAAGGAATATGTCCAGCGTCTCGACGGCCTTGCAGCAAAACATCAACGTGAACTAGCACTTGTCCTGCCGAATAAGCCTGTATACGTACTGGCGGAGGATACGCTTTTATCACAGGCAGTAATCAACATCGTATCGAATTGCCTGCGTTACGCCAAATCTTCGGTGAGCATAACTTTACTAGAAGCTGGAAATTCCGCAGTCATTCGAATAGCGGATGATGGTGACGGCATACCGGAAGCGGATTTATCCCATATTTTCGAAAGGTTTTATAAGGGTAAAGGAGGAAATTTCGGTCTCGGGTTAGCCATTGCTAAATCTGCTGTAGAGTTTATGGGCGGGAGCATCCGGGCAGATAACGGTCAAACAGGAGCCGTATTCGAAATAACATTACCAAAGCATTAGGTATCTGACCCATTAAGACATAATCAACATAGCTTGGGTTAATTGCCATGAGTTGGATTTATATGACTTTGCCTTGGCAGATATTCCACTTGTGGAAAAGCTAAAGGCAGTTTTGAGCAAGAGGAAAGATAAGCCTTCTTGACATAAAACCTGACATAATGGATAGTATAGTGTTAATAGTTATTGACAAAATGCTTGGTATGATATTTAATTCGGATGAGGTGATGTGCTGTGATCATGTTTACGGATGAGAAACTCTTAAATTTGTTAATTCAATATAATCCATGGTGGAAGGGAGTGCCTATTTCTGAAAAAACAGCACCTCCCCACCATAGGTTTGCCTACTATGAAGCGGAGAAGCTGCTTTTGCACAAGGATCTGCGCAGATTTGTAATACTATCGGGTGCAAGACGAGTGGGAAAAACCACAATCATGTACCAGCTCATACAGAGCCTTCTACAAAAAGGAGTTCCAGCAAGAAACATTGTATATTTGTCTTTTGATAACCCTATCTTAAAGCTCGGTGGTTTTGACGGCGTTTTAAGAGCCTATAAAAATGCCTACCCTACCGAAGAAGAACTCTATTTCTTCTTTGATGAGGTACAATATGCTGAAGACTGGGAGGTATGGATCAAAACACTGTATGATACACATCCCCATTTACGTCTGGTCGCCACTGGCTCTGCAAGCCCAGCGCTTGAAAAAGGTTCAGCAGACAGCGGCGTAGGACGTTGGAGTGTACTGAAAATACCAACCTTATCATTCTATGAATATTGCGATTTGCTGCAAATATCTGTAAGGCCGCAGCTCGGGCAGGGTATTCGGCCAACACAGCTATATAAAATCGATAAAGGTGATTTCAGTGAGCTGATGACCAAGCTTTCGCCACTTCAACAGCATTTCAATCGTTATCTAACGGTGGGGGGATTTCCTGAGCTAGCCCTGTCGAACGATGACATATTTTCCCAAAGAATGCTGCGTGAAGATGTAGTTGATAAAGTCATTAAAAGAGATGTCCTGACATTATTTAATGTCAGAAATCCTCTGCAACTTGAAAAGGTGTTTTTATACCTTTGTATGAAATCCTCCAACATTATAAACATTACAACAATGTCTAAAGAACTCGATGATATGAACAAAGCTACTCTTACAAACTATATTCAGTTTTTGAAAGAGGCGAACTTGATTTATATCAGCGACCCGATTGGGGTTGATGGAAAAGGAATTCTAAAAGGTCGTTCGAAAATCTATGTGGCCGATGCCGCCATACGCAATGCCGTTTTGATGCTGGAGGATGTTATAACTGATCCTAAAGAAATGGGAATTATGGTGGAAACAAGCGTGTATAAGCATATTGCAGCATTCTACTATACAACAAATGCGCAGGTTGGTTATTATCGAAGGCTGAAAGATAACGAAAAAGAAGTTGATGTGGTCGTTGAACTTCCTGCCGGCCGGATTTTGTGTGAAGTGAAATATCGCGAAGATACACATGTCAAAGAAACAGATGCAATTATCGAGCTTGCGAATGATGAACGTGTGAAGGCACAAGGTGCTTTGATCATCACAAAAAGGGCAGAGGATTATGGCGTTACCTCTCATAATACTAGGATACCCGTTGTACGGATACCTGCTTCAGCCTTTTTGTATTTGCTTGGAAATGCGGAAAAAGAGGGATATGCTGCAAAGATGTAGGTTTACCGATGGTCTCTAAGGGGAGTTGATCGCACTCCGGAAGAAAAACAAGAGTGGAAGAAATGGTGAAAAAGCGATTGAGGTAGTTGTTCCTTCGTGATCCCATGTTGAACTTTTAATAAGGAGTATGATATAAATGCACTTCATGCCCATATTTGCCTGGGCTTGGAGTGCTTTGCTTTTCAACTAAAGGATGCGATTTTTGACTGCAAATAAATGTCCGCGATAAGTGATATGATTCAAGCAATATACAAAACCTATGCCAAAATACTTCATAAATAATGCAAAAAGGAACAGTTATTGGCAGGACTTAACAGAATAATGCAGAATTTATGCATATACTCGATAATATGCTCCATTTTTCTATAAAGGATCGTGTGAAAATCATGAGTGTAAAGGTCTACAATAAACTTATTCGTGATAAAATACCCCAAATCATCGAACAAAGTGGAAAACAGGCCATCTTAGAAGAGGTCTCCGGTAAGGAATACCTAGAATTATTAAACGCAAAATTAGGTGAAGAACTTCAGGAATATCTAGACAGCCAGAGTGTTGAAGAACTGGCAGACTTGGTTGAAGTTGTTTATGCGATCTTGGAACATAAAGACGTATCTCTGCAGGACTTCGAAGTTATCAGAAAGCAAAAGGTTGAGGAGAGAGGCGCTTTCCAGGATAAGTTACTGCTTAAAGAAGTTATCGACGATTGAGGGGTTGAATCAAATTGACAGAAAAGATCAAGCAGAAGATCAGCCTGGGCAGTATCGCCGAAGATCTCTTTGTCGAGCTGTTCTGTGATACCTTTGGTCCGGATCAAGCCCAATATCTATTTCTTCAGTATCCGGTCACAGATATTTATGGCAATAGACGCTCCATTGATTTTGCTCTGGAAAGTGAAGATTTAAAAATAGCCATAGAGATCGACGGTGAAACCTATCATAACCCCCATAAGGTTTCTTCTAATAAATATTATGATGACCTTACCAAGCAAAACAGCCTGATCTATCATAACTGGAAGATTTACCGCTGGGTATACAACCAACTGAAGCACCAACCTGAGAAGGTCAAGGACGAGCTGCGGATTTTTGTCGGGGAAATACCCTCCTTTAGAATGTTGGAGGATTATCTGCCTAAGCAAAAGGGCAAGGTCATTGAACTACGCGAGCATCAACAAGCTGCTTTAGACAGCCTGCAGACCATGCGTGATCAAGGAGAGAGTATCGCTCTGCTTTATCATGCTACGGTCACTGGGAAAACTGTGACCGCAGTCAGCGATGCCAAACGAGTCGGGAAAAAAACTCTGTTTTTAGCCCATACCAAAGAACTAATCACCCAGGCTAAAGGCACGTTTGAAGAACTTTGGGATCAGGCGGAGACAGGCCTCTATGTTGCTGAAGAAAAAGCGAAAGACGCTTATATTGTTTGCAGCAGTATTCAGAGTGTTGCCAGAAATCTAGAACGGTTTAAACCGGATGACTTTAGCTATATCATCGTCGATGAATGCCATCATGGAACGGCAGATACTTATAGGAAGGTTTTGAGTTATTTCAGACCTGAATTTACTCTGGGGCTTACGGCTACCCCGGACAGAGCAGATGGCGAGAGTATCCTGGAGGACTTTAA
>LADV01000040.1 GCA_000961805.1 Peptococcaceae bacterium BRH_c23 | reverse complement strand
AGCTGACCATCACATGGTTGTCCTGCACCGATCGAATAAACAGGAATCTTTAGTTTCTGTGCAATAAATCCAGTAAGTTCTGGTGGAACTGCTTCTAACAAAAGGGCATATGCTCCTGCTTCTTGAATTGCGATTGCATCGATAATGAGATCCCTTGCACTATTAACGTCTCTACCCTGGGCTTTAAATCCACCTAATTGTCCTGAACTTTGAGGAGTCAAGCCAATGTGGCCCATGACCAACATACCGGCATCAGTAATCGCCTTAATTTTGCTACAAACCCGCCTTCCACCTTCGAGCTTAATGCAATCAACACTTGCCTCTTTATGAAAGCGACCGGCATTTTCTACAGCATCTTGATCCGATACTTGGTAGGATAAAAATGGCATATCCCCAACGATCCAAGTATTCGGTGCCCCCCTGCGAACAGCCTGACAGTGCGAAATACAATCCGCCATAGTTACTGGAATCGTGCTCTCATAACCGAGAACAACCATACCTAAGGAATCTCCCACAAGTATTAAATCCATACCCGCCTGCTCCGCAAAGGAAGCCGTAGGATAGTCATAAGCAGTTACCCATGCGGCTTGTTCCCCATCTTTCTTCATTTTCATAAAATCAAGAATACCTTTTTTACGAGCCAACTTGAAAACCTCCTTTATTTATTACAACTTTATATATTTGCAAACTTCGTGCCATTCTTCGAAATTTTTTAATTAATCTATATTCTTCTTTATTGAGTAAGTCTATAAAGGCTGTAAACAGAGCCACTTCAATTTAAATTATTTCCCCATGAAGTGAAAAAAGAAAAGCTCACAAAGTAAAATAATTAAAAAAATTTAAAATATTTTAATAAGCATGTATAAATTTTTTTACAATTCTATAAAAATGGTTTCAAATATTCGAAAAAATCAAATATTTAGCAAACGTAAAGAATTCTTGCATGCAAAAATTCTTTACGTTTGCTAAATTACCGGTTCTTCTAACTGCTCCTACACTGTCACTCCGATCTAAAGGCAGCCAAAATTGTGCAAAAAAAAGAATGAGAAACAACTTTTTTGTTGCCTCCATTCTTAATTAAACTTTTTGAGTTGTTTTATGATGCTTCACCAGACACCTAGACTGTCAAGCATCAGATCACTGTAACTCACGGTCCAAAATATTTAAAACTTTTAAGCGATACTGAAGGTTTTGTCTTGAAATACTTAAGTTTTTAGCTGCTCTACTAAAATTACCATTATTATTTTTAATTTCTTCAATAATTATTTCTCGCTCAATATCTTTTAATGTTTCTTTCAAATTATTATCTTTGATAATTCTATGATTTTCTTTAGTATTCGAATTATTTACTATGTATTTTGGCAGGTGTTTGGGAGTTATTAAGATATCATTTATTTCAGTCATATTCATTGCATAATCAATACAATGTTTTAGCTGGCGTACATTTCCAGGCCAGTTAAATTTTTTTAAGATAATGGCGACTTCATCCGAAATTCCATGGATGTTTTTCCTCATAATTTTATTGTTCGTTTTAATAAAACTATTTACCAACTCATCTATATCATCAAGTCGCATGCCCAAAGTAGGGATTTCTAATGTTACAGCTGAAAGTCTATAGTAAAGATCTAACCTCAATTGGTTTTTTTTAATTGCTTCAATAGGATTAATATTCGTTGCACTTATTATTCGTCCATTTACTGCGATCTCTTTATTACCCCCAACTTTACGGATCTTATTTGTTTCCAATACTCTAAGAAGCGATGCTTGGAATGCTAAACTAGTAGAATTCAGTTCATCCAAAAATAACGTCCCATTATTAGCTTGTTCAAAAAGACCGATGGTATCATTAGCGCCGGTAAAAGCACCTTTAGTTATTCCAAAGAGTATGCTTTCAAGCAGTGTCTCAGGAATAGAACTACAGTTAATAGCCACAAAGGGCCCATTAGATACAGGACCATAGTTGTGTATGCTTTGGGCAAATAATTCTTTACCAGTTCCGGTTGCACCAACAATAAGTATTGAAGAAGAACAAACTGAAATCTTTTTAGCCAAGGCAATGGTAGATTTAATAACAGCGCTCGATCCAATGATATCGCTAAAATGAAATTGTGTTCCATTTTTAGATTGTATCTTCCTCAGCAAGAGTAGATCATTCTGTAATTGTGTTATAGCAGATGACATTTCAATTATTTGAGATAAATCTTTAAAAACGGCAATAGCACCCAATAATTTATTGTTTGAAAATATTGGGTAGGCACTCGTAACAACATTTACAAGTTTGCCTTTTAGGGTAATAAATTTCATTACTCTATTTATAACTGGCTTTCCTGTTTGTAGTACTCCGAGTATAACACTGTTATCAGCATTTAGTTCTGTATTTTCATCTATCCTATAAGTTTCACATATATTCTTACCTAATATATCTTCCCTCTTATATTGCTCTATTTTTTCACACCCCTTTGAGTAATAAGTAGTGCAGCCTCTTATATCCACAACATGTATACAAATATCTTCTAATATTTCAATAATTCTAAGTGGTAATTCAACTAGATTATCCTCAAGGATGTGTGAGTCTAGATTATTCTCATATTCCCCCATAAATACAACACCATCCTTTTGATATATAGATATTCTCATTAGACTTCTAAAGTAGAATAATGCCAATCTAGCCCATAGGGGTTTCAACTATGCTGGAAGTTGTCGGGGAAGACAGAATCGTTTTTTCTCTACTTTCTTGGATAATAGCACATCTTTCTTCATGAGAAAAGGCTTAGTCAATTCAAAGCTCCGAAGAGTTCCCTAACATCACTTACCGTCGCACTAAGGTAGTTAACATGTAGTTGTTGACTTAAAAATAATACAAGGATCGTATTTGCAAACAGTATCATGGATAATATACAACAAATGAGAGGTAGTTCATTGCCTCTCATCTTTTTAGTTCTCCGGATGCCACGTTGAAATAATGTAAAACAAAGGCATCTTTCTACCAGTATCTTTTGCTTTGCCAGGTATATTTTTATGAATTATTGTCAGGTGGCGAAACTCATCCAAGATCTTATTACCGTTTGTTGCGTTCGAAGGGGACACCCAGTGCAGAAGGGTCAATACTTTTGCCAATCGATAAGAAGAGTACGATGACGGCAACGACATAGGGGAACATGCTGAATACCTGCGTGGGAATCGCGAAGCCCAAGGTTTGAAGGTTGTACTGCAGTGCTTGAGAAAAGCCGATCACCATAGCTGCCGCAAAAATCCCGACGGGATTACGCCGTCCCAGGATGACAGCCACCAAAGCAATATAGCCTCTTCCGGAGGTAACATTCTCCATGAAGAAACCGAGCTGTCCCAGCGTTATACTTGCTCCCCCCAACCCGCCCAGTATACCGTTGACAAAACAAGCGAAGTAGCGGATTGCGAAGACATTAAGGCCGGCAGAGTTCGCCGCCTGCGGATGTTTCCCAACGGCATGCAGATTAACCCCCCACTCCGTCTTATAAAAGAAAATCGCGGTCAGTACAATGCAGATCAGAGCGATATAGACAAACACATTCTGATTGAACAAGGCCGGGCCAATGATCGGAATATGCGACAGCAAAGGAATTTTCACCGCACTGAATACACTGCATGATGGGAGGGTAGTAGTCTGCCCGAAGACGATCAAAAACAGGAAGCTTGTCAGTCCCATCACCATAAAGTTGAGCGCCAAACCCGCAATGGTCTGGTTAGCTTTACAATGGATGCTTAATACGGCATGGATCATACTGACAAAAATGCCGCCCCCGATACCCGCTAAGAGACCCAAGTATAGGTTTCCAGTAAAAAACGAGACGATAAAGCTGAAAAAAGCTCCGGAAAGCATGATAGCCTCAACACCGATATTAAGGATCCCGGCCTTCTCGGAAACAGCCTCTCCCAGTCCCGCTAAGATAAGAGGGGTTGCCATCCTAACAGAGGCGATCAAATACATTGTAACAAGGGTAATAAAACCAGAATCCATTGTTCGATCCTCCTATTCGTCCGTTAAGAGTCGGCGAAATATACTTTTACGGGCCAGAATTAATAAGACGACAACCCCCAAGATAATGGATGAAATAGAGGTGGGTACATCAGCCATACGCTGCATTCCCAATGAACCAATCTGAAGCGCCGCGATGCCCAGAGCAGAGATGACTACACCTACGGGGTGGTTTTTCCCCAACAGCGCGACGATAATGGCGATATATCCATAGCCTGGGGAGATACCTTCAAGCAGCTTGTGATGCAGTCCGGACACCTCACACACACCTGCAATTCCGGCAAGGCCGCCGCTTATCAAAGAGGAGAGAATAATGTTTTTATACACGGAAATACCGGAGCACTTACAGGCCCTGGGATTTAGACCAACAGCCCGCATTTGATAGCCCGTAGGAGTCTTCCATACCAAAAGCCAGACAAGGACTACACTGATTAGAGCGACCAAGAGACCTGCGTGCAACCGTGTAGAGCTCATAAGGGTCGGGAGTGTCGCTCCGTCCGGCAGAAATGCCGACATAGGTAAAGAATTGGAGGGATCCTTGAGGGAAGTACGCACCAAAATACCTACAATACTTATAGCAATATAATTAAACATGAGCGTGGTAATCACCTCCGAGATCCCGAACCGTACCTTTAAAAACCCCGGAACAGCGGACCAAACCCCTCCAAAAACGAACCCTCCCAAGATCACCAGCGGAATCATAACCATTGCCGGTAGATCGTGAAGCCAGAAAGCAATGCAGGTAACGGCAATGGCACCCATGTAAAGCTGCCCTTCGGCACCAATGTTGATAAACCCGCTTCGGGACCCTACTGCCACGCCCAATCCAGTTAGGATTAACGGAGTTGCTTTCACCAAAACCTCGGAAACTGAATAGAAGGAGCCGAAAATTCCGGATAAAAAGCTGGAGAATGCCTGGTCTACGTTGCTGCCAACCATAAGGATCAGTACAATCGTAATGGATAACGTCAGAACGGCAATACCAAGAAAAGACAGAGATTTTCCAAACTGTTTCATAGTGATTCCTTCCTTGCTTCAGACGTTTTCCCAGCCATCATAAGACCGACCTGGGAGAGATTCAGTTCTTTAGTGTTAGGGAAAATTCCCATGAAACGCCCTTTATAAATCACGGCGATCCTATCACTCAGTAAGAGGACTTCCTCTAAGTCCGCTGAGATGAGGAGAATACTGCACCCTTTTCCTCGATGCTGGAGAAGCTGCTGTTGGACGAACTCTGTGGCACCAATATCAAGCCCGCGTGTCGGTTGATGTGCCACGATAGCTTTCGGGTCACCCGCCATTTCTCGTGCCAGGATTAGCTTTTGCTGGTTTCCGCCAGACAGGTAGCGCAGGGGAGTGTTCAAACCTGGGGTTTTGATGGCGTATTCTTCCACTGGGGAGTAAGCACTGCAGTAGGCTCATCCAGAATAAGCAGCTCTGCATCTCGATAGAGAAGTTTAATAATCTCAACTCTTTGCTGTTCGCCTACGGACAAGGTGGAGAGGTAAGCACCCACATCGATCTGCAACCCGTATTTTTTCGAAACGTCCGTAATCGTTGCCTTAAGTGCCTTACGGTTAGGAAAAGGATATCCTTTTTCTCTAAGCCCGAGGGTTATGTTCTGCGACACGGTTAGGGTGGGTACCAGCATAAAATGCTGATGCACCATGCCGATATGGAAAGCAATAGCGTCTCTGGGTGATGTAAAGGCAACCTCTTGCCCTTTCCAGAAAATATCCCCGGAATCCCTTGCATAGATGCCGTACAAAATGTTCATCAATGTAGTTTTCCCGGCACCGTTTTCTCCTAAGAGCGCATGGATCTCTCCGGGCTCCAGATCGAAACATACCTGGTTATTGGCCATTTTCCCAAAAAACGATTTGTTGATGTTCTTCATGGAAAGCAAAGCCATAGATTCAACCTCCCTAAAAAGAAAAAGATGTCTCTGGACAGTTCGCAACATGATCCATCGAGACATCTTCTAAATGTTTATGTCTATTTTGTGGATTTCTCGATGACTGGGACGGTAAAAGTCCCATCAATAATCTGTTTCTTGGTATCTTCTATCAGTTTCTTGGTAGCCTCGGGAATCTTACTCTCGAAAGAATGGTACGGGGAAATATCGACGACGTTCTCTTTCATACCCAAGTGAGAAATTCCGCCTTTAAACGAACCATTTTTAACCGCATCGACAGCGGTTAGTATAACTGTTGGCATATTGTACACCGTCGAACACATAACCGTATTAGGCGCGATTGAACTCTGGTCGTATGAATTGCCGCAAGCCAGGATACCTTTTTCCTCTGCCGCCTTAATTGCGCCGGTACCCGCCTGGTTTGCAACATGGTAGAGAACATCTGCACCCTTGCCGATCATGGACAGCGCCGCATCTTTACCGGCAGAAACGTCGGTAAATGAATTGACGTAAATATCATAAACAATGATGTCGGGGTTTACTTTTTTTGCACCTAACTTAAAGGCCTCAAGCTCCTTGACAATAGAGGGTTGCTCTATACCGCCAATTACCCCGATTTTACCGGTTTTGGACATCGAACCAGACAGGATACCCATCAAATATCCGCCCTGCTCGCAGCTCATTACATAGGAAGCCATATTCGAAGCCTGTGAATTGGACTCAGTTGCCATGAAGTTGAGCTTAGGAAATTTTTGGGCCACACGGACTGCTGGATCTCCAAACTGGAAACCGTGCCCGATAATTAAATTATATCCCCGTGCAGCATAATCGTTGTACGCTGATTCGGTGTCGGCGACACCTACATTTTCTGAATAGGTGGTCTCTAACCCGAATTTCGATTCAGCGGCCTTAAGTCCCTCCAAAGCTGTCGCATTCCAACCCTGATCATTGGCAGGACCGGATAAGAGCAGAGCCACTTTCATCTTTTCCTCTTTTGACGTGGTCTGTTGTGCGCCGCCACTGGCGCAACCGGTTAACAACACTAACATACACATAAGAATTGCGATCCCTTTAATAAGTTTCATCATAATTCCTCCTCTTGGTTATTTGTATCGTTTTATTTTTAGCGGAATGCCTCACATTCATTGCGAAGCACCCGCGTACAAACCTGCTCCCCTTGTTCGGCCAGTGCCTGTTCGTCGACACCCAACAGCTGGCCGTGCCGGAACACAACCTTACCGTTGACCATCGTCAGCCAGACCGGGCCAGTTACGCCAACTCGCGCCAGAATGTTTTTAGGGTCATGGAGGGTACCCGTCAATTCCAACACCCCAGTGTTAATCATGAACAAGTCAGCGGCTTTTCCAACCTCCAACGATCCCAGTTTGTCTCGTCCTAACGTTTTTGCACCATTAACCGTTGCTATTTTCAGTAACTCGTAAGGTGAAACGCAACCCCCTCGCTCTTTGCTATGGTAAGCTTGCATAAGATAAGCCATCCTGAGGGAATCAAGCAGACTGGAACTGTCATTGGTTGCGGAACCGTCGCATCCGAGACTAACAATCACGTTATCCTTCTGGAGGGCTTTCATATTAAGAATCGGGAAACCGCCCAAGACCGCAGGCGCCGGACAATGGGAAACCCCAGTGCCTGTTTGTCCCATCACCTTGAATTCATAGGGTTGTAGCTCCCATCCATGGGCAATCCAGACATCCGAGCCGACAAAGCCGATTCCCTCGCACCATTCAAGCGTTCGCTTCTTCCAGCGCTCCTGCATAATGATGTTTTCTCCCTCGCCAAGATGGGTATGCAGGCGTACACCTTTTGCCCTTGGCCAGAGCGACGGATTCTTGGAAGGTTTCTATGTAGCTGTTAATCGGTTGACAGGGTGCCACCACGATTTGGTGCATGGAAAAGGGTGCTGGATCATGATACAAATCAATCAGACGCTCACAATCGGAAATGAATTCATCGGTTGTTTCCAGCATTTCGTCAGGGATCGTGCTCCCTTTGCTGCGGGGGAGTGTATTAGTCCCTCTACCTGCATGATACCTAATACCCAGTTGGGCAGCCGCTTCCATCTGCCGGTCGACCAACAACTTGCCCGATGCACTCGTATAGCAATACTGGTGGTCGAAAGCGCAGGTACATCCGTGCTTGAGTAAGTCTCCCATGGCAGCCAATGAAGAATAATAAATAACCTCAGAATCAACTTTTTGAAAAATACGGTAAATCTTGTCCAGCCACTCGACCACCAGCATATTGGGATAATCTATGGTCATCAGGTTGCGAACAAAGGTTTGAAAAAAGTGGTGATGCGTGTTGATCAGGCCGGGATAAACGAATTTGTCACGCCCATCGATCACTTCAGCGTCCTGCGACGATAAATTCTTACCCATCTGGATAATCTGTGGTCCTTCGATAAGCATATCGGTATCATAAAACACTTGATCTGCAGCGTCACACGTCACAATTGCCCGTGCATTTTTAATTAGGATTCTTTTTTCCATCGTTGTCTTCATTGCCTTTCTATTTGTCAATGTTGATTTCTTTATATCGGCAACGGGTTTGTTTACACCCTGTTGTATATATTTCGTATTTTATACCCTATAGTTACTATAGGGTCAAGTACCTTTTTTAACAAGAAAGTGTATACATAAACTATTAGTGTTGTTAAAACGCTTGGGTTTTCACGTTTTCACGTTTCATTTATGCCGACTGAACTTCTAGTCATCTAGGGATTTTCATATTAAAAAGAGCCCTTCAGCTCAAACGTTGAACTTGAAGGACTCTACTCATGTCAGCAGATGCTAAAAGAAATTTGCTACCAATTATTATCACTCAAATATTTGAGAATTTGCATTGACATTTCCCCCTGTCCCATTATATCATGCTAATTGTGCAAAAGAAGGAATATGGTAATGCTTTCCGTTTTACTGATTGATGGCTTTTTTTCTAACACATAAAAAAGCTTCCTACATATAATAGCAAAGTGTGTATTATTTTTTTACAAACACTTTACAAGTGGATAATTTGGATCAAACTTTTTCAATAAAATGAATTATACAAAATCTAAGGAGGTTCTTATGTATTTGCGTTTTCGTACAGAACTATTACAGTTATCCCATGAACTTGAGCAACTTTGGGTACCAGAACTACGTGGTGCTAGCAATGAGACTAAGTTCTTAGCCACTAAAGGAAGGGTCCTAGATATTCTAAAAGTATTATACGGTGAAACTTCTAGAGAATTTCGAGTTGTCAAACTAACCTGTTCACCAGCCACCGTTGTCAAAGTAGTCAACCATATTATTTGCAGGGCATCCATGAACTCACCCTACACTAAGGCAGTTAACATGTAATTATGACAAAAGACGTCCTGTATTAAACGTCTTAGCCTTGAGATAATACAACGATCGTATTTGCAAACAGTATCATGTACGACATGATGAGAGGCCGTTCTTTGCCTCTCATCTTTTTTATTCTCCGAATGCCACGCGGGTTTGTAGCACGAAAGATAACCGCAATCCTATCCTAACCCTTCTCCGCTTTTCTCATTAGCATCTCTTGATACCTGTCTAAAACATCATCCAACTCTTGACTTGCAGCTACAACTACCGGATCCGTATAAGCTCTTCCCTCTTTTGTCTTAATCACGTTCAGGCGTAATTCTTCAATTCGCTTTATTAATTCGTTGATCTCAGACATACTATCCTCCGTTAATTTTTATTTTGGGGATTAGTGCGCCCAAAAATCAAGTCCCCGGCAATACCGAGGACTCTATATTATGTCTTATGATTGATGAGAACCTTCACTTTGAAACATAATTCTCATGATTTATAAAAAATAGTCCAATCAAACATTAAAACGCTGCTAAGTCTTTTAGCGGTTTTAACACCAGGATTTTTGTTGCCTGACTCTATTTCTGCATAATATGATCTACTTATTCCTGCTTTATTTGCAACTTGTTGCTGTGTTAAATCCCCCCGATATTTTATTAGCCACAGCCTCGTCTTGCCAAATTCAGCCACAATTCCCCCCCTTTATCTCGTTGCGTAACGCGACTTAATTTATCTTAATAATACAGTCGCAATTCGCGACTGTCAATGATTTTGTTGAGATTCGCAACACTTATTTTAAATGTCGCTTATTGCGACTATACTAGATAGGAGAGGAGGTATGTTTGTAATGTTAGGGAAAAGGCTACTATATCTAAGAAACAAGCTCGAACTCACACAAGAGGAACTAGCAAAAATACTTTGTATGTCCCGAAGTACGTATGCACAGTATGAAGTAGATAGGCGTAAACCTGATTATGATACTCTACAAAGAATTGCGGATTATTTTAAAGTCTCTACTGATTTCTTATTAGGACGGACAGAACATTCTGTAATTGAAGAATGTAATTTTCCAAGCAGGCTAAAGATGATTCGTGAACTAAATGGTATCTCACTAAAACAATTAGCCGAAAATCTTAACATATCTCCAACCGACGTATCACAATTTGAAACAGGCGAAAAATATCCCGACCCCTCTACTTTGAAAGTTTTGGCAGAAAGTCTGAGTTGTTCTGTTGACTTTCTTCTCGGACGAATCACTGACCCAAGACCTTATTTACTTGAAAGCCAACAAGGTTACAGTACTTCAGCCGCCCACCGTTCAGACGACCCAATGGAGGATCTGCCAGAGGAAGCGAGAAAATCCCTTGAAGAATTCAAAGAATTTATTCTTAATAAATACCGTAAAGACAATTAGGGCGCGTAGACGTCACTACATCAAAAAGACTCATCTGATCAATGTTATCTCCGCTTGAACCTGGTGGCCCCTTGGCGATGTCTATATTCCAACCATTTGATATTGTGATAATAGCCTTACGCGGAAATCATACACTGGTTTCTTCCAGCTAATTTGCCCCGATAAAGAGCCTCATCTGCGCTGGCTATTAGTATGTCCAAGGAGGTGTTTTCCCGGTATTGACATAATCCAAGGGTAATCGTAACGCTCTTGCCGATGTCTGCGTGACAGTATTCCGCTACTGCCCTGCGTATCTCATTGGCCTTGCCATGAATCGTATCCAATTGCTCCGTCTCCAGTACTATTAAGAATTCCTCGCCGCCCCACCGGCCAACAAAACCACAGCCGCCAATAGCTGCCCTTAATATTTCTGATAAAAGCACAAGGATTTCGTCACCTTTAACATGCCCGAACTGATCATTAATCTCTTTAAAATGATCAATATCAGCTAAGCCAATGTAAAAGCCCTTTTTCTGCTCAATAAGTTCCTTAATTTTGGCAAACACCAACCGTCTGTTGGGCAATTTTGTCAGATAATCCGTTTTAGACATGACTTCCATTTCCTCCAGAGCCTTCTGTAAATCGGAAGTCCGTTCCTTAACCAGGGATTCAAGATTACTGTTCATAAGCTTAAGCTCTGACAAAATAGCTTTATTCTCTACAGAGAGCTGCTCAGCTCTTGTAAAAGCATTGGAAAATCTGGCAGACAAGGTATAGGCCTGGGTAAAGGTAAAGACTGAAACACCGAACGGAATGAGTGAAGGTGTATTGGCAAGTGTGATTTGATAAATAAAATCATTGATCAATGTTATCCCTAAAAAAGCGAAACCCAGCAATACGATATTTGCAAAAGGAACTCCTTTCCATACGCCAATCACCAAGCGAATCATTGCATAGCCCAATAATATAAATGCAAAGACAGCATAAATCATCAATAGCCTGTCCGCTGAACTATAGGGAATCAATAGGATGAGAAAACCAAACAATGATCCCAGAGCGATGCTGATCTTGACAAACCATTTGGCGAATAGGCCATCCAAAGCATAGTATAAGAATCCACACAAAGCTGCAAAACCGATAAACACAGATAGATAAGCCATTCGTCCGTAAACAAAAAAACTGAGATTCAAATGACTTGGTAAGAAGCGTTCTCCTACCAATAACATACGGAGTGCAAACAAGAGGCAAAAAAACCCGAAATAAAGCGGTGCACGATCCTTTGTCCTCATAATATACAGACCAAAATGATAGATTCCCATAATGAGCAGCATACCAAAAAGGAACAAATCCCTGCCTAAACCCAACTGTACTTCTCGGGAAATCTGGGAGGCTAATCCGATTTTAGGCGCCACGATGGTACAATCTTCCGCTATAAAATCTGATGTATGATAAATTAGCTCCACTTCATGACTTTCCGGGTTAAAGTAGGTGGCGAGTATATTGTAGTAAGGAACGCTATTCTCCCGGCTCGTTCCGACTTTTCCCACTTCACCGTGTAGATTGCCGTCAATGTAGAGTTTAAAGGATGTCAGTATGATATCTGTCCGTAGTCCATAGGTCCTCGTACCCTCAGGCAGTTTTATAACGAGCCTCATCGTACCGTAGAATTTGTTTCCCGCAAAGGGCTTAAAGCGCGCCATGCTCTCTTTGGTGTTGGGTATTTCAATAGGTGTTGGCATAACGTCAATGCCCTGCTCAAAGTCTTCATGAATCAGAAACCGATTGAAGTAGAATGACCACGCACCTTCTAAGCTTACAATTCCATGGTTCTCAAATGACCAGTTGCTTAAATTTAGAAGACCGTTGATTGGTTTTGGTGGTTGCGCGACAGTTGGTTTATTTAAAAATAATGTAGCTGATAAAAGGATAATTAGCGCAATAATTGCAAATATCGGAGCGATTTTCTTTCTCATAATATCCTCTACTTATTCAATCTGGCCCCGTCAATAAAGTGAAAAGGCTGCAGGGAGGGCATATTGTCGCCTTTGTTAAAGTCATCCGGGCAATACCCGTTTGGTACGTATTCTGTAGAGATGAATCCCATCGCCATGAAGGTCTCTGCCGTTAATTCACTGCAAAACACTTCCCTATCGGGCGCTGGTTTATTAAAAGACCTGCCTTCTATGTAGTATTTCAAGGCATTTTCAGCCGTTGGAAATCCACGATCATGAACTTTGTCTATGAAATCCTTAAGCTGTTCCAGCTCCCGTTGCTTCAACGAAGGATTTAAATATTTCACCAGAAAATGCGTATCGTAATGTTGATTTATATCCACCTGGATACGATCCTGCAGTGATACGAGCATGGGGCCGTTTTCTTTGGGCTTGCCTGTCAGGTAATCCGTCAG
The DNA here is from genome assembly GCA_000961805.1 of Peptococcaceae bacterium BRH_c23. The sequence continues at coordinate 902 of LADV01000040.1, read as the reverse complement.
GCCGTCACCGGAGGCTGTCGACTCCCAAAAAAGAGGTTCTTCAACCGTTATGCCGATGTCCTTGGGTAAAACAACCATACCAACGTGTGACCAGTATGACCATTCAATCAATTCGATCAGCTTACTTGTCGTTTGAACACCATGGAATAAAAACAGATCCCCGGTTTTGAGGCTGTCTTTTACATCATTGTAAGCTATCTCTCTAATCATAATCTTAATCATCCTTTTAATTTTTTAGCGAAATACCCTTGCCCGTTCCAACCTTACCACCGTCTCCACATGCCTTGTCACATTTCTCTTTGTGTTTGATCCTTGGTATATTGTCAAATTTACCTTTCATTTTAGACACTAATCTTTATTATTCGAGTTATCCTTTAATATTTCCGCGTGATTTGTTTATTCCCTTCCAGGATATTGGCAAAAAGCAAAAAAAAAGACCTAGTCTTCCACGCACTTGGCATCAGAACATTCCACACCGTTGGGCAATACCTACCAGAGGTGTACTCTTGATTCAATATCAATCTCTTGATAGAATATGTTGTTATAACCTTAATCGCAAGATTTTACTCAACAAAATCTTGCGATTTTCTGATACTTTCTCCTGCTTTTCAAAAAGTTTACGCAGTTTTTCAATCTCGCGGTATTTAAGCATCTGATCCTGCTGCTCAAGCACAGCGATTTGGCTTAGAACTCATTTTCATATCTTTTGAAAAATTCATAATATGTTCGCACGTTTTCCAGCTTTGCCCACTGCTTCACATCAACTGGATTCTCTTCAAGAGAATAGATTTTTGCTCCACGCAGGGCAAGCAGAAATGGCGAATGTGTTGATACTATTTTTGTTCAATTTCGGTAACACATTCGCTTTTGATCTTTTCAACCAGAAATTGCAGTGCATCAAC
>LADV01000063.1 GCA_000961805.1 Peptococcaceae bacterium BRH_c23 | reverse complement strand
TTGCAGAAGACCCGCTTCTGCTTTACGGCAAGTCGTTCACTGGGGAAAACAATAAAATGTCAGCATTTTTCCTCCTTCTGTGGGTTAACTGTTGGCGTTTATTCGAAGAACCACACTTATGGTCGGATGTGGTTGATGTAGTCAATTATTTAGCGTAAGCACCCCCATTGGCAAAAGCTTTCGGGGCGCTTAAGCATATGTTATGCTTCTACCTTAAAAATTAAGTCGTCCAGAGCACGCTTCGGCACATGATGAATTCCTTGCTGATCTCTCCAATACTTAATGTCTCCAGATTCATTCACTTCCTCTATGACCACCACTTCTTTAGGTTTCCCTAAAGCAATCACCGTCGCGATGGCAAAATGCTCAGGTAAGTGTAGTTCTTGGGCTAGGGCGACACGATCAATGGAATTGAATTGGCATCCTCCTAACCCTTTTTCTGTGGCACCTAACAAGATGCTCTGAACGGCAATCCCATGATCCCAAAAGAAACCTTTGCTAATACTCTGATCATGAAGCACGACCACATAGGCACTTGGCCTCTCTCCTTCTTCTGGTCCATCCCAATCTTTATAGTAACCAGCCCATTTTAGTGTTTTGAAAATCCGCTTATTTGTTTCGAGTGTCTGGGATAAAACGAACTTTAGAGACTGGAGGTTCCCACCCGTTGAAGAAAGTCTTGCTAGATCAATGAGTTCTCTTAAGGTCTCCTGGCTTACCTCTACGTCCTGATAAAATCGACGATAGGTTCGGTTTTTAGCAATAAGTTCACGAATCATCATTATATCCCTCCTCGTATTTAGTATATCTTCTAGTGTGAAAAAGACCATAGCTAAGTTTGTTCTAATTTACTTCACTGCAGCAATTGGTTTACACCAAATTAGATACCAAAAATAAGATCCCTCAGGCAGATTTGTACCTGTAGACTCTTATTGGATTGGATGACTTCATATTTCGCCTTGACATCAATCTTCTTGAAATTTTAAGCCTACAAATTTTTCTTTACCTTAACGGCAGTCCCGTAAACAAGTATTTCTGCTGCCCCCTGCATTACATTTGAGGTTGCAAAGCGAATATTAATAATGGCATGAGCTCCCAGATTTTCGGCCTCCGATACCATTTTGCCGGTAGATATTTGTCGGGATTCGTCGAGCATTTTACTGTATTCTTTTAATTCTCCACCGACAATTTGTCTAAAAGCAGCTAATATGTCTTTTCCCACATGCTTCGCTCTGATGGTACTTCCTTTAACTAATCCCAAGGACTCAGTTATTTCATAACCCGGTAGATAGTCAATATTTATTAAGATCATTTTTTTCGCCCTCCTTATCTTTAATTCTCTCCTTGATTAGTAGTATTAACAACAGTCCAGCGCTTATCACACCTAGAACGATAGCTACAATTACAATAATTGGAATCAATGAAGGAGAAATAAAAGCCATACCCATTATTCCAAAAAAGTACAAAGCTATACAGAAAACCAGTACCCAACTTAGGAGTTTAATCATCTATTTCCCCCCTTACTGCGGATCATCTCTATTGTTCTTCATTATAGCATGTCATATTCAAGGTGTACTCTATACTTAATAATTTTGCGTTAGGGAAATTGCCCAGTGACGAGTTCATTGCCTACTTTAATTTTTCTGTTTTTTCCTGCATATATAAACACTGCTAAGGTGATCTAGCGTATTTTCGCTCCAAAAGGGATGAGCCCAAGTGTAGCAAATTTAAAATGCTGAAGTCCAAAGGGTATACCTATAATTGTTAGACAAAAAATAGCACCGATAACGAGATGAGCAATAGCAAACTCCCACCCGAATACAACGAGCCAGATAATGTTAAAAATTAATCCTCCTGCCCCGAAATGTCCGAGTTCTATTTCTTTTCCAAAAGGCCACAAGACAAACTTCGAAATCTTAAAACATTGAACACCAAAAGGTATGCCAATTATTGTTACACACAGGATTAACCCTGCTAAAAGCCAAATAATCGAGGCAATGATCCCTCCAAATAATAGCCAAATGAGATTCCCAATGAGATTCATGGTCTTCCTCCATTTCCTTATACTCTACTATATACTCTATACTTTCTATTCTGGTTTATAGTGCAAAGTTCATTCTTCTTACCTCATACCCTTACCCTTACCCTTACCCAGTATGGTAGTGATAAATGATAATCTATGGTGTTTAAATAAGTGCCATAATTACTCACTTCGGAGCTTAATGTCTGGAGGTGATCTTTTGAAACATCACCAAGAGCCCAACGCAAAGTCTATAGATTGAATCAATATTAAGATTATCTTCCGCTGTCGTATCAAAAAAAACATTGAGTTTGGATTCTAGATCCTCTTCTGGCTTGGTATAACAAATAAGAATTGGTAGCTTTGGCAGAGGGTGCAATACAAGGGAAATATCAGAGGTGAAAGTTGTTTCCACAGGCTTGCCGTTAAAAATATAAATCATGTCCTCAATAAGATCCGGATGGGTATCTGTAAGTTGTTTTAAAGGTTTTTCAAACCTTTGTTCAAAAAAGGCATCCCATACGGTCTCATTACTAAGTTCCCTGAAAGAAACCCATTTTCCGGAAAGCTCTTTTCCTGCACTATCAATAATATAATTGAGTAGGGGAACCATTACCCAGACATTGTTATGGCATTCCGTTATAATAGTTCCCTCCGAACTGACCGTGAAGTCCTTTCCAAGGCACTTAATGGTCAAATCATCTCCAGAAAGCCTAGCCCCCAATCGTTCTACAGATGCAGAGAAATCTACTGTGACAATCTCTCTTTTCAACGGTTCGAGTACTTGCTTCAGTTGCTCTTCTGGAGTCATTTGTTTAATAATTTTCCCATCAAGTTCCTCAATGATCCTGCTTTCCAGATGAGGGCACTCAGCGAGACGTTTTTGCCCCTTTATCACCGCAGCAGCAAACGCCAGGCAGGTTGCCACCTCACACTCTTTGCAATTTGATTTTGGGAGTAACTTGTAGATTTCCAGTGGATTATCTAGTTGTGACATATACATTTCCCCTTCCTGTAGGATATTAATTCAAAAGTAATAAACTAGAGAGTTGGACCTCGCACATAATTCTTCCTTAATCTAGATTCTCTATTAACTCTCTTTTTCCTTTCTTGATAGAACTTATTTCAATCTTCTTAAGTACTTTAACCAGAATATTTAATCTAACCTCGGACAAGTTCCTTGCCTAAATGCTATGCTCAAACCATCTACTTTGAAAGAGGTTAAAGTCGTTATGAATGGGCAATCCTGACTCTCTTGAGCCCCGGTTATCCACCTTCTCCGAGCCCTACAAAGCCTGTACGGCCGCTAAACTCTTCTTGAATGAAGCAGTAAATCTGATTATGCAAAATCATCGCCATTTTGTCTAACCTCAAGAAGCCCTAGAAGCCAACAGTAGATTACTGGCTTCCAGGGCTTCTTTGTTATGATTGATTAAGGGCCTAGCTCAAAGGCATCTGGGCCTGCATGGCCAGCATTAGCCGCCTTTCAACGTCTTGCCAGTTCACTAATTGCCACCAAGCTGTTACGTAATCTTTGCGTTTGTTCTGGTAATCTAGGTAATAAGCATGCTCCCAGACATCCAGGACAAGTATGGGAATACCACCCGCTTGAAATAAATCCTGATGCTTTTCAATGGTTAGAATTTCTAATCTTCCCCAGGCCGGTTGCCATACAAGCAAGGCCCATCCGGATGCTTCAACATTGATTGCGGCTTCTGTAAACTGTTCCCCAAAAATAGCCAGACTATCAAAATAGCTCATGATATGTTTGATCGTTTGCGCCCCGGGGGTCTCCCACCTGTTTCCCAAGGGAGCCATTGAAGTCCAATAAATACTATGTAAAATATGCCCTGACCCGTGAAAAGCGAGTTCCCTTTCCCAATGTTTGATTAAGGAAAAATCCCGTTTTCGCCTTGCCTCGCTCAGTTTAAGTTCAGCTTTGTTCAAACCTTCCACATAAGCCTTATGATGTAGGTCATGGTGAATTTGTAATAATCTAGAACTGATCACAGGCTCAAGAGCATTATACGCATAAGCAAGCTTAGGTAACTGATGTTGCCCCATTGGCACTATCATAGAATGCATATAAATTAGACCCTCCTTCACACTCTCCAATTACTTGGTTCAATAATTGGTAGTCTTCCATTCTAGTTATAGATTATTACGTGGTCACAACGTTAGAACCGGAGCGTTGCTTGCCCTACAGACTAATCCTATTACATAGTCATTATTGTCTGAAGTATCGGTAATCCATAATAAACAAGGGCAATAATAATCGCTATAGTAATCGCCAATTTAAATAACTTTTTTAGAATAAAGCCCACAGCAGCGATTCCTAAACCTAGCATCAGTATTTCTTGTAACCCTAGCCCAGCGGTAAAAGTCTCCATAAATTCCCCTCTCTCCTATTGCTCTTAATCTTTAATCTTTAATCTTTTAGCATTTAGCATTTATACTCCACAATCATAACACGCGCTTCAAAAAGAAGAAATAAGCGGTAAAACACATGAAACAGTGAAATTGACCCCTTGGTTCGCTACCCTAAGTCATTCGCAAGTTGAAGTAGACTCATGGGGGTTCCAACGTCTAACCTCCCTAATTCAGGACTGCCGAGAATCCGGGCATTTTCATGAGTCGCCATACGGTAGACTTCGAGCTTCGGGATTCCTGCTTGAATCATCCAGTCTATCTCATCATACAGGCTCTCAGCGTGAGGTACTTTATAAGCACCGGCATCTGTGCCAACACCTAATCGGACGTTTAAATGATAGGCCTCTTGAATTTTAGTAAGTTGTGCCTCCTGAATCCTTTTCAAAGTGTTGATTTCATGGGCAGAGTAACGATCATTTGGATATTTTAAGAGATTTCCGATCGGTGCAACCGTTGGGACCCAAGCAATTCCTTTTTCTCTCATCCGCTCAAGTTGTCTGGTCGTCATATAATATCCGTGTTCGATGGAATCGACCCCAGCTGTGATAGCCATCGAAATTCCCTCATCCCCACTGGCATGTGCCATGACAGGTGTTCCAAGTCTATGTGCTGCATTTACCAACTCTTTTAAATCCGCAACCGACCACTGAGTTGGACCCACCTTCTGATAATCATCAAAGCGGATCAGTCCAGTCACAACTACTTTAAGTTGGTCTAGGCCTTGGTCGAAGAAGTCCCTCTCCTTTGCCTGCCACTCTAAAATATCCTTAAAGCCACGACCAAGAAAACGACCATACATTCCTACTCGGTTCACAGCCTCATGCACTGAAATGACCTTAGGTCCTGGCCAAACTCCTTCATTGACCCTGTTTTTGGCGAGCCATGAAAAGCCAGGTAAATCGCCGCCATCTCGAATAGCCACAATTCCCCTTTCTAGATAGTGCCTCAAAAATCCTTGCATATTTTCCTCGATCAAGCAAGGCTGTGCCCAATTCTCCAAGCACTGATAAAAATCAAGGCTGTCTAACGCTAAATGCACATGGGCATCTATCCATCCAGGCAAGAGAAAATAGGAATCCCAACGCAGTATACTATTAGGATAACTCTCTAAAAGATTCAATGGCTCAATTGAGTTAACCTTGCCTTCCTTCCATGTTAAAATAGTGGGCTGTGAGCATAAACCTAGTTCCTGGCTCCAATACCCTGCGACGACTGCTTCTCCCTCATCAGGAATCTCTAAGATTTTTTGTATTGCACTGCACGAAATATACATCGCCCTATACCTCAAGCGTGTATTTCAAGGTTTTTGTTACAACATCCATATCCATAATCTGCTTCCTTTCCAGAGTGTATCATTTTGAGTTAAATAATCTTCAACGGGTCGCAGCATTGCCCTCATCGGGTATAAATGAGCCGAGTAAAGTACAGAGTACTATTGATACCTTTAAATATCTTTAGATTTGTCAGTCTATAGACACTGAATACGTTTGGTTTCTAGACCATAATATTTTAACACCAAATTCCTGGCTGAAAGGATTGATAATTATTAAAAGCAACCATACCCTACCCAGAGAAACGGTACGTCGTTATGAGCAACTTAGCCCTTTTGAACTGAAGGACAAATTAATTAGCCTCGCCAATAAACATGGAGATACAAGCATCTGGTCAATGCTCAATGCTGGCAGAGGCAATCCGAACTGGACAGCAGCAACACCCCGAGAAGGGTTCTTTACTTTAGGGCAATTTGCTATAGATGAAACTCGTAACGTTTGGCAAGATAAAGACCTTGCTGGCATGCCTAAAACCGAAGGCCTTGCGGAACGTTTGAAAGAATATCTAGAAGAGCATCACGATGCACCAGGAGTCGATTTTCTCAAAGACGTCCTTGATTATGGCTCAATCACTTGGGGATTTAACCCAAATGCCTGGATACATGAGCTCGTGGATGGCATTCTCGGCGATAACTACCCGGTACCAGATCGCATGCTGGTTCACCTTGAACAGGTTGTGCATGATTATCTTATTCAAGAAATGTGTAATAACCAATCTCCACCCGGCAAATACGACCTGTTCGCTGTTGAAGGCGGGACCGCCGCCATGTGTTATATTTTTGACTCGCTAATTGCCAATAAGTTACTTTCGATGGGTGACAAAATTGCACTAATGGTCCCTACTTTTACCCCCTATCTTGAGATTCCCCATTTAACGCGTTATAATTTTGAAATTCTTCGAATTAATGCTCTGGAAATGGACGAGAGAGGGGTTCACACTTGGCAATATACCAATTCCGAGCTCGATAAACTTGCTAATTCCAGTATAAAAGCTTTATATGTTGTTAACCCAAGCAATCCACCCTCAGTAGCCATACGAAACGAATCAAAAAACCGTATCATAGAGGTGGTTAAGAAGCAAAATCCAAACCTAATGATTATTACGGATGATGTCTATGGTACCTTTGTTGATAATTTCCGTTCTCTAATGGCTGAATTACCATATAATACACTTGGAGTTTACTCCTTCTCCAAGTATTTTGGGGCTACAGGTTGGCGACTGGGAGTCATCGCCGTTCATCAAGACAATATCTTTGACCAATTGGTAAGGGATCTGCCACGTGACAAAGCGGATGCCTTAGCTGAGCGTTATGGAATAATAACTTTATACCCGGAACGACTTCGATTTATCGACCGAATGGTGGCGGACAGTCGCCAGGTTGCCCTGAATCATACAGCGGGTCTATCTACGCCTCAGCAAGTTCAAATGGGACTATTTGCCCTCTTTGCCTTACTGGATCGGGAGAATCGTTACAAGAAATTAACTCAGGGGATTTGTCAACACCGACAAAAATTATTATACGAGGGCTTTGGACTAGAGTTGCGCACAGATCGGTTTGACGCGGCGTATTACAGTCAAATCGATTTATTGGTGTGGGCCAAAATTAAGTACGGCAATGAGTTCTGTGACTATTTAGAAGCTAACTATGAGCCTACTGATTTCCTTTTTCGTTTAGCAGAGGAATCTTCGATTGTGCTTCTTAACGGCAGCGGATTTGGCGGGCCAAAGTGGTCCATCAGGACTTCTCTTGCCAACTTAAATGACGAAGCTTATCGACAAATCGGTGAAACTGTTCAAAAAACCTTTGAAGAATACGCGACATCTTGGCGAGCATTTAAGGACTCGAAAGAGTAAACGCCCTGGACTAAACAATCATAAGCCTTTCAACCTTCGGACCGCTATTTCTCCCATCAAAGCATAACCCTCGATACTAGGATGGACGTCATCAACGAATAGTTGCGCACTCTGACCGACCTTTATCCTGTTTAGAAATGGAGAATAAAAATCTATTAAACTAATGCCTTTTTCAACCGCATAGCTGTTCAACCAATTCCGGTATTCAGTCAGGAATTGTTCTTCTTCTGGTAATAAGGACGGAGTAGGTAACCCTAAAATAGGGATCATCCCGTTGTGCCTACAATATTTCTCCATTACCTTAAAATTCGAGCTTACACTTTCCAGGGGGATCCTTTCGTAAGCATCATTAGCACCACCAAGAATAATAACATGGGTCGGAGCATACTCAAGTACATCCCGGCGGAAACGCGCACACATGCCGCTTGTGAAATCCCCGCAAATCCCTTGGTTTATCACATGGCATTTCAGTTCTTGAGCTAAATGTTCCACCCAAGACTCCTGCTTACTAAAGGGATACCCTTCAGTAATTGAATCTCCAATCGCAACTATTTTCATTGTATTTTTCATACCACCTTATTTTAGTTGTCTTCTAAGCCCAGCGAGCAGTTGATACTGTATTTATTATAACTTACCTGTATTCTTTAGGAAACTAATTACAAATCTTCTAAAGATAAACCCATAATTTGTTCAAAGGAAATGCCAATCCTAATTAAATAATACATGTACAAGACAAGGCTAGAAGCGATAATACGCTTCTAGCCTTGTCTTGTACCTTATAGTCGGATTATATTAGGCTTTATCATTCGTAATAACCTCAAATCAGCCATTAATCGAGAATTTCTAGATCATCTGGACTTTTATCCTTGGTTGGAATTATTGAGTCTCGTTCTTTCTCTGTTGTATTGGAGATGGGAGAATCTTTACGAGCATGAGTCGAGTTCGTTTCAGCGACTTGTTTAGATATTTTATTCTGCTTATGGTTCAAAGTTCTTCCTCCTTTTCTGCTCTTAGAATATAAACGCTATGGCAAAACTCAGTTTCTACCTAGAACCTCTTTGACCTTAATATAATAAGTATGTTAATAAAGCTGCTTAATTATGTAATTTCAAAGACAATACACCTATCCCCGTGGTCTGCTTTCTGTCCAGAAAGCCATAATCTACTGGCCCATTGACGATCTTCTCAATCGTCGATGGGCCTTCTGCATCAAGGACAATAACGTCCCATTAAAATGATTCTTCCCTTGCCGCTGTTTTAATACTTCCATACGAGGTATCATCGATTCTAATCTTTTAATCAATCAGACTCCACCTCAAATTCGAATGGCAGTATCGCCTTCTCATAACATTTAAAGAGCTCCAACCCTGGAATATTCAGCCCGAGGTCTACTTCACCTACTAAAGTAAATCCGCACTTTTCATATAGTTTAATAGCAGGGTGATTGTTCACCGATACATCAAGCCGAATAGCTTTCATTCTTTTCTTGTATGTCAAATCTACCGCAAACTTCATAAGCATCATTGCAATCCCACACCCGAAATAGTCCGGATGTACAGCGAGGGTATGTACGACAATTATCTCATTATTCTCAGCATTTACAGTCCACTGCAGCTTTTTGTAGGCCTCGTATTGGCAGTGATTAAGGATAATTGAACCGATAACACGGTCATTATCCTTAATGACATAGAGCGTATTAGTGGTAATTCCTTCAATAGCTGTTTCCTCATTAGGGTAAACATGCTTTTTCCACGAGGGATAATTTACACCTTTTTCAAGGGTAGTATTGAGTTCATTATAAAGACTTATTATTTTTGACAAATCGGCATTCTTTCCTTCTGTTATTGTAAATCCACTCGTTCTCATTTTCTCCCAGCCTCCTCTGATGATGGCTCATTTATCAACAAAAGAATCATAATCCTAACAGCATACTTTATGCAACTATTTTGCCTAGAAAATGAACGACCTGCCCTTTGTTTAACGATACGAATTCCGTGCCACTGTCAGGCATAGCATAATGTATGTGTAGCAAATCAGACAATTGAACTATATCGGACCTTAGTCAAGGAGTAGGAAGACTCTATTCTAAAAGTAAAAAGAGGCCGCGTTCGCGGCCTCTTACCTACAACCTATTTATTAAATCCCGTATAAATGTGGACGGCATCTCTTAAAAATTCTGCGGCACCTGGTTGTTTTTCATCATAATATGCCGTAAATCTCGGATCGTCGACATACATCTGAGCTAGTCCAGCGTGTGCTTCTTTCGAGTAGCTATCCCAATAAAAACACAACCACTGGCGATGGAGTTCAGCTGTTTTTTGGGCTAATTCACCAGCAGGATCCCCTGTTTTAAACGCAGCATGAAGGGTTTCGATAACCTCTGCAGCAAGCTTCGTCACCTCATCATATTGCTCTTGCGACATTCCTTTAACTTTTTGATTCGACTTATTAACCGTCTCATTCCCATATTTTTCACGGATCTCTTTGCCGTACTTAGCCTCATTGTCATCTACAAGCTTTTGTTTAAAGCCTTCAAACTTTTCTTTATCCTTCATATTAATTCTCCCTTCGGTAAGCACAATGGTCTTTTCTACATTGGAAATCAACGTCTCCAATTGCTCTCGTTTATCAAGAAGCTTCTCACGGTGTTCTCTCAGTGCCTGTACTCCGTTAAACGATGGCGCGGTTACAATATCTTTAATGCTTTCTAAGCTCACATCAAGCTCTCGATAAAAAAGAATCTGTTGCAACCGATCAACCTCAGCTTGCCCATAAATTCGATACCCTGACGAGTTAATTCTTGCCGGCTTAAGAATTCCTATTTCATCATAATATCTCAGAGTTCGGCTGCTGACCCCTGCCATCTGAGCTAACTTTTGCACTGTGTATTCCATGTGTTTCACCTCCTGACAAAAATAACTATACACCTTTACGCTACGTCAATGTAAATAGGTATTTTTTTAATGTTTTTTCAAACTGCGATAATAGCATATTACCGAAGTAATAAAGGCTGCCAAAATCTTTATAAGAAGATCGCTGGAGGTGTCTTCAAGTCCACCCTTAACCATATTTGCTTTAAAGAAGTAATCCCCTATAAACTCGAACATCTCCCATAAAGTACCTAAGGAAACTGAAAAGCTAAATGCAAATACTAGATTAAAAAGTATAAACCTCTGTTCACTAGTTTCTGGTTCCTTTCGGATAGTCCCTTTAATTAAATATAAGGCAATGATAACCGCAAAGCTCCCGAATATTGCGTGAAGAAATAAATCCCACCACCAAAGGTATAAATAGAATTTCTTAATTTCGCCCAAGTATTGAGCAAGAAAGATAAATATTAACATTATGGTTTGAAAGCTTGAAGGAAGTACTAGATTTTTTATATTTGCAATACGAGTAATTAGAAAAGGAAGAATGAGACATGCCATAGCAAGTAATGTCAAAGCTACATTCTTCCATTGACTTGTTGCAATACTAACGATAGCTGTAAGTATTAGAATTATCTCAAACAAGACAGCTATTCCGATAGAAAGCTTACTGTTTTGATTTTTCATTTAGCATATACTCCTTTAACTGTGCCTCACCTTGACAATATCTCTCAAGATTTATCGTGCCCTGAAAAAGCAAATACTAGAAGAGGTAACTACCTCAACTATCATTTGTAGGTCAATACTGTGGGGTTGATCATAATGAGCACAATTTAAGGATGTCTGTGATTAATCTCAAGAGATACAGAAAAGTCCGTCACCACCCGGTAACGGACCCTGCTAAGTGTCTTAACTACAATTTCGCGTATACTAAGATTTAAATCGAGGCACTACAAAATCTAAGATTAAAGCCATCCCTAATCCTGCTACAAAGCCTGTGAAAAACATCATTGAGAAAATCGCATTAGCTAGATCCGCAAATCCAACCTGCACCGTCTTCGCTAGGTAAAGATAATATAACCCAGCCAAGAAGCAAAGTAAAGCTGGTGAATATTTGACTGGCTTACCACCTATTGATACCCGCGATAGTAGGTATGTTATAAATGAAAAGAGTACCACGATTCCAAGTAGAATGAGTATGAATCTATCCATCACACTTCCCCCATACAACTTTTCTTTTAGTATTATACCTCTTTTTAATTCTTCTTACTTTCGTAAATATTCCTAGAGCTGAGGCTATAATCTCACTCTGAAAATGCAGAGAATTAAAGCTCTGACTTTGCTTTGATGTTAAGGGATTTCATTGGTATAGCATGATCTTTCCGCTCTCTCTCGCTCTCATTCCTTACGTAATTAACCGAGGTGCGAAGCGGCACTTCCTTAAGGAAGAAGGTCAGTATGAACGCCACAACCAAGACGATGGCTCCGGCTAAAAAGACATTAGCTAAGGAAGCAGCTAAAGCCTCCCGTAACCCTTCAATGAGTTGTGTAAATACTGACTGTATCGGAGCTGGCAAGATATTTTGAATCTCAAGAAGTTTGGGCCGTCAAGAAGAATCTGGGGATTTTGGAATTGGGCTAGCTTATCAGCCATCGCTGGATCTAAAGCTGACGAATTGATACTATCACCAATAGCGGCAACTCCTGTCATTTTGCGTGCAATGCTTGAGGATAGAATGGTTCCCATCACAGCAATACCAATCGTTCCGCCAAGGTTACGGAATAATTGCACGGAAGCTGTACCCACTCCCAGATCCTTTGAATCGACCGAATTTTGGACTGCGATCATGAAGACAGGCATCCCCAGTCCGAGACCAAAACCGAATATAAACATACTGAGCGCAGCCACTGGGATGCTGTTCATGACAGTCATGAGCAGCATGCCCAAGACCATAATGGCGGTTCCGAGGAGAGCCATATTTTTGTATTTACCCGTCTTAGTCATCCGACGTCCTGCATAGGCACTCACTGTAAACATACTTAAAGACATCGGCATTGCGACATAGCCAGCATAGGTTGCCGAAACGCCCATAACTCCTTGTATATAAAACGGCATATACATTAGAGCACCCATCATTCCTGCAAACATAAGAAAACCAATACTATTAGATAGAACTACCACTCTATTCTTAAATAAGTATAGAGGAAGGACTGGAGTTTTCACCTTGGTCTCTGTATAGATAAAAAGAGCTAAAGATATAACTGTGAATAGAAATAATCCTAAGATTTGAGACGATCCCCAAGCATACTTTGTTCCTGCCCAGGAGAATGCGAGAAGCAGGGGGACTATGGTCAGGGTTAGAAATAAGGAACCTAGATAATCGATTGACTCTGTTTCTCGTCGCTGCACTTTAGGAAACAGAAATAGTATCATGAAAAAGGCAAGAAACCCGAGGGGAAGGAAAAACCAAAATACCCAGTGCCAGTCCATATGATCGACGATATAGCCGCCAAGACTGGTCCAAGGATACTGGATATTCCGAAAACAGCACTCATAAGTCCTGACCATCGTCCTCTTTCCCGGGGGGAGAATAAATCTCCGATGGCAGTAAAGGCTGTAGCCATGATAATTCCAGCCCCTACCCCTTGAATTCCGCGGTAAATAATCAGTTGAATAATATCAGTAGAGGTGCCGGAGAAAAAAGCTCCGATCATGAAAATTACTATTCCTGATAAAATAAATGGCTTTCGACCATAGATGTCTGAGAGTTTTCCGACCAGTATCGTAGAGATCGTCGAGGTTAATAGGTAGATCGAGATAATCCAAGTGTAATAATCCATGCCACCGAGTTTGGCGATAATGCGAGGCAAGGCCACGCCAACGATTGTTTGATTAATCGAAGAAAAGAACATTGCTACCACAATTGCAATCATAATCGTGACTTTGCGCTGATAAGATAACTCTTCCATTGAATTCTTCTCCTCCGTAATTTTTGCCTCTTTCTATCCCTTAAATCTTATCTTTTTCTAGGTTCTTATAACAGCTAGCCTGTTGACTCAGGGAGCTTGCTGATCCAGGTTATTCGAAATTTGATGGTAAATCCGAATGAGATGACTGATATCTTCATCCGATAACCCTTCAAAAAACCTCTCCGTTGCTTTCTTTTGATTCTCAATCATAGATTCCAAGATATGTTCACCTTGATCAGTGATTTCCAAATAAACGACTCGGCGGTCTTTCATTGCTCCTTTGCGCTCGGCATAGCCTTCAGAGACCAGTTTATCTGAGGCTCCCGTAATCGCACCTGGTGTCATTTGAATCGCCTCAGCCAGTTCGTTGGCTTTTTGAGGACCAGAATGTTTAAGGGTTTTTAAAATCAGATATTGGGAATGGTTAATTCCATGCTGGAGTTCTTTATTCCACTCTTTCTTCATTCTTCTCAAGATATTATAGAATAACTCCAACAACTCTCGACGATCTGCCATGTCCTACTCCTTTATGCTTAAATAGTTTAGTTCTAAACTATTTAGCGGTCAATGTTTTATAGTATACATTTTTTCCTTATTAAAGTAAATCCTCTAGAAAGAATTTCTTTAAGCGTGACGTTTTAGTTTCTTTTTCGTTTTTAGTTCATGAGGAGGTGAAGAAGTGGCCACGAAGATAAGCCCATCTAATGAGCAATACATGGAAAAGTGGTACCAACAAACGGTTTCGAAACTGTACAGTTTCACATACGCGCTTCTCCAGAATCGAGAAGAGGCCGAAGACATTACTCAAGAAACTTATTTCCGTTGTCTGAGGAAAGACTCAAAGAGTTTTCCACCCTATCCCTATCTTAAAAAGGTCGCTCGTAATCTTATTTACGATCGATATCGCCACTGGCAAAAATCCGGTAGCCAGATGGAGGATCACACCCTATCCGAAGATGTTTCTGCCAGCGAAGAAGATTGGGTCACTCGATCCTTGGTACAAGAGCTAATGAACCAACTCCCTGAACAGTATAAACAGGTTTTAGAACTCCGCATTATTGAAGGGTATTCGCGCAAGGAAACCGCGGAACGAATGGAACGTAGTGAAGATGCCATTCGTGGTTTACAGTATAGAGCTCTCCAAGCTTTAAGAGATTTATTTCATGTCACAGAAAAGAACGGAGGATAAATTGATAATGAAAACAAATGACAACTTTGCTCAAAAGTCTCCGGAGCAAGAGTTAGACGATTTTATCAATACTCTAAATCTAGAACAGCAGCCTAACGAAAGCACCCATCAAGATGTAGCCGAACTTCAATCCCTGACTAGAAAAATCAAAAGCCTTCGTCCAGTTCCAGAACTCCGCGAAGAATTCTCCCATGAATTACACCAAAATCTTCAACAAAGGTCTAATCCTCGGAGGGGATTTTTACCATGGAGTGCACTCGTCGCAAGTATCTTAGTCATTGTTTTCTTGATTTCTCCTTGGTCTAATAGGAATAAAGATCTTGTCTTAGCCATGGAACAGTCGGTCAAACAACTTCAGAATTATCACGGAATCCTAGAAAAGGTCAGTACAAATGCCTTGGGTGAAAATCAAATCATCCAACGAATCGAGATTTGGTCTGAAAATAATAAATACGCTACCAGCAGCGAAGAGGGAATGGTAACGGTTAATAACGGTGAACTCCGTTGGAGGAGCGATTCGAAAAGTAAGGAAATCACTTTACTCCCCATTTACCTAGATCCGCGTGATTTCGACTTACAGAAAGAAGCAACAAAAGCCCAGCAGTACTCCCATAGAATTGTTGGGCAAGACTCCATCGTAGGTCGCACTGCTACTCGCCTAGAGATTACTCCCCCTGGCGGTTTACCCTATTATCTATGGATCGATCCAGAAACTCATATGCCGGTCCAGCTTCAGACCGCAATGCAAAAGTCAATCCAAACGACCTATACGTTTGTGACTCTTGAAACGAACGTCAAAATTCCAGACACAACCTTCAGCTACACCCCGCCTAAAGAGTATCGGATAGTCGATCAAAATCCAGACAAACCTGTAGATACCCTATCTGAAGCAATTGCGCTAAGTGGCTTTACTCCGCTCGAACTCAGCGAAAAACCTCAGCGACTCTTTGCCTCCCCTAACCGAATCATCTTTGATTTTGAGGATACGATTGTAACTGAATCCAAACAAACCGCCCCCTTCGTCCGCTCTCCTCTGGCTGCCCTTGGACAGGCAGCGGGAGGTCCGTTAGAAGTTTTACCGAATAGCCTCCGGTGGCAGCAAAATGGTTTGGAAATCCAAGTGCAGGGACAAAGATCTGAGGAATTTGCAAAACAATTGGTGAATAATCTGGTTATCCCTCAGGGTAACCAAGATCTACCTGATCAACCTTCTGTTAAAGTCGAGATTGACATGGATATAGTCAAGCGAAACCAACAACAGGTTGACGCTGGAAGTAGTCCCTGGCAAATCGACCCCATGCAAGTGGCCTTTACCTTTGCCATACTGCAAATCTCACCTAATGGGATCACTGGTGACCCACCGATTGATTACGGCTCGCTCACCGTCTCGGCTAACACAGGAACAGACGCCATAATTCAAATCTCCGAGGGTCCAGTCAAAACTGTTTACGTTAAGCGGTTAATCCGTCAGGACCAAAGCGGAATTTGGACAGTGATCGGGTATGACCCGAGGTAAAGGTATCTAAGCAGATTGGAAACTTACTTCAGGTGGAGTTTTAACTCCTTCTGAAGTCTAGTTGAACTTATCCACTTATCTCCCACCTAAAAAGTGGGGGTTTTAGTGGAGTTAACCGTTAGATAAACGGTTTACTTAGGAATAAACAGCCTCATCTCACTTCAGAAGTGAGATGAGGCTGTTTCCTAGTCTAAAAAGCTGGCCTTTGTTATTCGAATCAGTTCTATTTTGGAATCTATTTTTACATCTTCGTTTAACAGTGAATTATCATCTTTGTCCAAGTCAAAAATAATGATCTGCCCATCTCCCAGTTCGTAAAAGCCTATTAGGCTGCCATCTTCGTGTCGACTTTCAAACTGTTTATAGCTTGAACCGTAGTTATCAAACACTTCTTTGGCAATATCACCCGTCTTAACTCCCCTATTTGTATGAAATTGTGCCGAGCTGGTTTCAAGTTCGAGAACCTGACCGGAGTCTTTTCCGATTATCACAGTAATCCCTTTATCATAGGTTCTTCTATTCCAAGGCTCTGGAAAATGACCAGGTTCATCAAAAGGTTCCTCTTTAAAGACTCTCCCCATTATCTCGTCTACCTGACTTTGACTGTCACCCAGATGGATTCCTCCTATGCTCGGACGAACATCCACCTGTTCATCTTTCAACACGGTTATCTCATCGGCAGTTGCCTGGACCGGATATGATTCAGCAACTGGTCCAATAAAACGCACTTCTACTCTCAGGTTTTCCTGCAAAGCATCAAAGTTGGAATTTACAATCTTGCCAGCCGATTTTTCACTGATTTTAGTCTTTTGGGTTACTTTAATTGATGCCTGGTCATAAGGCTTAGAACCTTTTTCCCCTTCGACTAAAATACTTCCAAGTATCTCTCCTACTCCGTTCTTCGTCAATTTAATGATAGTTCCATGAATGTCTGCTTGCTTGGTATTTTGAGTATCCACTGGATTTTGAGGTTTACCTGGACTGCATCCGGAAACCACTAATAACCCAAATAACGAAATAGCAACTAGTTTAATTAGTTTCATAGTTAATGCCTCCATATAAGCTACTTACCATTGCCGACCTGGATCATCTGCCATACTGTTAACTGTGCCTCTAGGATATAGAACGAGATAATGATCCATCATAGGATCGGAATTACTATTGGTCGGTAGTGGGAATACAAACTCGATTTTAAACTCTTGACCTGCCGTATAACCAATGATTTCTTCGCCATTGACTTTTACATCATAAGCCGGAGTGCCATATACTTCTTTGGTTTTAGCAAGAGAAAGTTTCTGTAATTGCTTATCAAAGGATCGAGCCTCAAAAATTTGAGATCCTTTGTTAAAGCCAAATACCATAACCTGCTTCGAGTAGGTTGCATAATTTCCTTTGGCAGCTGCGACCCATTCGGTTTTATCCGGCTCCCCCCATTGACTCTTCACATCTTCTAGAACGGTTGTCTTCACGGGGAATGTACTGTTAATAACTTTCCCTTGCTCCGCTAATAGCTTCATATTCAACAATAACTCTTTCGTCACATCTGTGGTTTGAGGTTCAGTAGACGATGGAGCTGTTTGAGATGTTGAATCCGTTGGCGTGGGAGGGTTGGCACTCTGAGAATTTGAGGGGGAACACCCCATAACAAGTGACAAAGCGAGTGTAGCTGCCATCCATTTCAAGGTCTTACTTTTAGTTGTTCTGATCATGAAATTCTCCTTCTACATTAAATTGAGTGATGCTATTATTCCCTACTTCAATATAGACGGAAGTTAGAGCGTTTTTCTGACGATAGAATAATTCGCATTTCCTCGGTCAACTATTGCTGATCATCAGCTGGCTTATTCAAGTCAGCTTAACGATAAAGCGGATAACTTCCCCACTACATTCAGCCCATATCTGACCACCTTGCAATTCTACGATCCCTTTGGCGATTGCCAATCCCAAGCCAGAACCTCCTTTATCTGCTGTCCGAGATTGTTCAACGCGGTAAAACCTATCAAATAATCGTGCTAGCTCAGCCTGGGGAATGTGTTTACCCTTATTCTGAATAATCACGAGGACATCGTCATTTTCTCTTAAGATTTTTACCATAATTTCACCGGGTTTATAGCTATACTTTACGGCATTAAGCAGCAGGTTCTCAAAAACACGGACTGTTTGATCAATATCGATCTCAACAAAGACCTTCTCCTGGGGAATTTCCTTGATAATGACCAGATTATTTTCCTCAAAGCTGAGTGTATGCTCTTCCAACAACTGTTCAAGTAACTCGTTCAAGGATACTGTTTCTCTCGTAAACTTAACTCCTTTATTGGTCAGCTTGGTGTACTCGAACAAGTCTTCGATTAACCCTCCCAATTTTTCTGATTTGCTATAAACTATATTGACGTAATCGTTAAATTGCTCGTCTGTTTCAAATTTCCGGTCTTTAATCAGGGCTAGATAACCCAAAATCGAGGTTAAAGGGGTCCTTAAATCATGAGAGAAATTTGTAATAAGTTCATTTTTCATGATGTCCAAAACAATCAGGTCGACCTGCTCCTTCTCCAATAGGTCCAGGGCCATTCTACCATCCGAAGCTTTTAAGACCTGATATCCTTCGTTTTTAAGATAAATATCAATTAGATCTCTGATCTCTTTTTCATCATCAACCACAAGTATGGTTCCTTTAGCCATGTGCGTAATCCCTCCATGTTTACATAAAAAACCAGATCAAAAATTAGACCACCTAATACTATAGCAGATAAGTGTCATAACTGCATTATAGGGTTTAGTCCTTAAAATAAAGTAGGTCCAAACCTTAAAATATTCTTAAAATTTAATTAGAAATTCCTTTGGACAATCGATTGGTAACTGTGACTGGACCCTTCCCTTATGGAAATAACAAAGGACCTGTACCACTTTTCAAGCGATACAAGTCCTTCCAGTATTTTACGATCGTGAAGTGGCAGTCAACATTCACTACCATTCGCGAGTATATTAAGTCCTCTGGGATCCCCCAAGGGCAAAGGTACATGATCCAATAACAAGCATAGACAATGTCATCGAGTGAATTCTATTTTTAAAACCGCCCCAAGAAGCCATGATGACGCCGCCTACCATCATGCCGATTGAAAAGGTAATTTCTATGGCCGTTAAACGCCATACATCGTTACCAAAACTACGTGCAACCTGTAGGGGCGTTAAAAAGGCAGCAGGTGCTGCTAAGAAAAAGAAGACTGCGCAAAACAGAAAAAACCTCTTGATATACGAATGATTTCTTATGTAGTTAAAACCTTCACGCATATCGCTGAAATAGCTCGTTGTTTGCTTTGTTTGAGCTTTCGCATGAACAGGAACATGCAAAAACAAAAATAGTACTGAAACCGCTATAGCTGCTGTAATAACATCTATAAAGAAAATCGTCTCGATAGTAGCCATGGTTAGCAGTGCACCGCTAAGCATGGGGGACACCAGCATAACCATAGCTTGAATACTTCCATTTGTTGCGTTCACCTTAGTAAGTTTATCCTCTGGTACAATTTGCGGAAGGAAGGCTCCTACCGCCGGTATTTGAATTGCTGCCCCAAGCGCTCGTATGGCAAACGCCCCAAAGAGCAACCATAGTGAACCGTATCCCATCAGAAAAAATATGGCTAAGACTAGTGTTGCTAATGCAATCATAGAATCAGAAAGAATAATAAGGGTTTTTCGATTATAACGGTCAGCCCATACTCCCGCAAACGGAGAAAGAAGTAAGGTAGGAAGAAAACCGCAAATGATGGCAATGGTCATCATGACACCCGACTGTGTCGTTAACGTAATATGCCACATAATCGCATACTGAACCAGTGATGATCCAAAGAGCGATATGGTCTGGCTAGCCAAAAACAGGATTATATTCTTTTTCCAATCTTTATTCATGTCAAATGGCGGCCTAAAATCTGTCATTTTACTATTTGTCCATCTCCATAAACCATATACTTAATCGTGGTCAATTCCTTTAGACCCATTGGCCCTCGGGCATGTAACTTCTGAGTACTAATCCCAATTTCTGCTCCAAAGCCGAAACGCCCTCCGTCTGTGAAACGAGTAGAAGCATTCACATAAACCGCGGCTGCATCAATTTCTCTCAAAAACCGTTGTGCCCTTGAATAGTTTTCGGTGAGGATGGTTTCGGAATGCTTGGTACTGTATTGATATATATGATCTAGTGCACCATCAAGGTCAGGTACAACTTTAACACTTAAAATAAGGTCAAGATGTTCTGACACCCAATCTTCCGGGGCGGCAGGAACGGCATAAGGCAAGATTTCGCAGGTTTTTGGGCATCCCTTTAGTTCAACATAGTGCTTTCTTAGCTCTTCTCCGATCAATGGAAGAAAGTCTTCGGCAATCCCTTCATCGACGAGCATAGTTTCCAAGGCATTACAGACCCCAGGATTTTGTGTCTTGGCATTAATGATGATAGGAATGGCCTTTGCGTAATCCGCATCTCGATCAATAAAAGCGTGGCACATTCCTGTTCCTGTTTCAATCACCGGCACGGTGGCATTCTGCACCACGGTTTGAATCAGCCCAGCTCCCCCTCTGGGAATAATGACATCCACATAATCGTTCATACGCATTAGTTGCTGAACCCATTCCCGATTTGTTTCTGTAATAAGTTGAATACTTCCGGACGGCAAGCCACTCTTTTCAGCAGCTTCTGCAATTACTCTAGCCAAGACTTTATTACTTTCTAAGGCCTCAGATCCCCCCCTCAGGATCACAACATTACCTGATTTCAAACACAAGGCAGCCGCATCGACTGTCACATTAGGTCTTGCTTCATAGATCATCGCCACAACCCCTAGAGGTACACGAGTCTGCTGGATACAAAGTCCATTTGGACGGGTCCATACTTCTCCTTCTCCCACGGGATCTCTTAAAGCAACCACGTCTTTAAGGGATTGACTAATTTGCGCAATGCTCGCCGAGGTCAGCCTTAAACGATTGACAAGACTTTTCTTAAGGCCTTTCTCTTCTGCTGCTTGAACATCTAGGCTGTTAGCTTTGAGAATCTCTTGTTCATTATCTATAAGGGCTTCTGACATCGCAAGCAGAGCGTTATTTTTAGATTCTGTACTAGCAAAAGCCAATAGGCGAGCCGCATGCTTGGCTCTACGCCCAATTTCAATTAATTCTTGGTGAAACACCACAAAACCCTCCCATCAATCGTTTATTATAATATATCTGCTTTCTCGTTCTTTAGCAAAACTCTCAATGAATTAAATCATCTTCCTCTATACCTTAACATTTGCGCTTTTCATAGTTCAAGGAAAAATGGTATCGCCAAGTCTTCTTAAATCTGTCACTGCAGAAGATCAGCAAAATAGTTTAGTTCATTATACCAGAAATTAGAATCTATGTAATCAAAAAGACCTCAATAAGCTTCAAAGCCATTGAGGTCAAAATGTGTTAATCCAATAGTTATCACTACAAACAAGGAGACTAGGCTGCCAGGGCTCTCGCCATTCATGGCGATGGTCCCTTCTCGCCATCACGGCACCTTGCCATCCATGGCGGTGCTCTAATCTCGAACGTCCTTGTTCGAGTCTTGGCTACAGGGACACTCGGCCATCCTTGGCCAGCGCTCAAACTACTAACATCCTTGTTCGAGTCATGGCCGTCGAGCAATAGATATGGCTAAATTCTTGAATATAGTTAAGCTAAACTTCAGATGGAGTTAAAACTCTAGCTCCACCTGAAGTAAGCATTTCCCTATCCACCTGCCATAAGGTGGATGGCCTTCACTTCGTCTCCGTCCTGGATAATCGTCGAAGCATAATCCTCTGGGGAAATAATCTTGGAATTGATATAGACAATAATCCGTGGATAGGTATAAGTCTTAAGCTTTAAAAGTTCTTGCACCGTAAGCTCTTCCTGCCATTCGCAATCCCTGTTATTTAACTTAATCAAGTTATCACCTACACATGTTTATTAACGACTTCTAGGAGTTCTGGTAAATCCATTCCTAAATCCCGAAGTCTTTCGACCGTCGGTACTCCGTCCATTGTCCAACCCCGACGTTTGTAGACTGCGTCTGTGAGCTTTTCATATTGGCTTTCGCGATACGCTCTCATGACCTTAATCTTTTCTGCAGTCGATTTGCCTGTTGTATCGTAGTTCAGAAGCTCGTTGAGTTGCTTATCATAACGCTCATGCCTGGACTCATATTCCTCCACAGTCACAGGCCCCATAGCTCTGTAAGGAAGTTTGTCATGAACCCGTTTGCCGTAACCCATCCGGATGTTGAAAATTCTCTGGAAATTGTAGACCCTCTCAGATTGACGGATGAGTTCATATTTGTCAATAGCATTACCGGTAACCGCGTTATATATGTCGACATAATTTTGAACATGCTCTGGTATCTTTGCGGGCTCGTCAGTTAACTTGTTATCAGCGGGTGCAATATCATTCCAGGGCAGTTTGCAGAGACCGTTTAAACCGAACCAAGTTCTAAACATGGGGTAATAGTGGAGGGCTTCTGCCTTATCTTCGAAGGTTGGAATCTGGTTATTTACCATATCCATGAAGATCAACCAGGCTTCATCGTGCTGTGGGCCTTTGTTAGTCAGGCCGTATCCTCCTTGTTGCGCTAAAGATTCCTTGGGCAAATACTCGGAAAATTCGAGGCCCTTTTGTTCCATACCTATGTCAAAGAGGAACTGCGGATCCGCTCCATATTCCTTGGCAAAGAAGGCCTTCATTTTACGGATTCCCATGCCAGCAATCTTGCCAAAGCCCACTCCCTTAGACATCTGGTGAATAAGTTCAAAGGATGCCTCTGTATTGCCAAAGGTAAGTTCTAAACCCCCAGTTCGTTCTTTATTCAGAATTCCGTTTTCGTAGCATTCCATAACAAAGGCCGTCAGAGTAGCATAGGAGATCGTATCAATGCCATAGGTGTCACAGTAAAAGTTCAACTCCAATATGGCATCCGGATCGAAGATACCACAGTTTGAACCCAGACCAGCAGCGTTTTCATATTCAGGACCGTCGATGGTAACCTTTTGACCTTTATAAGGGCCCGTTTTCAGTTCAAATTGGTCAGCGGCTTTAGCACAGGCCATACTGCATCCATGCCAGCAGCCATCCGGGGAATTCTGGGTTACTTTGGAGATGAAAACATCAGAGGATATTTTGAAGGTATCCTTGTGAGCACCAAATTTATAATTGTGAGTCGGCAAAAGATCATACTGGTCCATGACTTCAATTATATTCGCTGTGCCAATTTTACGCATGCGGTTTTGAGAGTTATCCAGATCGTGAATTTCTTTATGCAGCTTGATACCCGTTTTATTTAAGGTAAGCTGGTCAACGGGATGGTTTAGGTTGCCCTTTACCCCTGGGCATTTTATAACCACGGCCTTGATATGTTTGTCTCTAAAAACTGTCCCAATGCCGCCTCTGCCGGCTTGCTTTAAACGGATACCTTTCCGGCGCACATCATAGAAGGTAAAGTTTAAAAGCCCAATATTCGTATGCTCGGCAGCCGTCCCGGTAGAGATCACGGCGATATTCCGTTTGTCTTCTTCGTTCTCGGCATACTTTTCAGTCAGCTGTTCACCCAGAATATGGGTGTCCAAGTTCCCACCTGGTGCTGCTTCTTCAAGGGTGATCGTTCCCTTTTTGCCGTCAATGAAAATGATGACATCCTTGTCTGCTTTGCCCTGAAGTTCGAGGGCATCGAAACCGACAAATTTAAGGAAGGGACCAAAATATCCACCAGCATTGCTGTCGATGGGCATATTGGTCAATGGGGATAATGTCACAACCAGTGATTTTCCGGAACCAGGATATTGAGTAATTCCGCCAATCGGTCCACTTGAAATAATGATTTCGTTTTCCGGGTCATTCCACTTCGTGGATTCAGTCACTGCCTGCCACAAGTAATAGAGCCCAAAGCCCTTACCGCCAATGAACTTGTCTTTCATCAAAGGGGTAACGGGCTTTTCTTTGATTTCATGGTTACCGACATTGATATAAAGAGTGCGGTCGGTATACCCTTTGTCGATAGCACCTAAATCATAGTTATATTCTTTTAGTAATTTATGGCCCGCTTGATTGTTTTCTAGATCCATATTATTTCCCCCTAAGCTTCTTCCGAACTATAAATCGCATGGGTTGGGCAGATTTTAGCACACTGGCCACAAGCAATACATTTAAAAGGTTCCAACAGATCCCCTTGCATTTTCATGGCAAGCTCCGGGCAGAAACCGACACACATAAAGCAACCGACACAGACTTTTTTATTGATTCGCACGACGCCATATTTATCTCGAGAAATTGCCGCTACGGAACAAATATCCATACATTCACCACATTGGTTACACACCGTGATCTTCTTATCCTCGACTTGAATACAGGATTTTTCTCGATTCGTTTCTTTAAAGTAGGTTTTAGAACAGACTTCCTCGCATTCTCCACAGCCTATGCATAAGGATTCATTCTTTGTTAAAAGTTTCAAGTTTTCCACCTCCGTATGACTAGCGAACTCACTTCGCTCGGTGATTCAATTTAATGATTAGACCACTGCAGATTCAAGTACCAAGTTTCCCGCTCGGAAGCGGTCCAAACCAAATCGTTCAATGGGCATAAAACACTCTTGCCCGAGAATCTTCTGAACCAAAAGAACTGCCGTCTGGGGTGCAACCATGAAACCATGACCACTAAAACCGGCCGCCACCCACATCCCTTTGGCCTCTGGAACCTCATCCAAAATCGGATTAGCATCCGGGCTCATATCATAAAGACCAGACCACTGTCGGACGACACGTAGGTTCTTTAAGAGAGGCAAAACAGTCGTTGCCTGACGAGCAACATCCTCTAAAAACTCCCAGCTGGAATTAATGTTAAAATCTTTAGGTTCATTGGGATCCCCTACACCCATTATAAAACTGCCGTGTGGGGTCTGCTGACAGTATAAACGATGATGGAGAGAGATAACCATGGGTCCCTGGCAAGGTTCAACCGGTTCGGTCACTAAAGCCTGGTGGCGTTGGGGATAGAGGGGCAGTTCAAAACCGACCATATTGCAGATTGTACCCGCCGCATAACCGCTGGCATTTATCACGAGGGAGGCAGCGATATCCCCTTTAGAAGTCTGAACTGAGGTAACTATACCTTTTTCCCTTTTTATGCCAGTTACGGAAGTATAGGTTTCAAATTTAACTCCCAGCCGACTGGCTGCTTTATAGTAGGCATCCACCACATGAAATGGATTGGCATGTCCGTCCGAATGACAGAACGTAGCACCGATTAGTCCATTAAGGTTTAGATGGGGCACAATCTCTTGAGCTTCTTGAGGAGTAATCATTTTCGTCGGAATTCCTAGACTATGCTGGACGGCAACATTCTTTTTATACTGGTTCCATTCGGCTTGCGTATGGGAAACCATCAGGTAGCCGCCTTGCTTAAATTCAATATCCATATCATATTCAAGTTCTTCGTTCATACCCTCAAAACGTTTCACACTGTCCCGGGCAAGAATAGCGTTGGTTTCGGTTCCCCACTGTTGGCGAACTCCTGCACCACACCGACCTGTTGCTCCAGAAGAAAGATACTGCTTTTCAATGACCACAATATCCTTTACCCCACGGACGGCCAGTTCATAGGCCACTGCGCAGCCTATAATCCCGCCCCCGATAATCACAACATTAGCTACTTTTTGCAATTCACTCACCCCCCGCAAAGGTTC
Source organism: Peptococcaceae bacterium BRH_c23 (assembly GCA_000961805.1). The sequence continues at coordinate 6,382 of LADV01000063.1, read as the reverse complement.
CCAGTTTCACTGGCTTCACCGGTGCACGGAAGGTAGGCATCAAAACATCTCCTACAGGAATTCCGTAAACCTTGGCTAGTTCCTGGGCAATCAACATCCGGCAGGTACGGCCCTGGCAAGGACCCATTCCTGCACGGATAACACGTTTAATCTCATCAATGGTACGGTAACCTTGGCTGATTAGTGATTTAACTTCGTCTAGGGTGATATCCTCACATCGGCAGACGATGGTTTCTTTAGCTGCATGTCTAACCCCTCCCAAGCGAATACCTCGTACATCCATAACCAAATCTTTGGGTACGACCAACCAAATAGTATAGGTCTTATTTTTCTGACCACCCGACTGAACTTTATGGACTTCAAAGCTGCCGAGTTCTTCACCAGCCCTATTTAAACCAACCACTTTTTCACCAACTTGAGGAACTGGAGCATATTCATAAGGAATCCTAACAATGGCTTCTTTATCGCTGTAGGAAGCGTCCACGATGAAGATGGCCAGCCCTGGGCAGCGACTAAGGCAGACACCACAGCCGTTACAGTTATTAAAGTCTAGTTTTGGCAGGTTATTTATATCCTCCATGGGCTGAATTGCCCCTTGCTTGCAGGCTTCCGTACAAGGATTGCACGGAATCTCCTGGAAGCATTCAATGATGGCTACGGGACCTTTTATAAGTCGTTCTTCGGAAGGAGAAACAGTTTTTATGTCCTCAGCTGTCGGAACTCCAGTCTTGTTTAGCATGCCGCTCCCCCCTTGTCCATTAGTTTCATAATCCCCTTCACTGTCTTTTGTCCTGCAGGCCCGGCGCGAAGTTCACTTAACTCTGCCAAGGCATCCGCTTGAAGCTTCGGCGCCACATCCTTGCCATGCCCCAGACTGTAGGCAGCGCAAATACCTGCTAAACGACCTTCTACCATAGCTGAGCTGGCTTCTTCAACTCCACTCACGTCCCCTGCGACATAAAGTCCCAGACGAGTCGTTTCCAAATATTTATTTCTAATCGGCACATGTCCGGAAAGCTCCGGAACATACTTCATCTGGCAGTCCGCTTGGAAACAGAGCTCGGTGAGGGGGCTTAAACCTACGGCTAGACAGATGACATCCACTTTAAGATCTTGTTCAGTCCCAGGAATCGGCTGCCACTTCTCGTCGAGCTTACAGATAATGGCCCCTTCAACGCTATCCTGACCGTAAGCTTCGGTAATAGTATGAGAGGTTAAAATAGGGACTCCAGCCCGTCGAATCTTGGCAGCATGCACCAGATAACCGCCAATGGTTGGCGAAGCTTCAATAATCCCAGCGACTTCTACCCCTGCCTGCATTAATTGGTAAGAGACTATTAGGCCAATATTGCCGGCACCGATCATGAGCACCCGTTGTCCGGGGACAATACCATGCACATTCATCAGGGTTTGAACAGCTCCTGCCCCATAAATACCGGGCAAATCATTATTAGGAAAAGCAATCATTTTTTCGGAAGCGCCTGTGGCTACTATAATTTTCTCCGGATTGATTTTAAGGTGTTTACCTTGTCCTTCAGCGGTGACCACACCGTCTTCATAAATCCCCAGAGCGGTTGTCTCGGTCCAGACTTCAACCTTAGGGTTGTTTGCACATTGCTCAATAAGCAAATTGCCAATCTGGTAACCACGGTCACCAGCATACTGCTTTTTTGAACCGAAGAATTTATGGGTCTGCTTGACCAATTGACCGCCGGGTTTATCGTCCCGCTCTAAAAGCAGCACGCTGGCACCTAAATCAGCAGCCGCGGAGGCGGCACTCAGACCGGCTGGTCCGCCACCTATGATGAGGATCTCTATCTCTTTCACCTTAGGCACCCCTTTCCTTGCTGAGTTTCTACCCTCATGCCGGACTTCAGTTTTTCCACACAGATTCTGACATTGGGCTCGCCGTCAACAACCATTAGGCAGGAAGAACAATTTCCGATGGCACAAAACAGACCTCGCGGACGGTGCATGGTTTGGCTGTGGCCCAAAACTCTAACCCCTACAGCATGCAAAGCCGCTGCAATGGTCTCTCCTTCATAGCCCTTAAGTTCCTGCCCGTCGAAGGAAAAGGAAACCTCTTCCCCACGTTGAAATTCTAAAATTGGATGCTCGGTGATTCGCATTAAAAACTCACTCTCCCCAGTTATGTAAGTATCTTATCTCTTATCCAGCATAGTTGGTAATCCATAAAGCCCTATCCAAGAACTAGCGTTGCAATTTCCATTCCAAATTTTCTATTAAGACTGCTGTGACTACAAAAAAATCAATAGCCCTTGTCAAAAGAAAAGATCTCCTGTTTGATTGTTGAATAAGTGGGAAAATTTAGGGTATGCGCAAGATTTATTAATGAAATTTCGTTTTACAAAAGCTATTAAACTTAGCCAACTAGAAGCTGTATCTAATGAGTAACGAAAAAAACTCCCCAAAGGGAGTTAGAATTTTTTTCATATTAGTCACTGTATTAGTCAAAAGGCAACTATTAATCTGTTCAATTATCCGACACATGTCTAAATACTTGACACTTATATTATTTTCTTCATTACAATGTTAATTATTTACTATCCAAACAGAACCTCACCCGTTAATTCTTAATGGATCTAACCCTTCCAACTTCACTTCCTATTGCTACAGCTAACACTGAAACAATTACTGAGGAATAGAAAATTAGTTTTGCAAAATATAAACTGTTGAACTTAATGAGATAAAAAAATGGATACCCCCATAAAGCCAAGGTCGGTGGTAACATTCCAAACCGTCCTGACATGTAAATAAAACTAAAGAATATGCCACCTATCGATCCAATTATACCTACTAAAACTCCATTTACCAATCCTAACTTGATATGCCACCCATAGAAAAACCAAGCTAAAATGAAAGAGGCAGAAAATAAAACTTCAATTAGGCTGTTATCAGTTATGAGTCCGAGAAGTCCGGAAGCAACATTAAATATTATTGTTAATAATAACAACATAAGTCCCTTTTTGAGAAACTTCATAATAGATAACCTCCTGATATATAAGGTGCTGGGCCAGCGAGAATTGACGTACAGGAAAAAACGGCACTGGCAAAACTCTCACCAGAACAGCAATTTGTGTATACCGCTAAAGTTGACAAAAAAACGAGTTGAAGAAACTCCCTAGGATTCAATAAAAAGGGGAGTTAGTACAAATTGAGTTTCTTGATTTTATAGTATAAAGTGCTGCGCGGTACTCCTAATTTTCTGGCTGTTTTAGATTTGTCCCCACTACAATCTTCCAGGGCTTGGAGGATAATTTCCCGTTCTGCACGATCCGTAATGTCGGTGAGAGTAGAATCCGGATCAGAGATCGCATGGATATATTTCTGAAAGCCAATAGTTTCTGGTAAATGATCCTCCATGATCAAATCCTCCTCAGCGAGAATGACCATGCGTTCCACCACATTTCTCAATTCTCGAACATTTCCCGGCCAGAGATAATTGAGCAGGGATGGCATCACCTCCGGAGAAATCTGAACAAGCTCACGACCCTGTTGCAAACAAAATTCGCGAATAAAAAGATAAACCAGATCTAGGATATCCTCTTTACGCTGGCGTAGGGGGGGAATCTCTATGCCTACGACATTTATCCGGTAATAGAGGTCTTTCCGAAAAGTACCTTCGCGAATCATTTGTTCTAAGTCCCGATGAGTAGCAGCTATGACACGCACATCCACTTCCACTAGGTCATTGCCCCCAACCCTATAAAAACACTTATTCTGGAGGACTCGGAGAAGCTTTACCTGCATCTCAAGCGGCATTTCCCCTATTTCATCCAGAAAGACCGTTCCTTTGTGAGCGGCTTCAAATTTACCTTGTCTCCCTTGACGGTCGGCCCCGGTAAAGGCGCCAGGCTGGTAGCCAAATAACTCGCTTTCAAAAAGGGATACCGGAATAGCCCCACAGTTAATAACCACAAAGGGATGGTTATGTCGAGAACTCTCCTCATGAATAGCCTCTGCAAACAGCTCTTTTCCGGTGCCACTCTCACCACGAATCATCACGGCGGCATTTGTATTAGCCACCCGTCGAGCTAGACTGACGGTTTTCAGAAGTCCTTTGCTATGTCCGGCAATCTTTCTAAAGGCGCTATCTGGCCGATGTATCTTGGTGATCTCCTTCTTAAGCTGTCGCACTTCAGAACTCGCTTTGGACAGTTCATTGTGCAAAAGAACGATTTCCGTAATGTCTTTTTCTGCACAGACGCTGCCTATAACCTCATCCCCGTTGGTAATTGACGAGGCATTGATCAAAACATGAGTTCCGGGAAGTGGTTGATGATAATTTTCACGAATCATTTTCTTTTTCGGCAAATCTGTATTAATGACATGGGTAACGACCAGACTGGAAAAGAAATTCTGGATATCTTTCCCAACAATAGTTTTCCCAGCAATCCCATAAAGATCTTCCGCTTTTTTATTCCAACCGATGACCGTATTGGTTTGATCGATGACCGTGACGGCATCATTGACCGTATCCATAAGAATCGACATTGAACTGCTCAATCGCCTGATTTCCTCCCACATTACAGTGGGCAACATAGACGGATCTATAACCCCTTGGGGAACTTTGCCTTGATCCAGAAGGACCGCGGTTTCCCCCGGATGGAGTTTTATAGCGTCCATCAACTCCTGGAAGGTCCCTGAAAGTGGGAACGAAAAACCCACCAGCGTCCCTTCGAGGCCCTGACCCGCCTTCAAGGGAAATATCACCTGCCAGGCTTCAGCATTATCCGATTGAAGTAACGCAACCGGTTTAGGTTTCATTTTAACATATATTTCCTGCCACTTCGCAGCAGATTCGATCGTTGTCACTGGTTTAATCATTACATCTTCCAGTTTCCAAACATCACTGAAAGCTCTAAACAACACTTTACCCCCATCCTAGCAGTTCTATCATTTACCTAACATTACCTAACATTTAACAAATCTTCAGCCCATCATGAGACTCCTGCTTTTCGTGGGAGTCTACCCCGTACTCTCCATTAAAATCTATAATATTCCTTTGATATTGGGGCTTATGTTCTCCATTGATTAGTTTAAAAAAAGTGCAATTGAATCTTTACTTTCAATTGCACTTAATTATAACATTTTTACGAGTTTTATACTGCCCTAGTTTTGAAAAACGAATTACAACAACTAGATTCTCATATCGATGAAATCATCTTTTCTCCATCAAACATGGGGTTCATAATCGACTAGATTTTTTAGAATCGGCATCTGCCCACATACTTGGCAATTTGTCCGAGTTGTGATCTCTATTTTTCTAAAGTCCATATCCAAAGCATCAAATACTAACAATTTTCCAGTTAAGAGTTCTCCGATCCCCAGTAGATATTTGATAGCCTCTGTTGCCTGAATACTACCGATGATCCCTGGAATAACACCTAGTACGCCTTTCTCTTCACTAGTAGGTAATGCTTTAGTTGGGGGGGGATTTAAGAATACACATCGGTAGCAAGGGCCTCGGCCCGGAACATAGGTCATCGTCTGTCCGCTAAATTGCATGATTCCCCCATGAGAAAAAGGCTTTTGTAAAAGTACACAGGCATCGTTGATTAGAAATTTTGCTGAGAAATTATCCGTGGCATCGATCACGAAATCATAGTCTCTATCCCTAATAATATCCGTTATATTTGCTGAACTAACCCATTCTTGATATGTGACAACATCCACGTCCAAGTTCAACTCTTCGATGGTTTCTTTTCCCGATCTGACTTTAGGTCTTCCAATATCTTTATTAGAGTGGATGATTTGACGCTGTAGATTGGATAATTCAACAATATCTGGATCGACTAACCCGATTGTTCCTATCCCCGCAGCCGCAAGATACAAAGCAACCGGTGAACCGAGCCCCCCCGTACCAATTATAAGTACCTTTGAGTTTAACAATTCTAATTGCCCTTGAGGGCCTACTTCTTTTAAGATAATGTGTCTCGCGTATCTTTCTCGTTGCTCTTTTGTCAATTCCATGTCTCTGCTACTCCCCCTCACCCAGGATGACCTCATCACCTTCACCCTTATCTCCAAACTATACACTTTAACACAGTTTGCAGCAAGTTCCAGATTGATGAAGGAGTTCTGTTCAATCTGCTCATTCAATGCTTATGAATAGCCTGTCGAAGGCCGAAGCCGAAGCCGTAATGGATACGATTATTGCCAAAAATATCTTCTTTGACCCTATGCCCGTTTTGGACTGAAGATCATTCATTGGTTCTCCTCCAAAATTATTAACATTCCAGAATCACCCAAATTATTCACTCTAACATTTCTACATTTCTACATTTCTACATTTCTACATTTCTACATTTCTACATTTCTACATTTCTACATTTCTACATTTCTACATTTCTACATTTCT
>LADV01000280.1 GCA_000961805.1 Peptococcaceae bacterium BRH_c23 | reverse complement strand
TCCTCAAAATAGCTTATATATTTTGATATTACACATCTGCCATTTTAACCCGTCTCATAGAGGTTGTTACATAAAACCTAAACGTTCCAAACATCAGTTCTGGTAAAAAACAATTACACCTCTCCCCATTGTGCGGTAAAATAAGGTGACAAGCCAAATTAACACACAAGAAAGAGGTTTAAAACTTGATTCAAATAGACATATTCTCCCCCTCTATTATAGCACACTTGGTTTTGATGAGGACTGATCCACGTGGGCGTAAACCTTGGGACGCAGTTATTTTGTTTCGGATGCATATTCTTTTCTTCACTCGACCGGAATTTATCTCATTTCGTCAAATGTGCAAAGAGTTGTCAAAAGCCAAGCATCAGGACTATCGTAATTTTCTCTGTATCACAGGCACTAAAGTACCAAGTCACGAAGCTCTAAGTCGGTTTTGCACACTTTTGAGTATTAGCGACGTTACGATAAATGAACTTTTCAAGCCTTTTTAAGTCAAGCAGAGAAGATGAAAGGTTTCTTGAACCTGATGATTGCGGCGTTGGACCGTAAGGCAGTACTTCTTCGAACAGCATAAAGATAGCAAAATCGTTGTTGGTAATTGTTGCCTAAAACCACATTGTGGAACCAAGGGGTTTATATACCCATTTTCAGGGAAGTCTTTGTCAACATCTCAATTTCTTCACTAAGACACATTCCGCGAGGGGTTCTGAAGCTACTAAAACGTCAGAATTGCAGTACGTCTGTTCGCCAGTTTAATATTTTTCGTTATTTTGTAACAACCTCTTAAAGCCCATATCTCACCAGTTCCATGGCTTCATCCACGTTGGCGATGTCCATGCTTGTGGCCAAATACCATTCGATGGGTTCCATTCCTTTTGGAGGATTGATTTCTTGAACATACAGGATAGACAAGGCCACGCTTGCGTTTTTGCGAAATTCTTTGGGTGTGTTGACAGGTTCGAGTACATTTACACGGCAATATTTAATTTCGAGTGTAGTCGTTCTCTTGGGCACGTTCCTCCGAGTATCCCTAGGAATTTCAACGATGATTTCACCCGCTGACGGCTCATTTTTTACTTTGTCAAACAGCTTGCAGGCTTCCGTTGTCTTTCTGTTTTGTACCACGCGTACTAGAAAGTCCTGATCATTGGAGATAGCATGATCGTAAAACTCATAGACATCCGCTTCTCGATCGCCAACATGAACCAGGCGGAGCTCTTTCGGGATGCCCAACTGGCTTTTGTCCATACTTTCCAGCCATTTATAGCTTTCTTTTTCCTCAATCGGCTTTTGGCGTTTCTCTTTACGTTTGCCGCGTTCCGCAGGATCCCGCGTCCATATTTTCTGATCCAAGAGTCCAATCGCGATCCCTTGGGTTGTTACGGCGAGTGCAGAATGCACAATTAATCCTTTACAATCTGCACTAGCGCCAAAGTCGCCCAATCCTTCTGTTTTCGTGTGCGACGAATAGTTGAGCGTCGTGGTGTCTTGAATCGATAAGATGATTTGTTCGCCACTCTCTTTCATTTGTTGGATCGTCGCTTTTCGGTGTGCATTCAATACGACTTCTTCTGTAACTTTATTGTTTTTGACCAGACGATAAATCGCTTTGGCTTCCCCTTTACTTTCGCTTGCCGCCGCGATGGATTCGTTGATTTTCTTAGACAAGGTGAAATTAAGGATGATGCAGGTAATATGGTTGCCTTCGGCACTGCAACCTTTATGATCACTCAACTAGTGTAGTTCCTACCAACACCCCATCTAAAATCTTGGCTCCTCTTCCCTGTTCCAAAACCATAACTGGATTAATATCCAAGCTTAAGAGGGTATCTCCTGCTTCAACGGCTAACTGACTCACACCTAATAGTATTTCTACCAAGGTTTCTTGATCGACTGCCTGTCTTCCTCTGACACCGTTCAAAAGAGCAGCCCCTTTAATGTCCTGGAGCATTTTGTGAGCTTCTGCTCTGCTTATGGGCACAGGTTTCAAGACTACATCTTTCAGGACCTCAACAAAAATACCTCCTAAACCAAACATTATCTGAGAGCCTAACACAGGATCCCTTTGCAGGCCGATAATGATTTCTACCCCTTGGTGTACTTGTTCTTGCATTAGGATACCATTGATCTTGGCTTGTGGATTATAAGTTTTTCCCTTTTCCAGCATCTCTATAAATTTGGCTTTAACTTGCTCTGCCGACTGAATATCAAGGGCGACGCCACCCGCTTCAGTTTTATGCAATATATCTGGGGAGTCTATTTTCATCACGATGGGGTAGCCCATTTCCTCGGCTATTTGCACGGCCTTATCGGCACTCTCCGCCAAATATTCCTTGGTTACTGGTAAACCGTAGAGCTCTAAGATTCCCTTGGTAGCGTGCTCGCTTAATGCTATGCTACTTTCTCTGAGGGTCGCCTGGACTTTAGCTCTCCGCTCTTCCTTGATTTCAACGGCTTCTGGCACACTCCACCCTCGCCTAAAAGTGGCATAGCGATATAATGCCCCGAGCGCTTTCGCTGCCCGAGCCGGAGAATGGTATAAGGGAACTCCAGCCTCTGTTAAGACATCAAAGCCAGGTTTGGCCACTTGCCCCACACTCCAGCTTACAACCAATGGCTTCTCCGTATCTAAAGCGGCTTCCGCAATGTCACGTCCGATCTTCTTGGCCATTTCGCCCGTCGCCATCGTTATCGCCACAATCAGCATGTCAAGTTCGTCAGAGGCCAAAAGCAGTTTCAAACATTGCTTAAACTCTTCTCCTTGGTTTAAGGATTGGGCCGTGACATCAATCGGATTTTGAGCGCACCCAAAGGCAGGAATCACTTTCCGAACTTCCACTTGCAACTCTTCGCTTAATTCCGGCACCTGCAAACCAAGTTCCTCGGATCGGTCTGCGAGTAAGATTCCAACCCCACCTGACATGGTGACAATCCCTACTCTTGTTCCACGGGGAAGTTTTCCTGGAACAAAAGCTTGGGCCAAGTCAATGACTTCATCACTGTCACTGGCCTGAAGGATACCCATTTTATCAAAATAGCTTTTATAGGCAGCACCCGAGCCTGTTAGCGCTGCAGTATGGGTGGAAGCCGCTTTTTGTCCACTGGCAGAGTTACCCACTTTTAAAGCAATGATTGGCTTACCTAATTCTGCTGCCCTTTCAGCGGTCTTCCGGAAGGTTTCCCCGTCCCGTAAACCTTCAAGATACGTAAGCACCACTTTGGTATTCGGGTTTTCCACAACATACTCTAAACCTTCTCCGGCTGTCATATCCGCTTCATTCCCAGTAGTGACAACAAAATTGACGCCAACTCCGGCTTCTTGCAGTAGGTTAAATAACATAAAGCCGACAGCTCCGCTTTGAGAAACTAAAGCCACAGTCCCCGCTTTAATGCTGTCTGTTTCCATCGAAGCGCTAAATGAGGCGATTAACCCAACGGATACATTGAGCATACCCAAACAGTTTGGGCCGATTAGACGCATATTGCAGTTCTTCGCTATTTTAATGATTTCTTCCTGAATTAGTTTGCCCTCTGCACCCGTTTCTGCAAAGCCGGATGAAAAGATAATCGCCCGTTTGATTCCTTTGGCCCCGCAATCTCTTAAGATCGCGGGGACTCGGGCAGCAGCAACGGCAATTAATGCTAAATCCACTCGTTCTGGAATAGCCCCTACCGAAGAATAACAAGTCTGCCCAGCAATCTCCTGGTACTTGGGATTTACCGGATAAATCTGCCCTTGATAGTTGTGTTTTAATATGTATTTTAAGATTTTCCCGTTAATTGTAGCAAAATCCTCGCTAGCCCCGATGATGGCCACACCTGTTGGTTCCATGAAATAATTCATTGGATTCATCTCCTTTAATTCGGTCTTAGCAAAGCCGACAGTGATGCGATATTGTCCACTTCCTCAAGGTTTAGACACAAGTCTATTAACTCATCAGCAACATTCGATCCAACAACTTCTCCCGCCAACTGCCTAAATTTATCAATGACTAAACTTAACGGATATGGTTTATCAAAATTACCTTGGGAGGAAAATACCGTTTCCGATAACCTACGCCCATCCTGTAAATAAAGAGTAACTTGTGCAGGTCGTTTACCCGGCGACATTGCTGATAAAGACGGGTTTTCAGATACATAAACTTTTTGTGCTAAATTCAAGATGCGTTCATTAGCTAATGCATCCTCAGAAAACGCGTCTACTCTGGCGTTTCCATTCACTATATACGATACGTTGCCAGAGCGAAAGGAATGGAGAATTTTGCTGCCAGCATATTTTGTGGCCGCTGGTTTTTTAACCGAGCAGCAGCACTATAGGTTTCTACTTCTAACTTCTCGATTTGGTCATCAGTAACTGGTTGTTCGGCGAGAATACCTTGAAGAGCATCAATTGCGGCGTGATTATACCGACAGCATGCATACATTTTAAAATAATTACTTGTTATATAGTAACTAGTCCCCAAGTCTCTAATGAGTAAATGTGGGTTAAAGTCGGTGCCAAGAATAGAACCAAAAACACTTTCAACTATTCCATCACCAGTGTTAACTCCCGCTCTAGCTAAATCAACAGCCAACATACCTAAATGATTACTTAGCCCAGTATAAACATTTCGGATAGTCCCACCCGATAATGCAGTTGACCATGCTGAAGCGATACTCATCGCAGCTGCTAAATGAATAGTACGGGATACTTCTTGAAGAGATAAACCCCTTAGTTTGGCAACCGCTACAGCTGCCCCTATCGTCCCCCAAGTTCCATGGGGATGCACCTCGTCATGAAGGGTTGTCGATGCGTCAATACGGGCGGCTAGCTCGTAGCCGACCACCAGGCTCTCCAATAGCTGTTTGCCACTCGCCCCTATATGTTCAGCCCAAGCAAGAGCAGCTGGAACAACGTGGAAAGCAGGATGACCCTTAGCAAACTGATTCCCCTCATCTATCTCTAAGGCGACCGCAGAAGTACCGTTAATCAAGGCAGCCGAATTCGGTTCCATTAAGACCGAGTATCCCGCAATTGTTACAGGATCAGTCCCACCTTTATAACAAGATTCCACCATATTGGGAATAGGCATAACCTTGCTACCAGCCAACATTGCTCCTAAGGTGTCTAATAAAGTAAGCATAGCTTGATTTATTACGTACGCGGGTAATTTATCATACTTTGTCCTAATAATGAACTCACAAATTGGCTCCCAAATATGCATTTCGCTCCTCCTTCCACTTTAAAGATTTTGTCTTTTTGTAGAAGTTTGGCCCTTTTGTTAACGTTAATTAATCAATAACTTAACTAATTACTTTCGCAACTAACTCCGCAAGATCGACCACCTCAACAGCACCCTCCACGGACCTAGAGCCATCTTCCAACATTGTTAAGCAGAAGGGGCAAGATGTTACAATAGTTTTGACTCCTGTCTCCAACGCTTGTTGAGAGCGCACCTGATTAATCCTATCGCCGGTCCCCTCATCCATCCACATATGCCCGCCACCGGCACCACAACAAAAGCTTTTTTCCAGGTTCCGCTCTATCTCGACTAATTGCAACCCGGGGATACCGGCAAGCACCTGGCGGGGTGCTTCATAGATTCCGTTGTAACGCCCCAGGTAACAGGAATCGTGATAGGTTACCGATTTGTTTACATTTCCCACTAGTTCTGCAGCACCTTTTTGAAGGCGTTCCGCCAGAAACTCACTATAATGCTGTACTTCAAAACTGGCACCCATGGCTGAGCTATACTCATTTTTCAGTACATTAAAACAATGAGGGCAATTTGTAATTATCTTCTTTATGCTATACTTTTCAATAGTAGCTATGTTCTCCCTAGCTAACTTTTGGAAAAGATATTCTTCTCCGATACGCCTAACCGCGTCTCCGCAGCAGCGTTCTTCTTTACCAAGAATAGCAAAATCTACCAGCAAAGCTTTGAGCGATTTAATCACTGCCACGGATATTTCTCTAGAACGCTCATCAAAGGAGCCCAGACAACCTACCCAGTAGAGAATATCTGCTTTTCCTATATCTTTAAGAAGTGGAACCCCTAAAGATTTGGCCCATTCTCCTCGATATCCCCACCATTCACCCCAAGGATTTCCTTGTTTCTCGATATTCCGCATAATCGGCCTCATCTCGACTGGGACTTCCCCATGTTCTAGCACTAGACTTCGACGCATTTCCACAATACGGCCCACCTGATTAATTATGACAGGACATTCACTCTCACAATAGCCACAAGTTGTACAGGCCCATATTGCTTCAGGTGCTAATGTCCACGCAGAAGTAACAACCTGCTCACCTTCACTTTTCCTACCTAAAAAATCTGTAAGCTTACTATTTAACCCCTTGGGAGAAAGAGGTTTATCTGTCAGAAAAGCTGGGCAGCCCAATTCACACCGGCCACAATGGGTACAGGAAAATGTTTCTAGAATATGTTTACGCGTAAAAGTATTAGCCTTGCTGGCTCCAAAACTATTATCCAGCTTATTAACCTCCAAAGGAAGGAGATCACCGATTCGACGATTCGCCGAAAAAAAAATATTAAAAGGAGCAAAAAGCAAGTGTCTAGCCTTACTAAACGGTATGTAGGCAATAAACATCATGCTCAAACTAAGATGGCTCCACCACAACACCCTATGAGCAAACGTTAAATCAACCCTAAACAGAGAAAAAAACCTAAAAAACAACCAGCCAACAGGTGACCACAAAGCCCATGGATCATTGTTTGCAACTTGACGCAATCCCTCGACAACAAAACCGCTAATTAAAATGAGGGCAATCCCGATCAATAATATCCAGTCTTCTGTAATCCCCTTCAATCCGGGTGGGCGTATAATCAGGCGTCGATAAACTAGGCCTACCACCCCTAACAGGGCAAAAAGGCCTGCAAGATCCAAGACCAAGGAAAACCAAAGATAAAACTGTCCAACTAAAACGTGAATATTAAAATCCGCTTGCAAGGCCACGACTAAAGTACCTATAAATAGAACAACGAATCCCCAGAAGAGAAAAAGATGCATTAATCCTGCCAGAGGATCACGCCGGATTCGCCTTTGTGATAATCCCTCCCGCCATAAACAAGCCAAGCTTTTGGCTCCACCTGCCAAGGACACCGGGTTTTTCTTGCCGTTTAGCAAGACTGACATATACCGTCCCATGCGGAAAAGGAAAACGACAAGAACCGTTATCAAGAGTAGGTACATCATATTATGATTTGTGATATTCCAATAAACTTCCCTACTCGGCACTATCATTTCCCCCTTTATCGTTAAATACTGGATAGCTCAAATCCGCTTTTCCCAGCTTTATAAAGGCATCCCTTATGATTCTTACAACTCTCTCCACCCGGTTTGCATTCTGCCAAGCTTTCGGGGAGACCGCTTACCGTGCAACCCCTAATTTGATCAATGACTGAAGCTGCTTTCGCTACCTCCGCTTCAGAACCGCTTACGACCATTGTCGTCGCACCTTCCGCTCCATCAATCCCCCCTTTGGCGATCACTGTGCATGAAACATTGGCTAGCAAGGCCAGAGCATCTCTTTCAGTTACAATCTGGCCAATGAGGGGAAGCATACCAACAGCCATTCCCCGGGACAGTCGCATCGTGTTCCGCCCTGCTGCCATTACCGCTTCGGAGATTGGCCCGGGAATAAGCTTTTCTAACCCTACAGGGATAATGATTCTGGCCCCACAGCCAAGAACTCCGGCCAAGACCTCTCCGGCGGGTCCTCCAAAGACACCGCCCATACACATAGCAGCATTTCCATAAGGATCCAACGCGTTAGCACCTATGATAATAATATCCTGCCGCCCTAGGGTAGGAATGATTTCCTTTAAACTGTCTTCCACAACTTGAAAACTCCCAGAGGTTAACAAAAGAACATGCCCTTGAACTGTACTATTAAGGGCAGCGCGGGTACCCCGGGGAGAAACCCGACCAGATATTTTCAACGGCTGGCCGATTAGTTCCTCTCCTATTGCGGATACTGTTGTGCCGCCTTTTAGTAAAACCTTACCTTCACTCAGGGCTTGTTGTACTTCTGGCAAGGTGGCTACCCCTTTGGCAATGATCCTTTTTGCCTCGGAAACTGTTAACGTAACTTGAATACGTGTTTCCACATTCTCTCCCCCTATAGTTTCCGTGCGGTTAAATGTCCCTCTCGAATAGCTTCTAGAATCGAGCGAGGTGCTTCTGCATCTCCAATCAGGTAAATTTCCGGAAAAACCTTCTGCAAGCTTACAAAAAGTTCATCTTGTGCCGTCCTCATCCCCGCAATCACAACTGTATCTATATTAACTAATTCCTCTTCTTCACCACTATAGAGATCTTCGATTATGACTGTACTTCCTTGAGTCTCTTTAACCGCACTTCCGGTTGTGATCTTGATACCAAGCGAACGGAGTCTACTATGCTGGGTAATCCAACTAATTTGTACAATATCCGATCCTTCAGATGTACGAGGAGTGACAATATGAACCTCTTTGTCCTGTTCGGCTAAGAATTCGGCAACACTGGTTGCCCGATAATGCCCGTCATCATCTAATAGAACGACTCGATTTCCTACAGAGACTTTGCCTATTACGACATCCTCTACTACTACAACGTTTTGCTGAGCACCCGCAAAATCAGGCCGTAGTGGTTGAGAACCTGTTGCGATAATAACGGCATCTGGACTCTCCTTCATTATTAGATCAACAGTAGCCTCGGTATTATCGGAAATTTCTACACCCAATCTCTCCAGTTCTTGACTTAAATAACGCGTGATACCGCTAAGCTCTTGACGGGAAGGGATGGCTGAAGCCAACAAAATGTTTCCGCCTAAGGCTGTTTGCTTTTCCCAGAGAGTTACACGGTGGCCGCGTAAAGCAGCTATTCTGGCAGCCTCCATACCGGCCGGACCGCCGCCGATGATGAGTACTCGTTTTTTCTTTGTGGCGGGAGTTAGTGTTCCTTCACCTAGTTCAGCTTCTAAGCCTACGGTCGGGTTTTGGGTACAGGTGATGGCAAATCCACGGTGCATCATTCCTACACAGCCCTGGTTACACCCAACGCAGTTTCTGATTTCCTCGAGGCGGCCTTCTTTTGCTTTATTGGGCATCTCAGGATCACACAGAGTTGCCCTAGTCATGCACACAACATCTGCCTGATGATCCTTTAGGATCTGCTCAGCATGGGTAGGGTCTACGATACGGCCTACAGTAAATACCGGAATGTCTGTCACAACACTTTTAATCCCTGCAGACAAATATACAAAGGCCCCAAAAGGAAAGTGCATATCAGGAATCATCGTTGCAAAGCTTAGACCGTCATAGTTACATTGACTAACATTTAGAAAATCTAGTTTTCCCTTACTGGCCAAGAACGAAGAAATCTCTTGCATATCATCAAGGGTTAATCCCCCGTCCGTGAATTCATCCCCGCTAATCCGCATACCTACAGCCATTTCAGTGCCACAAGCCTCCCGCACCTGATCAATGACCGCTTGGGCAAAGCGTAGTCGATTTTCTAGACTTCCCCCCCATTGATCCGTACGCTTGTTAGAGTGGAGTGACATAAACTGTTGAATAAGGTAACCATGTGCGCCGTGAATTTCGACTCCGTCAAACCCTGCCTCCCGAGCCAACCTGGCACTTGCACCGTAGGCCTGAATGATTTCTTTGATTTCCCGCTCTGTCATGGCATGGGGAATTTCCTTCTTACTTAAACAGGGGATAGCGGAGGGAGCCAGAATCGGTTGACGGCTTTCGAGACTACTCATTTGCCGGCCCATATGTAAGAGCTGGACAAAGATTTTGCTACCCTGTTCATGAACCATTGTGACAACCTTTTTTAAAGCCGGGACAATCGCCGGATCATATCCGGCGATCCCTGTCAGTCGAGCATGACTGGAAGAATGCACGTACATTGCTTCCATAATAATAAGCCCTATTCCACCTTTAGCTTTTTCCGCCAGATAATAAGCATGTCGCTCTGTCGGGAAACCATCTAAGCAAAAATTAGTGACATGGGCCGAACTTGCAATGCGATTACTAATAACCACCGGCCCTATACTCAATGATCTAAATAGGTTCGGTAAATCGTTTGACATTGTTAATCCTCTTTTCCTCCTGAATACTCAACAAATTGTTACAGACTGCGCTTTAAATATTGTCCACGTCCGGATTCAGCTGTAATCTTACCATTTTCTGCTATAACCTCACCCCGACTAATTGTAAAACGCGGCCAACCCTTAAATGTCATACCTTCATAAACAGAATAATCACAACTCCCAAAGACCTCGGGAGTTACTTTACGTTCCCAATTTAGGTCTACTATCGCAAAATCAGCATCGGCACCAACCTGAATTACTCCCTTTTGGCTAAGATTCAAGGCTTTAGCCGTGTTTCCACTGGACAACCGGGCTAAGGTTTCGAGGGGAATCCCCCGTTTATGATAACCTTCACTAATCAACACCGGCAAAATAACTCCTGCACCCGGAAAACCCGGTAGTATTCCCCAAACGTCCTTACCTTTACTATATTTCTTAGCTAAATTACTCGGACAGTTATCAGAACCAAGTGTCGTAATGAGTCCGTTTCGTATCCCTTCCCATAATTTCTCTGCGTCTTGCGCTGTATGAATGGGAGGGTTAACCTTCGCCAAAAGGTTGCAAGGAGATTCCTCAGTCAACACTAAGTAGTGTGGACAAGTTTCTACTGTCACACCTTGATTGATTAATTCTGGAGCACCGGCAATAAAATCGACACTAGAACCGGCACTCATATGGACGATATACAGGTTACCATGGACAATTTTATTAAGGTAGAGTGCCCCCATAACTGATATCGTTTCGGCATAATCAGGGCTGGTGCGAGCAAAATAAGCTAAACTATCCTGACTTTCTTCAGCCTTAACCCTTGCCGCTACTTGCCGTTGCAAATCCATTTCCTCACAATGTACGCACAAATTCAACTTAGGGGAGATCTCAGCGAAATTACGCAGAATAAACATCATGTCCGCCGAATCCAACGTCAAAGGATCTTCAGACCCGAAAATCTTTTTAACATCATCCTGATAATTACGATAAAATTTGTAGGATGTTATTCCCAGCTCACGGGCATACCCCTCAACTTCAGCCACGTGTTGCTTCGTCAAAAGTCCCAAGCTAAAAGCAAAGTCGACTAAACTATTCTTATCACCTACTTCAATCAGCTTAGGAACGCTTTCTTGATAGGATTCTTTTCCTCGGTAATAATTTACAATGGTAGTAATACCGCCGAGTGCTGCCGCCTTTGTATCTTCTTTAAAATCCGACGCCATATCATTATAAATTCCAAGATGCATATGAGGGTCAATGACCCCAGGAAAAATGAACAAACCCGTCGCATCAAGCACCCGATTCGCTTGCGGGCTTAAGCCTGGGGCGTAAATGCCCGCAATTTTCCCTTCCTTTACACCAATATCCGCTGTGGTAACTCCATCCGAAAAGACGACCTGCGCTCCTTTAATCAGTAGTTCCATCATCATTTCTCCCTCCTCTACTTATTCAGATTTTGGAAATAGTCAATGATCTGCTCACTATCGACTACATCAGAATATTTCATCCAAAGATCCAGCAAAGCAGCTTTATGAGAAAGTTGCACTCGATCATAAACACAATCTTCAATCATCGCTACATTATAATTACGAGTTACTGCGTCTACTGCCGTGGCTCGGCAACAGCCACTTGTCGAACCACCGACAATTATCAGCGTGTCGATCCCTAATTTAACAAGGTAACTTTGTAAAGGGGTTCCATAGAAGACACTGGCATAAGCTTTATCGATGACCAACTCGTTGTCAGCAGGGGCTAATTCCGGTACAATCTGAGTTTCCGGACGCCCTTCAAGATATTTGGTCTGGTCTCGGTTGGTCTTTGTGGCAAACCCATCAAAGGACATTGTCTTTTTCTGGACATTGCGCGAATAAAAAACTGGCACCCCAGAATTCCTGGCAATCTCACGCAGACGCTGAATATTCCGAATTGCCTCCCAGGCTAAGGCTCCCCCTCCTGAAGGCCAACGGTCAAGTTGTTCGTCGATCGGCACATCTTCACCCACATAATTTGGCTGCACATCAATGATCATCAAAAGGGGCTTTTTGCCCAAACCCCGGCTTTTGCCGTAACCACCCTTTTCTATGACCAACCTGTCAACATCAGTAAGAAGGTCTTCCCAAATCCTTGCCATTATAATTTCCCCCTTCGAAAACTTTTTTAAGTTAATCGTCATTTTACATTAGATATGTTCGGCCGCATGTCGGCCCGCGATGAAGCCAAACCCCAGTGCTGCCAACAACCCGTTGCCCGACATATATCCTTTGGGCTTACGGCCTGATACTCCTACTGCTGCTCCTCCCCCTGCATATAAATTGGGGATTGGCACTCCAGCAGTGCTTAACACCTCGGCATTTACGTTGATCTTTAAGCCTCCCTGGGTATGGAATAATGCCGGCTCTACCTTGACACCGTAGAACGGAGGTATCAGCTTTTTGGGAAACCAAGTCCTACCGAAGGAGTCATGACCGTCCTGAACAGCCTGGTTGAATTGCACTATGGAAGCGGCCAGACCGGCTTCAGGCAAGCCCAATTTTTGCGCCAGCCCCTCAGGCGTATCTGCTATCTTTAACCCGTTTAACTGGGCGAGATTTTTATAATCCTCAATAGTCAATAGACTTTGGTGTATCTCTTCATCCATGATGTAGAAGGCAATCCTACCTGGCTGCTTCATCACCTCCAGGGCATACTCAGAATAGCCCTCACTTTCATCTCCAAACCTCTCACCCAATTGGTTTACCAGGAAGCCTCCGTTCATGATTCCTCCCCAGGTAACCAGTATTCCGTGACTGGAAGCCACCGAGGCATGACCCTGAAAACAACTCATATTCTCCAATTGCGCTCCCAGCTCTATCCCCCACTTGATTGCGTTCCCTGTGTTAGCTTCATAACCAAAATACAAGATATCTTCCATTTCAGGAATAAATTGCTGCACCATCTCTTTTTTGCCACCAAAACCATTACAAGCTAAAATGACTTTTTTTGCTCTAATCCTTTGGATACCATTAGGTGTACTGGTTTCTACTCCTGTAACTTCTCCATTATCCCCCGTTAACAGCCTGGTCACCGGTGATTCGAGCATTAGGTAGATATCCTCACGCTTGGCCACTTCACGCCGCAGTTGGTTGATCAGATCCAGTCCGCCTCTCGATTTGGGCGCATGCATTCGGTAATGGGAGTGGCCCGGATATTTAAATTCCGTGAAAAGGGATAGTTCGATCTCTAGCTTGTCTACCATCCATTCCACCATTGGACCAGAGGCGCGGCAAACTTCGAGGGTTAATTCAGGGTCACTCTCATATCCATTTTTCTTAAAGATATCCTCCGCCATTTGTTCCGGAGAATCATCAATTCCCGCCTTACGTTGAAAGCTAGTGCCAGCAGCTTGGATCATCCCAGCACTACTGGCAGTATTGCCCAATACATGTTCCGTCTTTTCCAGGATTACTACCTCGGCTCCCAACTCTGATGCGGCCAAAGCAGCTACCAAACCGCAGCCACCGGCACCCACTACCGCAATATCAACCTCCGCATCCCAATTCATTAACTTCCCTCCAATATTCCAACCCGCGCATTGTATTGCAGATTTCTTGTCTTATATTAGCCCTTCTTTACGAAGTAAATCGTAGATTTGAGCAGCCCCACCTTGGCTGCCTTCGGCCAAATTACCCTTTTTTCTCTTAACCCCGCCGGAAAGAATCATTTTCATTCTGTCTGAAGCTGACATCGAACTGTCCGGTGTAAAGATTTTCTTCGGCTTAGGGCGTGCCAGTGCGAGGTGCACTGTACGCACATAGGAAGCCAACGTATCAATTTCCGCTGGCTCAACCTGAAGTTCAGCCAAGTTAAAAACTGGTATTTCTGCCTGCTGGGCAGCCAACCGTGCTGGAAGCGTAGGATATCGCGGCTCTGAGCCTCTACCCAGAGACAGCACCGCGGGCAAGGGACATTCGCACATCCGCCTACTGCCTCTTTCTCCCCTACAGGTTACTTTCAGGTTTGTCTCCGCGAGCTTCTCTATTTGAACGACCCTTGAAAGGACGGGCCTAGCTAAAAAATGTGCCAAATAGTTCCCCACCAATCCTGATGCGCTTGCACTCGATTTATCCCCGCACAGCACCAACTGGAATCCGAGTTTTTCAATCCAAGCAGCAAGTATACGGGCGGTTACGATTGAGGGTGTAGGGAAGAAACCTTCCAGCCCCTCATCCCACAGACGCACCGCATCATCAGCTCCCAGACTTAAACCTGCACGCAAGCCTTCCTCCTGCGCCTTATGTCCGACCAGCACAACCGTGACCTTAGCTCCCCAGCGGTCTCTCCACGCGAGAGCCTCTTCCAGAGCAAAAAGGTCAAAACTACCTACATCGTAAACAGTCTCCTCCTTGGTTGAGAGCTGACCACCTTCAACAGCGAGAGGGCCTGCCCGATGCGGCCAGTAACTGATTGGCACCGCAATGTCCATTTTATGCTCCCATCGGCTTGGCATTTTCCTTGCCCTCCCATATCCGCTTAATTAACTCCGGCAGTACCTCTTGCACATCGCCAACTATTCCGGCATCGGCAATCTTAAAAATAGGAGCATTCTTATCCTTATTAATCGCAATTATTTTCTTAGCGTCACGCATACCGAACGTATGCTGGGTTGCGCCAGAGATTCCACAGGAGATAATCACGCTGGGTGCAACAAGTTTTCCGGTTTGGCCAATTTGCCGCGTCAGGGGAATCCAACCGTTGTCCCGGGCCAATTTGGAGCCACCGACAGCAGCCCCAATGAGTTCAGCCAGTTCATAGATTAGTTGAAATCCTGCGGCTGAACCCATGCCTCCCCCGCCAGCCACGATAACTTCAGCTTCACTCAGGTCCACCGTCCTCGGATCTGCCTTTATCTCTTCAAGAAATCGAATTAGATTTGAACGTTGGCTGGGTGTGTGCAGCTTTTGAACATTGCTATTAAGACCTGAACGCTTCTTGACATTGACCAACCCTACACGCCATGTTGCTAAAACCGGTCGCTTCGGTGCGGATGTAAGAAAAGCGCTTAGACGTTCCCCGTAACAAAGGTGCTCAAAGAGCAAACTTTCCTGCCCAAGCGAAATACTAATGCAATCGGGAAAAAAAGGCATTCGGTATCGCAGAGCGGTCTTAGTTAAAAGTCCCCTCCCAAATAGGGTTTCTGCTGCTAATACTAATCCAGGGCTTTCGCGTTCAATTAACTCACCTAAAAATTCAGCGAAATCCTCTCCAGTAGCACTTTGTGGCCACTCATCGGTAAGATAAATCGTTTGCGGGCCAAATTCCATTATTTCTTTGACTAAATCTTCCTTATTCGGTGCAAGTAGGATGGCAACTGCAAGCACCCCTCCGGTAACAGTCCCGGCTGCGGTGAGAATCTCACGTGAACTCTCGCGCAAACCGTGGTCATCCCCTTCTAACACAACCCAGATCTGCATTGTCCCGCCTCCTTACCCATTAGCGCTACTTTTCTTAGCCAATTCTTGTTCCAGGTGCGGAACTAAACCGCCTACTTTAATCAACTCCTGAATGTGATCAGGTAACCAGCTTGCTTGGTAAACTTGACCTTGGGTAAGGTTTCTGATACTCCCATTTATCATATCGATTTTTAATTTGTCACCCTGCTGGATCTGATTGGCCTCAGGGCATTCCAGTACGGGTAGCCCTAAATTAATAGCATTCCGGAAAAATATGCGGGCAAAAAATACAGCCACGACAGCACTTACCCCTGCATATTTGATTGCTGCCGGGGCGCTCTCCCGGCTCGACCCGGAACCAAAATTTGCGCCTCCGACCACAATATCACCGGGTTTTATTTTTCCAGACAATTCCGGATCTATCCCTTCAAAAACATGATTAGCCATTTCACCATTTGACAATTTTAGATATTTCCCAGGAGCAATCACATCCGTATTAATATCGTCTCCAAACTTCCATACATGACCGCTAATTATCTCCATCTATCTCAGCTCCCTGTGGAAATTTCTAGGATCAGTAATGCGACCTGTCACAGCAGACGCAGCCACAGTAGCAGCTGACCCTAGGTAGACTTCCGAATTACTGCTTCCCATCCGTCCGCGGAAGTTGCGATTTGTCGAAGAAATGCAGCGTTCGCCATCACCTAACAAGCCCATGCTCAGTCCCCCACATGGTCCGCAGGCACTTGGCAACAAAGTTGCTCCGGCGTTTAACAGAGTTTCCAGGACTCCATCGGCTAAGGCTCGCTGTAAAACTTGCTGGGATGCCGGAGCGACTAATAATCTCGTACCCGTCGCAATTTTCTTACCTTTAAGAATGGTTGCTGCTGTCGCTAAATCATGGTATTTTCCGCCGGTGCAACCACCGATAAGAGCTTGATCAATGGAAACCCCGTTCAGTAAATCCGCGGCAATAACATTATCCGGGCTATGAGGGCAAGCAACCAAAGGTTCAAGATCTTCCGCCTGGTTGACAAGAATTTGACTATACTCAGCATCCTGATCACTGTAAACAGGGTTAAACTCAACATCCCTTCCTTCCATGTAACGGAGAACTGTTTCGTCAGGCGCAATTATTCCGGTCTTGGCACCCATTTCGATTGACATATTTGTAAGAATAATTCTTTCATCAAGTGGCAAATTCGCTACTGTATCCCCGGTAAATTCAAGCACCTTGTAAGTAGCTCCCGCAGTGCCGAGTTGTTTAAGATTGGCAAGAACCATATCTTTGGCATACGTCCCTAGAGGTAATTTGCCTTCCCAGATAATTTTGATCGTTTTCGGAACCCGCAACCAAGTACGCCCGGTAACTACAACTCCCAACATATCCGTTGAACCAAGTGCCACCACCATTGCACCCATGGCTCCACCGGTACAGCTATGAGAATCTCCTCCAACCATTAGGATTCCGGGCCTGACATAACCCCTTTCGATTGCTACAATATGACAGATCCCTTGAAACTCATGAAACCTACCAACGCCATATTTCTTTACCCATGCTCTCGTAACAACCTGAATATGAGCTTCCGTTTCATTGCACGGCGGAACAAAATGATCTGAGACAACCGTAACTTTGTCCGGATCCCAAATCGGCACTCCCAGGCGCTCAAGATTATAAGCTATTCTTCTTGGTCCACCGCAATCTTGCATCATAGCCATATCGACATTGGCCCATACCAGCTCGCCCGAACGTACTGTCTCCCGGCCACTGGCTCTGGCAATAATTTTCTCCGCGATTGTTAATCCCATATTCTCCCACCTTATTCATTTGGAATATCTTCTCTCTAACTCTTGCCATTTAGGTAAATCCAGAATGTTATTTACTTGGTCAAACAAAAACATCGAGTTCATTGAGCTTCGTGTTGAACCAGATTCTCTTAGGGTTACCATCAGATCGCTTACTGCTTTAGTCATTACCCTAAGCGCAGAATTTGGGTAAATTACAATTTTATACCCTAAATCCTGAAGCTGTTTATTCTCTAAGAGAGGGGTCTTACCACCTTCAACCATGTTAGCTAAGGTCGGAACCTTCAACTGCTTATTAATTGTTTCCATTTCCTCAATGCCTTCCGGTGCTTCTACAAAAATGACATCCGCACCGGCCTCAACGTATTGATGCGCTCGTTCAATAGCTGCTTCGAGACCCAATACGGCACGGGCATCTGTTCTGGCAACAATAACAAAGTCTTGGTCCTTCCGCGCGTCCGTCGCTGCTGAGATCTTATTCACCATTTCCTCACTCGAAATAAGCTGTTTTCCGCTCAAGTGCCCACATCTTTTGGGCATAATCTGATCCTCCAATTGTATAGCAGCAGCGCCCGCTTTTTCATAGGACTGTACAGTGCGGATGACGTTAAGGGCATTCCCGTAACCGGTATCACCATCTGCAATAACCGGTATAGTTACCGCTTCGCAAATATAAGTTAAGCGCGAAACCATCTCCGTCATCGTTAATAAACCGATATCAGGCCCAACTGAAGTATAAGAAACCCCTGCACCCGTAAGATAAAGGGCCGGAAATCCTGCCTGTTCAATGATCCTGGCAACAAGCGCATCCGCCGCTCCCGGAGCGACAATCAATTGTTCCCCCTCAAGCAATTTACGCAACAAAGCTGCAACTTTCATATATTACTCCTTTACATTCCTAAATAAGCCTTTTTTAAATGCTCATCATGTAATAGATTCTTGGCGGGTCCATTCATGACAATACGACCTTGCTCGATTACATACCCTCGATCCGCCATTCCCAAGGCATGGTTGACATTCTGTTCCACTAAAAGTAAAGTTACCCCTTGCAACTTAATCTTAGCAATAATATCAAACATCGTTTTAGTCAAAAGCGGAGATAAGCCAATCGAAGGTTCATCCAAAACAAGAAGTTTCGGTGAAGACATAAGCCCACGCCCAATCGCTAACATTTGTTGCTGTCCACCACTTAATGAACCTGCTAGATTTCGATTTTTAGACATTAAATCTGGAAGCATACTAAAAACGTACTCTAGGTTTTTCTTTTTATCTTTTTTGGCTTCTTTGGAATAAGCTCCTAATTCAAGATTTTCCAGGACTGTCATCCCTGGAAAGAGCTTTCTTCCCTCAGGGACCTGAATCAAACCCCTCGCAACAATCTCATGTGGCTCTAGACCAGATATATTTTCCCCCATAAATCTGCACTCACCAGATTTTGCCTTGACAAGTCCAGAGATAGTTTTGAGAACTGTCGTTTTGCCCGCACCATTAGCCCCTACTAAAGAAACAAGCTCGCCTCCCCGGACTTCCATCGACAATCCTTGGACCACAACCGTGTCACCATAGCCGACGAAAATATTATTTATGGTCAGCAAACATATCCACCTCCCCTAAGTAGGCTTCTGCTACCTTAGGATTTCGTACAATTTCTTCTGGTGTTCCTTCAGCCAGCATTTCGCCATGATGAAGTACCAGAATCCTATCAGACAATTTCATTAAGGCCGCCATGATATGCTCTATCATTAAAATAGACACACTATCTTCTCTTACCTTTAAAATTAGCTCCATTACCATACTCACTTCAGTAGGGGTCAGTCCAGCCATCACTTCATCCAAAAGTAATAATTGTGGTCTTGTTGCTAGCGCACGTGCCATTTCCAGACGTCGCTGATCTCCGATGGTCAACTCTTTAACTGGAATATTCCTTGTATGACTAAGTCCTACAAAGTCCAGATAGTGCAAAGCTATATCCGTTGCCTCCCCATAACTACCCGTTCGATTATACGCACCAACCATAACATTTTCCAAAGCGGACAGCTTGCCAAAGGGTTTCACAATCTGAAATGTCCGTGCCAACCCCCTTTTACATATTTTGTGCGGTGAAAGGCCAGTAATTTCTTCGTCTTTGTAGATTACTTTTCCGCCATCCGGACGGTAGTAACCGGAAATCATGTTAAAAAGAGTCGTTTTGCCCGCACCGTTAGGTCCAATTAGCCCGAATATTTCCCCTTTCTTTATAAACATATCAATTTCTTTAACAGCCACTAAACCCTGAAACTTCTTCGTAATACTACTAGTTGAGAGGAGTTTCACTTTCTATATCCTCCTTTCCAGTTTGCAGCTCAATATCTATATGTTTTTTTGTGGGAAAATGATTTTGTATAAAGCCCATAACTCCTTCTGGAAGATAAATTATTACAATCATTAGAATTAACCCATAGACCATTAGATTCATTCCACTGTAATCAGCTAGCAGGGTTCGAGTGAGTTCTGAAATCGGCATTAACACTAGGGAACCAATAATGGGGCCCCATACTGTACCGACACCACCAATAATTGCTGGAATAATAGCATTTATAGAAACCTCACTGCCGAAAACAAGGTGGGGATCAATATAATAAAAATACTGTGCGTAAAAGGTACCTGCCAGGGCTGTTAAGGCCGCACTAATTCCCAAGGCGATTAATTTGTAATGCAGAATATCTACTCCTAGAGCATCTGCAGCATCCTCATTTTCTCGAATCGCAATAAAATAGAGACCTAACCGAGTTTTTGAGATATATTTTAGGAATCCAGTTAACAGAACTGTAATGATTAGTATTAGATAATAATAATAAACTTTATTTTCAAACTGCATTTGAGTTGGCTTTCCGGTTAAGGGAAGGAGTATACCCATAGATCCTTTTACGAACGGCCAATTTGTAAAAATTACCCGAAATATTTCTGCAAAGGCCAAAGTAGCAAGTGCAAAATAATGCCCCTTTAAATGATATCTGAACGACAGATAACCAATTAACAAGCCAACAAGGCACGCTACAATTGATCCAATAATCATACCAACCCAAGGGGAAACGCCAAAATCTACAAATAACACGGTTGAAGTGTATGCTCCAAGACCGAAAAAAACCGCATGCCCAAATGAAAATTGTCCTGCATAGCCACTCATAACATTCCAACATTGAGAAAGATAGGCCCCAAATATAGCCATAATGACCAGATTCAAATAATACGTATTTAAACCCCATGGTAATGCTACAAGAATTAATCCAAAAAATAATCCAAAATAGAGCATATTAAATTTCGACCGAAAAATACTTTTAGTGTGACCCACTAACCTGCCCCCCTCCAAACAAACCCGTTGGACGTAAAAAGAGTACCAAAATAAAAATACCGTAAATGACTAAGTCATTCCAACTACCACTAAGAAACAGACCGCTCAGAGATTCACTCAAACCGATGATTAGGCCTGCTACTAAGGCACCCCAGAAGTTTCCTAACCCACCTAAGATAGCTACAACGAAGGAACGCAGAAGGAAAACGCCACCGACAGTAGGCGATGCGAAGAAAAAAGGAAGTATGATAGAACCAGCAACCCCTGCACAGGCAGCTCCAATTCCAAAGGCTACTGCATTAATATTCCTAACTTTTATTCCTACCAAACAAGCTCCTTCACGTTCTTGTGAAGTTGCTCTTATCGCCCTTCCAAGGGTAGTTTTTCGAAGAATAATATACAAGATTACTGTCACGACTAGGGCAATTACAAAAGCAAATAACTTGGGTTTGTTTATTGCTAATTCACCCAACATTATAGACTTTTCTAACCCAGGAATTTGAATACTTCTAGTATCAGGCGTCCAGAGAAAAAGCGCTAAGTTTTCAATAAATAGCATAATCCCCAAGGTAAGCAGTAATTGATTATGTTGAGGTGCTTTGATGATTTGATTTAATAAATATCGTTGAATTAAGAAACCTATTGAGAATAAAACTACAACGCTAATCGGGATTGTTAGATAAGGGTTAATCCCAAACAATGTACACAACCAATAAGTTATATACATTCCAAGCATCATAAGTGCACCATGCGCGAAGTTAACAATCTCCATAACCCCAAAGATTAGTGTTAATCCCACAGCAGTTACAGCATAAACCCCGCCCATTAAAAGTCCATCGACAGTTGCCTGTAAAATTGCTACACCAGTCATCTTCTTTCCTCCATTCAAGGTTAATCACTGGATATTTGAGTGGGCGAGCAATCCGCCCACTCAATTGATAAATTGTTATTTTGGAGTAGGGAAAATCGGCTTAGCTTGGGCGAATTGTTCCGGATAAACAATAACTTGTTTACCGTTTTGAATCTGAAGCAAAACTGCTGCTGCGTTGATATTTTCACCTTTATCATCAAATTTAATGGCACCCTGAGGTAAAATATGGTTAGTAAAGTTAGTGCTAGCAAGAGCATCACGCAACTGCACTTTATCTGTAGATTTTGCCCGTTCCAAAGCATCGGCAATAACTTGAATGGCCGTATAACCATACATTGCATGTGAACTCATAGTCGCATTAAATTTTGTCTGATAGTTTTTTAAAACTTGGTCAGTTTTGCTATTCTTAGGGTTCCAACGATAATTGACATCCATGATTCCTTCAGCATCCTGACCTAAATCTTTGATCAACTTTGGATCACTAAAGGCCCCATTTGCTATACCTACAATTCCCTTGAACTTAAGATTACGGCTTTTAATAGTCTTCATAAGTAAAGATTGATCCTGGTAATAACCCGTGCCAACCACTAAATCGGGCTTTAACCCGCTAAGCTTCGTCACTTCGGAATCTAGTGTTCCAGTGTTAGCTGCATAAGGAATAGTTCCAATAACCGTAAGACCGGCTTTATCGATGTTCTTCTTAACATAATCAGCAAAGTAAGTACCAAAAAGCGAGTTTTCATGTACAAGGGCAACCGTCTTAATATCCGGGGTTTTCAACGCTTTCATATAGCTTAAAAAATCTTCACAAAAAGCATCAGCATTAGGCTGTATTCGGAAACTATATTTAAAACCGCGTTGCATGATATTCGTCGTCGCTGCCACTGTTATTACGAAAGGAACTTGAACTTTTTCAGCCTCCTGGGTCGCTGTCACAGCTGAGCTACTAGTATACGTACCGGTTAAGGCCACAGCACCTTCTCTAATCAAGCGTTGAGCCTCACTGGCTGCCTTGTCCGGGAGTCCCTGGCTATCTCCCACAAGAAGTTTAATTTTCGCGCCACCTAATGATTTTATTCCACCTGCGGCATTTATTGCTTCAACTGCAATTTGTTCAGCATTCGTAATCGCCGTTCCTTCATATGCCATACTCCCTGTCATTGGGTGAATACTTCCGATAAGAATTTCTTTTGCTGTTGATTGAGTACTATCCGTTGCTTTTGTTTCTGTAGATTTGCTACCACAGCCGGTTAATGCAATACTTAGTGCCAGAAGCACCGCTAAAATTGAGACCCCTAAACGTTTTGGTTTTGACATGTTTAACCCTCCTCCTAAATTCTCCTCCTAAATACTACTATACAGAGTTTGCAACTTTTTTCCGTTCCGATTATCACCTCCTTATATTTTTTAACAGACTACCTCGTTCCATACAGTAGAACGACGTTCTATTTTTTCTTAAAAAATTATTTCCACCCTAATCGATAAGATATTAGATTCGAAGTATTAACTGCCTCTGCGATTAACATAACGAGTCGTTCAACAGTAAATCGGGATTCCGGACCGGAAATACTAATACCGGCTATGACTTTTCCCTCGTGATTGCGAATTGGTGCAGCCACTGAAGAAGAACCGATATTACGTTCACTATGACTAACCGCATAACCCTGTTGACGTATTAACGCCAATTCTTCTCGTAAATCATCCCCTATAATCCTCTTTCCCAGTACTGTTGAGCCAAGATCTTTCCCCGTGATAATCCTTTCAATTTCCCTCTCGTGTAAATATGCTAACAAAAGTTTTCCTGAACCAGCTAAATAAAGTGGATTACGTCCGCCCAACTGCACGAAATTACGTACAGCCTCCGTGCTTTCTACTTTTTCAATGCAAACCCGATAGTCATCATCAACAATATTTAATGTAACTGTCTCTTTCGTTTTATCACTTAGCCCCTGCATTAGTGGTAAAGCAACATCCCTAACTTCCAATTTCGAAATAACCGCGGTACCTAAATAAAACAGCTTAAATCCCAATCGATATTTCTGATTTTCTAAGTTTTGTATTATAAATCCCCGTTCTTCCAACGTTTTTAAAATTCGATAGATCGTACTTTTATACATACTAAGTTTTAACGCCAGTTCCGAAACCCCCTGTTCCGGCTCGTTTATGGAAAAGCAACATAAGATATCCAATGCTTTATCAACGCTTTGTATTGTTCCCGGATTACTACCTTTCTTTTGCATAACATAACCCCTTTAAGTTGTCGTCCTTCTAATTGAAATAATCAACTTGGGGTTTATTTCGCAACGATAGCGATATAACTGGCACGTCGAGAAAGACACCCTTGCTCAGCCTAAATACCCCAGTCATCCCCCCTTTGTTGAAAAATTTTACTTTTTTGATAAATGATATTATCAATAAAATAACAGTTAAATTGCATAATGTCAACAGAATATTCAAATAATCAAATAATTCAGGTATTAAAAATGCCAACAAAAAAAAGGCGCATAGCACCCTAATTTTAAGAAGATTTGATCTATGAGCATGATTAAGGAAGGATAGATTTACCTAGTTCCTTGCTTGTTCCTCCTTTAATTGGTTACGGTCGTCTTTGACTATCCCACCCTCTTAATTTGTAATATTCGTCGAGCATAAAGTCTAGTTCTTCAACTGTGATAACATCCCGACCCTCGTTCAGCGGTTCCCTGAACATCCGCTTCGGCAGTGTATCCTGTTCCCTAGTCGCACCTTCGCGGAGATTAAAAACCTTTCCTGAACCCGTGAACTCACCTCGATAAAAAGCGTGAAATACAGCGAAAAACGCGGTATAATAGAGATATATTAACGAAAACAGCTTTTCGTAAATTCACCTTGGGGGTGTAGTATGAAGTTTATTATCGAACAATCGGATGAAATGTTAACCACCCACT
Source organism: Peptococcaceae bacterium BRH_c23 (assembly GCA_000961805.1). Next base: position 1,834 of record LADV01000280.1, on the reverse strand, counting down.
CTGGATTAGCACTGGTTGGCTTATTACTGAAAAAGACAGACATTAATGATCGGCTTAACCAGTTAAAAATAGATAAAGTTATAAGCCCGGAAATATCGAACCGTGATATTGTAGCCGCATATACTGGTTTGCTGTGCCAAGGTAAAAGTTGTTACGATCATATTGAACCATTTCGGAGAGATTTGTTTTTTCGCCAATCATTGGATATGAAATCTGTTCCATCCAGTTCGACACTGCGTCAACGATTGCAACTACTGGGCGTAACGACTGACACAGATAAGGTTATTTTAGAGGAATCAGTAAAATTAATAAAAACTGTTAAAGCTCCTCTTACACCCATAGTTTTACCAGCCATCAAGGACAATGAGCAAAACATTGTTTTTCCGGAGCGACATTTAATCCCTTGTGATGCTGACGTGTCTTGTATGGATAATTCAAAAACTAAAAAAGAGGGTGTATCAAGAACCTATCACGGATATGACGGTTTTTCGCCTATGTTTGCTTATATCGGTTTGGAAGGGTATGCTCTAAATGGAGAATTACGAGACGGCAAGACTCATTGTCAAAATGGAACGCCTGAGTTCTTGGAAGAATCCATTCGTCTGGCTAGGTTAATCACCGATAGTCCGCTTTTATTCCGTTTAGATTCAGGCAACGACAGCATCGATAATATCCTGAAATTTACTAATCGGGAAGACTATATCATCAAACGTAATCTGCGTAAGGAATCTCCAGAAAAATGGCTGGATATTGCTAAACAACAAGTTGAGGCTAAAACCGGCACTTGTGTTAAAGCACGTGAAGGAAAGAATGTGTATTATGGACGGATGTCGATTAAACGGAAAGAATTAGCCGAACCATTGTCTGTCGCCTACAAAGTAAGCGAAAGAATGGTTTATAATCACGCCATACTCAGTTTCAGCCTTTTCGACCGATACCAACCCTCTGCGCACATCTTTCATGGGATGTCTGGAAATTGCGAGAATTTCGTCCTGCTTCAAGTCACTGCGTAATTCAGAAAGAAACTTGCCGATTAGCAGGGGAATATCCTCTTTCCGCAGCCGCAATGGAGAGAGGCGCAGTCTCAGCACATTCAGCCGATAATACAGATCCTCGCGAAACCGTTGTTGGATGACCATTTCCCAAAGGTCTCTATTTGTAGCCGCCACCACCCGGATATTGACCGGCAGGATCCGGGTCCCGCCGATGCGCAGCACCTCATGTTCTTCCAAAACCCGCAACAGTCGGGCTTGCAATGGTAAGGGCATCTCTCCGATCTCATCCAGAAAAATGGTTCCTCCGTGAGCCAATTCAAAGAGCCCCGGTTTCCCGCCTTTTTTGGCTCCTGTAAATGAACCCTCTTCATAGCCAAAGAGTTCGCTTTCGAGTAAGTTTTCAGGAAGAGCTGCGCAATTTACGGCCACAAAAGGACGTTTCGCCCTCGGACTGACGTTATGAATTCCCTGAGCAAAAAGTTCTTTCCCTGTACCGGATTCTCCTACGATAAGTACTGTAGAATCACTCTGACCATATAAAAAGGCGTCCTTTTTAACTTCTTGAATCAATTCGCTATTGCCTAAAATACCATCCAAGGTAGTTTTGGCAACAAAACCTTTTTGGTAAATTTTCTGGCGGATCTTTTCTTCAGCATCCTGAATAGTGCCTACATCTTGAAAGGTAGCCACCGCACCCGTTACTTCACCGTTAACCACGATGGGTATTCGATTAGTGAATATTTTAATGTCTCCGATGGATTGAATCTGGTTACGTTCGGCCTGACCGCTTTTGATCACTTCAATAAGTCTGGTGGTAGGAAGAACATTGTCAATGGAAC
>LADV01000097.1 GCA_000961805.1 Peptococcaceae bacterium BRH_c23 | reverse complement strand
AGCTCATCATCGGCGTAATCTAGGAGAAATTCCCTAAAGGTAAGTAACGCATTGGGTTGACAAACATTACCTATTTGGCCGGCCTTAGCCAAGACCATAAACCGATCCCCGGTTCTTCCTTCTCTATAGCAGGCCGTACAGTAACTTGGTACATAACCACTAACACATAAACTCTTAATGACTTCCATCGGTGAACGATGATCTGCCACTTCAAATTGTGGTTTTTCTTCCGTATTATTGATTCCATGTTCCTTCGAGTATGCGCCTACTCCTGTGCAAGAACCCGCACTAATCTGAGAAATTCCTAAGGCTAACACCTCTTCCCTAAAACCAACTTCTTCTCTTGTCGAGAGAATCATTCCGGTATAGGGAACAGCCAACCTCAAAACAGCAACTATCTTTTTAAAGTCATCATCCTCAACAAGATAAGGCAGATCACTCAGATCCACTCCCTCAGCGGCTCTCAATCTAGGAACTGAAATGGTATGTGGCCCAACGCCGAAGGCTTCCTCGAGATGTTCAGCATGCATCAGCAGGGCTATGGTTTCGTATTTATAGTCATATAAACCATATAATACGCCAATCCCGACATCTCCAATTCCAGCTTCCATGGCTCTATCCATGGCCGTAGTATGCCAATTGTAATTATGTTTGGGACCTGTAGGATGCATTTTTTCATAAATTTCCTGATTATACGTCTCCTGAAATAAAGTATAGGTACCGATATCTGCCTCTTTTAAGCGTCGATAATCCTCTACGGTCGTAGCCGCGACGTTGATATTTATTCGTCTAATACTTCCATTATCAAACTTCAAGGAGTATATCTTCCTAATGCACTCAATCACATAATCCAAGGAGCAATTAACAGGGTCTTCTCCCGCCTCTATGACAATTCGTTTGTGTCCTAGCGATTCTAAGATTTTCACTTCCGCTTCCAATTGTTCCATGGTCAGTTTACTTCTCTTCAGACTCTCATTACAAGCTTGGTATCCGCAATAGACACAGCTATTGATACAATAACTACTAATATAAAGGGGGGCGAATATAACAATTCTCTTGCCGTAAATTTTCTCCTTAATCTCTTTGGCGCTCTTAAACATTTCTGCCAGAACGTTTTTATCCTCTATATTTAAGAGCACGGCTGCCTCTCTATGCGTTAATCCTTGACAAGTCTTGGCCTTTTCAAGAATTGCGCTTACACAGTTTTTATCGTTGGCCTTACCCTGTCCTTCTTCCATAGAACTCTGAATTTCTTCATCAATAATAAAGTCCTTCGCCGAATACTCTTTCATCGTCAATCCTCCAATTTTTTAGTTAAGGCTGATTTAACATTAACCCCTTTAATTTTCCCTAATTTACCCGTCATAGCACTAATTTCATCCGAGGTTCCCTCCACGATCAAGGAGATAATTGATATGCCCCTCTCCGGACAAGGGATACCCATTCTGCCAATTATGATGCCCGCTAAATCGTGTAAAGTCTCATTAACCCTATTAGCGCTTTCAAATTCTTCAATAACTATGCCTATAACCCCTATTCTCTTCTTCATCTTATGTTTCCTCCAGAATAAAAAAAGCCTTCTACAAATAGTAAGAAGGCCCCTTAGTGATTAACCCTTCTCCTTTTGCTCAGAAAATTCCTTACAATCAGGTAAAAGTATGCTATAGATCCATTGTGTCAGAAACCTCCAGCACAACAGATACTTCTATTATATATCAAGTTATTCAATCACATGAACAAAGACGCTCGATATTATAAAATGTTTCCATTCCAAAGCCCTATTATGTATGCTTTTTACGCCTCACATAGCTCACACAATTGATGATAATACAGCGAGAGTCGACTGAGACCCCCACTGTATCATTCGAGCTAATCCAGTTACTGACTAGATTTTCTTACGTGCCGTATAGGTGGTGTGCAACAATTGATGCGCTCTTTCTCCGTATGGTTCGCCCAAATAATCTTTATACAGACCTATAATGGCCGGATTTTCGTGCGACTTGCGCAAGGGCTTGGCGCGGTCTTCACGGTATAAAGCTCCGGCTCGTAATGAAAGAATTTCTAGGTTTCCATGATGATAGGGTTGTCCTCCGCCTCCGATACACCCTCCTGGGCAAGCCATGATTTCTATAACGTCGTAATTGGTTTCCCCGGCTTGGATTCTTTCAAGGACAGTACGAGCATTACCCAGACCATGAATGACCGCAATTCGATAATCCCGTCCCTTGATCGGGATGACCGCTTCCTTAAGTCCAGCCATTCCTCGGAGAGCCTCAAACTCCACTTTCTCCAGAGTTTCACCGGTGAGTACCTCATAGGCTGTCCGCAAGGCGGCTTCGAGAACTCCGCCTGTTGTGCCGAAAATTACGGAAGCACCGGTCGATTCCCCTAAGGGATGATCAAACTCTTGGTCTTTGAGGTGATCAAAATGAATGCTGGCTTCGCGGATCATGCGAGCAAGTTCACGGGTGGTAATAACGATGTCCACATCTGCGGTTTCTGCCCCTTGCGAGAGTTCAGGACGGGCCGCTTCGTATTTTTTAGCAACACAGGGCATGACAGAGACAACGGTAATGGTTTTTGGATCAATTCCCAGGGTTCTCGCATAATAACTTTTAATCAAGACCCCTAACATTTCATGAGGGGATTTACAGGTTGAAGGAATGTCTAAGAGATCCGGGAATTGATGTTCGAAGAATTTAACCCAAGCGGGGCAGCAACTTGTCAGAAGAGGCAGACGTCCGCCATGTTGTATGCGGTGAACAAGCTCTGTTGCTTCCTCCATAATCGTCAGGTCAGCCGCAAAATCCGTATCAAAGACGCGGTCAAAACCAAGCCTCCGAAGAGCAGCCACCATTTTGCCCGTAACAATCGTCCCCGGCTCTAAACCGAATCCCTCCCCCAGAGCGACCCGTACGGCAGGAGCTGTCTGGACAACGACAAATTGATTGGGATCGTTGAGAGCCTTCCAAACTTTGTCGACCTGATCCAGCTCAGTCAATGCTCCAGTGGGACATACCGCAATACATTGTCCGCAGAACGTGCAAGCAGTTTTACTAAGGGATAAATCGAAGGCCGTTTTAACCACCGTTTCAAAACCACGCCCTACGGCAGAGTAAACACCTACAGTCTGTACTTCGTTGCACATTGTTTCGCAGCGTCGGCAGCGAATACATTTGTTAGGATCTCGAACAATGGAAGAACTCGATCTGTCGATTTCAAACTCAGATTCTTCCCCTTCATAGGAGATATGGCGTACGCCTAATTCCGCCGCTAAGGATTGGAGGTCGCAGTCTTGGTTTTTTGCACAGGTCAAACAAGATTTAGGGTGGTCAGAAAGCAGAAGTTCCACCATGGCTCGTCTAGCCTGGATAGCACGTAGCGAATCAGTTTTAACAACCATTCCCTTCGACACTGGGGTTGAACAGGAGGAGGCCAAATTGCGTCGACCCTCGACTTCGACCACACAGATTCGGCAGGAAGCGATGTTATTGTTGTAATGCATTTCGTTAAGCTTTAGGTAGCATAAGGTGGGAATATCTATGTTGATGGTTCGGGCGGCGTCTAAAATGGACATTCCTTCCGGTACTGTCAGGGAAATGTCGTTGATCGTTAGTTGAATATCCATATGGAGTCCTCCTTCAGGGATACCTTAATGGCAGACGATGGCGCCAATGACACGGCATTGTTCCATACATGCCCCACATTTTAAGCAACGTTCTTGGTCGATGATGTGGCGCTTTTTGGCTGAGCCAGCGATGCAATGCATAGGACATTTCTTAACGCAGAGGGTACACCCTACACACTTATCTGTGATTTCATATTTTAACAAGCTCTTACAAACGCCAGCCGGACAGGTTTTGTCAACAACATGGGCAATATATTCTTCTCGGAAATACTTTAAGGTGGAAAGGATGGGATTGGGTGCACTTTGCCCTAAACCGCATAGGGCAGTATCCTTGATGATATGACAGAGTTTCTCCATATTAGCCAAATCCTCTAACGTGCCTCTGCCATCCGTGATCTTGGTCAGGATTTCATAAAGACGCTTGGTACCAACCCGGCAAGCCGTACAGCGACCACAGGATTCATCCATCGTGAATTCTTGGAAGAACTTGGCGATATTGACCATGCAATCGTCTTCATCTAAGACAATCAGCCCACCAGATCCCATCATGGAGCCGATAGCGGCTAAGGATTCGTAATCAATCGGGGAATCTAAATACTTAGTCGGAATACATCCACCAGAGGGGCCTCCAGTTTGTGCTGCTTTAAACGTTTTATGTTGCTTAATACCTCCGCCAATGTCAAAAATTATTTGCCGGAGGGTTGTCCCCATCGGGACTTCCACAAGCCCTACATTATTCACTTTACCTGCTAAGGCAAAGACTTTGGTACCTTTGCTTTTTTCCGTGCCAATCCCGGCAAACCACTCTGCTCCCTTTAAAATTATGGGGGGGATATTAGCCAAGGTTTCCACATTGTTGACACAGGTTGGTTTACCCCACAATCCCTTCTCCGCGGGAAACGGAGGTTTGACAGTCGGTTCCCCCCTGGCCCCTTCGATAGAATGGATCAGTGCCGTTTCTTCACCACAGACAAAGGCCCCAGCTCCGTATTTAAGCTCAATGTTAAAGCTAAAATCACTGCCTAAAATCCCTTTTCCTAGTAAGCCGTAGTCTCGCGCCTGCACAATGGCAACTTGTAACCGGTGAATCGCCGCAGGGTATTCTGCCCGGACATAAATAAATCCTTCGGAAGCTCCAATCGCAGCCCCCGCTATGAGCATAGCCTCTAAAACGCTATGGGGGTCACCTTCCAAGACAGAGCGATCCATAAAGGCACCCGGATCCCCTTCGTCGGCATTGCAAATGATATATCGTTGATCAGCCTGACTTTGGTGCGTAAATTCCCATTTTGCACCCGTGGGAAAACCAGCACCGCCACGTCCCCGCAGTCCACTGACTTTAAGGACGTCAATGACCTCCATCGGTGTCATCTGAAAAAGAACTTTAGCTAAGGCTTGGTAGCCGTCCGCAGCAATATACTCAAGAATATTTTCTGGGGCAATATATCCGACGTTACGTAGGGCTATGCGCAGTTGTCCATCATAAAAAGGAATATTGGTAGCGAAACGCTCTTTGGTGTTCGGATCCATAAAAAGAAGGTGTTCTACCAGCTTTCCCTGTAGGAAGTGTTCTTCGACGATGGTGCTTACGTCTTCTGCCGAGACTTCACAATAAGTTACGTTATCGGGGAAAATTTCGATCATCGGACCCTTTTCGCAAAAACCAAAACAGCCGGGTTGGAAGACTTTGATCTGTTCAGACAATCCCAGTCTGCTCAGTTCTTCTTTGAGACGTTCAGCGATTCTAGGACTGCCCGAAGAGTGGCAACCAGGTCCTCCACAGACCATAACATGCCGAACCAGACCTTGGGCGCTTTCAGGGCTAAGAGAGTCGATAGCCTGCCGTGATTCAAGGAGTTTAAGACTTTGAGCTTGTAATGCATTCAAGGCATCGGTTTTTTTGAGTTTCATATGGCTTTCCCTTCCTTCGGTGACGCTTCCTTATTCGTGGTTCGTGGTTCGACGTACGGGGTTCGAAGTCGGAAGTTCGAAGTCGAACGTCGTGCATCGCGCTTCGAGTAGGCTTAACTTTCCGGGCGGTACTTGGCCAAAGCCTCATTAATGTTTTGTGCCTTGTGCATGCGTCCATGCACTTCGCCATCGACAATCATGACTGGAGCCAGGCCGCAGGCTCCGACGCAGCGCAGAGTTTCTAAAGTAAAGAGATTATCTGGAGAGGTTTCTCCAGCTTTAATTTTCAGCTGACTTTCAAGTTCTTTTTTTAATTTATCAGCCCCTCGGACAAAACAGGCGGTGCCGGTGCATACGTTAACAACATGTTCACCCCTAGGGATCATCGTGAAAAATGAATAAAAGCTTACAACGCCATAGACTGTGGCTGAAGGTATATCAAGTTTCTGTGCGATATGCCACTGTACATTATCGGGTAGGTAGCCATATATTTCTTGAGCATAATGCAGGACCCCAATTAGGTTTTCCTTTTTGTGGGTCAGACCGTCGATATAGTCATCTAGCTTTTGAGCAAATTGATTGGGCGAAGCGGTGTCACACATGAAAATCCTCCTTTATTAAAACTGTTGCTACTTTCACACCTCTCTATTTGTTGTTTTTTAGACCCTAGGTTACATTCAGGCTATCGACATAGTGGTCTGATGGGCAGGCAATGGTTTATGTGACTAGTTTAGCTTTCTTCTCTCTGCCTGTCGTGTTTATGGACATTAAATTAGTGTTTTGTGAATAAAGAAAATTTTATTAATTAAGAAAACAGTGAACTAATTAGCAAAATCTGAAAGGTACCTTGGCTGGTGCCAAGCCTTGGCGAAGACTTCGGGACGGAAGCCTGCCATAAGAACACTTCGCTTCGAAGGATGGGGCACCACCATGGAAGTAAAAAAACTCCACCTTCAAAAGAAGTGGAGTCTTCGAAAAAGCTCAGAAGTGTTTTACATAAAAAAATCCCTATAGGGAGCCTATTATTCACTGCGGAATAAATATCTTAACGGGCCGACCAACTGTTCCGTATTTCTGTTCCGATCTCAATGCCCCACTATGTTCTAGAAATTCAAGGTAACGGCGTACAGTGACCCTAGTTAGCTTAACTCCTTCCGCGACTTCCTCTGCAGAAAGGGGCCGTCGATTTGCTTGTAAAAATTGAACTATTTGGCCGAGAGTGGCCTGATGTAAGCCCTTAGGCAACCCTGTTTCTCCAAAATTCCCAGCAGTATTTAGGCTGGATAATGGCATATACCCAATAGGTAAGGCTTTTTTAGTTTCAAGTGGATCATTCCCGGGACTGCAACTGTTCGCCCGGTTAATTTCCGTTGTTAGAGATTGGATCTGCTCTACCATTTGGTTAAAAGCATCCTCAAGTTCCCCAATTTCCTTGGCGCTAGAAGTTTTAATCTTGTGGGTAAGATGTCCAGTTGCTACATCCCGAGTTCCTAATGCGATATTTTGTAAGGGATAGATGATCACTCTCTGAATGAAAAACCAAGTGAGAAGTGCTACCAAGATTGTTAAAGCTAAACCTAGTTCTGCCATAGTAAGCAAAGATCGAGTGATAATTTCCTGTTCATAGGCACGAGAAATACCTACATAAAAAATTCCAATAATTTGGCCATTCTCAGCGCGCAATGGAACGTAACCGGTTTGGTACCACTGGCCAACTACATTAGCCTCTCCTACATAAGTCTGACCATCTTTTAAGACTGTCTGGGCTACATTAGCAGAAACCTTCGTACCAATCGCTCGTTCGCCATTGGAACCAAGTACCGTGGTTGCTACCCGGGTGTCTCCAAGAAATACGGTCACAGTGTCCCCGGTAAGCTGGGATAAATGATCCACTAAATCATTATTGAGACTGATTTTAACGGGCCCTTTATAAAGGCTCTCGTCTTGCACATGCCACGAGCCGGGATAGGTTTTATCAATTATTTCCCCACAAGTTGCCAAATCTGTTTGTGCTTTGATTATCGCTGCAGCCACGGCTCGATCCTTCATATAAAAACCAAGAACCAGTAGGAAGCTAGCTGCCAGTAGGACGAGCGAACCTATGAGAAGTATAAGAATTTGATGTTTGAGCGAGCGCACAAGTTCACCTCTTTCGAAGACTTTATACCCTAATCCACGTCTAAGCCTCAGTTTAATAAGTGAGTGTTCAATGTTTGAGTTAGTGAATGAGTTCACTTGGTTTTTATTAGTATAATTAGGGATAATTTCGCGGTTAAAGTTGAAAAACCTTTTTTGAGCCATTATAAAGAAATTATTTAAAATAGTACCTAATCTTTATAATTACATCAATAGTTTTACCCTTCTGATAACTACTTCCTTACCCTCCACTAGAAGCTTTCGTCAGTTAAGCCTCGATGTTTAGTTTTAGCTGAAACGAGTTCACTCTGCTAAGCCAAAATCTTACTACAGGCCTTAGTTGTACTTTATGTTCGAATGGATTTATACTAATAATAGTTTAATGACTCCTTAACTTAACAAACTAGTCGCTTTGCGTAATTATCAAGTAACTAATTGAAGAGGTGGCAGAACATCATAATTCAACATGAAGTACTTTATTTTGTTTATGGTTTAGCCTTTTTCACAATGGGACTGGCCATATCCATACAAATTATTCAGCCAAGCCAGTTGAAGTTGTCCAAAACATTATGGTTGTTGGCCGTTTTTGGTTTTACCCATGCGATGTCAGAATGGGGCTATCTTTTTGTGCCAATTCAAACAGCGGGTCGAGAAGAGTATCTATTAATCTTGATTTAAGCAAAGATCAAATTCAAACCATGACGAACTGGGTTCAGGATGGGGCGAAAAATAACTAGTTTTAGTAAAACGAGTTAACAAGGCCTTGGTAATTGCCAGAGAGGCTTCTACCAAGGCTCTTCTTATGCCTAAGAATAGGAAACGTTTTGTCGTTAGCCACTTCGTATGATTATCTTTGAATTTGTAGTAAAATGATAAGAATAAGTATTTTACCCAGCTTAGACAATTTATGAGGTCTACAAATTCAGTACGGTTACTAAATAGGAGGCTTAAACCATGAAGGTTCGTATACTGATCGTCGATGACCACGAAATATTACGTATGGGCTTACGCATCGCTTTAACGCGTGTTGAGAATTTCGAAGTGGTTGCGGAGGCAGGAAGCAAGAGCGAAGCGATTGCGCAGACCAAAGCTTTACAACCCGAAGTGATCGTGATGGATGTACGTTTACCTGATGGAACGGGAATTGAAGCCTGTCGCGAGATCTTGGCGGATTATCCGAACTCCAAAGTCATTATGCTGACGTCTTATGCTGACGAGGAAGCGGTCATTGCTTCTCTGTTGGCGGGTGCAAAAGGTTTTATTATGAAAGAGATGGGAAGTACCGCCCTCTGCCAGGCGATTAAAACGGTTGTAGTCGGGGGAGAAATTATCGATGCTAAGTTGACCAACCGTATCTCAGAAAAAATGAAATCTCTTATCGCTAAGACCCCTGGCGAACCTCTGACAGAGCGAGAGACGGAGATTCTGGAATTGATTGCTCAAGGGAAGAGCAATAAGGAAATCGCCGAAACCCTTTATCTAGGCTATAGCACCGTCCGTAATTATGTTTCCAATATCTTGCATAAATTGGGGTATGGTAACCGCTCTCAGTTGACTGCCTATGCCTTGGAACGTAAGTATCACGAACATTGGACCAACCTTAAATGACAAATCTTGACTCATTTTACAATTTACTCAATATCAATATGCCTGTGATCTATTTCTTATATGGTCTAACTTTTTTCACTAGTGGCATCGTTATTTTAGTTCAATATCGACAAAGTAGTCCATTTTCATTTAACAAAGATTTATGGCTATTAAGTTTATTTGGCATCTTCCATGGCTTATCCGAATGGGGCTACTTGTTTATTCCTTTACAACAGGCTTATTTTGAGCAAAATATAATTTTTTCGATGTATGTTGTTCGTTCTTTCTTCTCGGCCTTCTCTTTTATCGTTTTGCTCAGTTTTGGTTTGCGCGTCTTAGCCATCACTCGACTTAAGTCGCTGGATGAAGTGATTTCATATGGTTTTTTCGCTGCCTGGTTCGGCTTTTCGCTTGTCAATTTGCGTTACGGGGATATGCACTCGCTATTACTTGGGGATACTGTTACTCACTATTTTTTAGGTATGACTTCAATTTTCATTACATCATTGGCCCTTTTCCGGCAGGCGAAATATGGGCATAAGCACCTAGCTGCCCCCGATATCTTGCGAAGTGAACAGGCTTTAGCCATTAGCTTTTTCTTCTATGCCTTTTTTGAAGGCATTATTGTATCCCAGCAAGACTTTTTCCCAGCTAATTTGATCAATTCGAGTTGGTTCTTTCATATTACAAAGTTACCTGTGCAGCTTTTCCGGACCCTCTGCGGAATCTTCATTTTGTACTATACCTTAAATTTAATGGGAGCATTTCAGCGTGCCACCGACAACTTATTCTTACAAGCGAAAGAAGAAGCCTTACGTTTAGCAGAACGTGAACGGATTAGCCGTGATTTACATGACGGGGTTCTACAGACTCTGTATGCAGCGGAACTTATGATTGAGTCTTGCCAATATAAACTTGGGCCAACCTCCCCAGTACAAGCAGAAATGCAAAGGAGCATAACAACGTTAGACGTGGCTATGCATGATCTTCGAAGTTATATTATGGGAATCAAGAATGAAGCCATTTACCACCAACCTCTATCGTTGATGTTCAAGAATATCATTGATGAGTTTCAGAACAGTTATAAAATAACCGTTGATTTCAACTGTTTGACCGACCCAAATCTTCAGTTGGCCCCCAACCGGCAGGATCATCTGTATCACATCATCACAGAACTGTTCAATAATGTGGCCAAACATGCCAAAGCCCAGCATGTAGCCATGCACGTTAAAGACCATCGGCATCAATTATATATCTCTTTTACTGATGACGGAATTGGACTTCCCAAAGAGTGTTTAGACCCTGCAGGCTGCAACGGTTTAGGGATGCGTCATATCCATGAACGCGTCCTGATTTTGCAAGGAGCCATCTCGTTCGACCTCCCTTTGCAGGGAGGTACTTTAGTTGTTTTGGCAATTCCCCTAGTCTAGACCCACAGCAAATTAAGTACTTTTGTACTGACCTTGATATGACAGGATACTCTAGGCCAGTAATGTGAATACTGTCATACTAATAAAGACGAAGCATCTTGCCAAAAATGAAAGGGGTAGTTATATGAATAAGAAACGTCTCCTTCTCCTAGTCAGTTCGCTTTTAATGGTTGCCTTAGTTGTCGTAGGATGCGGTAAAGCAGCAACTCCAGCTCCAGCTCCAACTCCAGCTCCGGTTCAACAAGCTGCTGCTCCAGATCTTGCAGCCAAAGTTGATGCTCTCCAAAAATCCATGGATGTTCAAACCAAAACCATCAATCCCAGCACTGCAACCGTTATGCTCGAGTACAATCAGCGTTTTGCTGCCTTATGGTATGCTGCACAAGCTCAAAACTGGGATTTAGCCGCTTATGAGGCTAAGGAAATGGGCGGAGTTCAAGCTGTTGCAGAAAACACGCGTCCCAAACGGGCCGAAGCGCTCCAAGCATTTAAAAAGAATACCCTTGAGCCTCTTCAAGCTGTCGTCGCCAAAAAAGATAAAGCAGCCTTTGAAGTAGCTTATGACAAAACGATCGCATCTTGCAATACTTGCCATGCTGTCTCGGACAAAAAGTATATTAAAATCCAAAGACCAACTCAAGTTCCTGCATCCAACGTCGATTACGCAGGTCAAAAATAATGTTCTGTTCCTAGAGCAAGCAAAACAATGGCTGACGGTAGAACGTTATCCATTGTTTTGCTTGCTTTACCCAATATTCCCCCAATGAAGGAGAGGGTCAGAAATGAAAAGTTCCAATCAAGATAAGAACTCAGCTTCAATAGGAAGACGTAAATTTTTGAGTATAGGGATCGGTACGGTCGGCGCTGCTCTCGGGGCATCTTATGTGAGTCTCTTGGGCAGTTTTTTGAATCCACCGTCAGCTTCAGGCGCGACGGAGCTGCAGTCTGTTGGTAATTTAGATAAGTTTCCGGTCAATACCCCGACTTTAGTAAGTTATAAAGGATCGGGCGTCGAAGAGGGTGTTTATGTCGTAAATCTGGGGTCTGAAGGAGTAATCGCCCTAGATTTTCACTGTACCCATTTAGAGTGTGCTATTAATTGGGTAGCAGCCAGTAAGCAATTTATCTGTCCTTGTCATGGCGGGGTTTTCGACATGAAGGGCACCATCCTTGCCGGGCCGCCACCCAAATCGTTGCGTCGCCGTGTGCTCAAAATCGAGGGTACTAATGTGCTGATTGGTGGGATGCTGGTATGATGAAATGGTTGGATGAACGATTAAATTTGAGTAGCCTAATAGGCTCTCTGTTTGAACATCCGGTACCCAAACGCAGCAGTTTTTTAGATTACTTAGGTTTTGCCACCCTCTTTGTGTTTATCAGTCAAGCGCTGACAGGAATTCTCTTGGCCACGGTCTATAAGCCGACGGCGGCCGAAGCCTATACCAGCATTCAAGCGATACAAGCCTCACCGATTGGCAATTATGTCCGTTCCCTGCATTCTTGGAGTGCGGACTTCATGGTGGTCTTGGTGATCATGCACCTATTACGTGTTTTTTACGAAGGTGCTTATAAACGGCCCCGTGAATTGACTTGGATTGCCGGGGTTATTCTGCTGATAGGAACCATGGGACTGGCCTTTACGGGTTACTTGCTCCCCTGGGATCAGGAAGGATATTGGGCGACCACAGTGGGTACGGCGATGGCTGGCTTTGTGCCTGGTATCGGTGATTTTCTGGTCCGCTTCTTACGGGATGGATCTCAAGTCACTGGAGCAACTTTAACCCGTTTCTATTCAGTGCACATGTTGGTGCTCCCCGCCATCATCCTCTTGGCTTTCATGCCTCATTTTTTCTTTGTTTTACGGCAGGGAATGTCGTCAACAGATGCCTTGAGTGAGGCTCACAAGCGTGGAGAAGATGTAAGTAAGAAATCTTTGCCCTTCTGGCCGGACGTGGCCTTGCGCATGATTATCGTGGTTTTGATTGTCGCCGTAGGCATCTGGGTATTAGCGGCTATTTATCCTCAGGGTCTGGGAGATCCGGCTGATGCTCTGAATAAGAGTCATTATATTCCGGAGCCCGCTTGGTACTTCTTCGGTGTCTATCAACTTCTCAAATACTTCCCAGGTTCCTTAGACGTCGTTGCCATGGTAGGACTCCCAGTGGTTGCTATGGTGGTGCTCTTTGGGTTACCTTGGCTGGATCGTAATCCGAGCCGTAGTCCCAAAAAACGTCCGATCGCCTTGGGTGTGGCAGCCGCTGTCGTCATAGGCCTGGCATTTTTGACCTATCAAGGGATGAGTTCAGTCCCTAAACCGATAGCGGCAGCCGGGGTCGTGGCACATCCCAGCTATAAAAAGGATATCCAGCCTATTTTACAAAGCAAGTGTGTCCAATGTCACGAGACTATAGCCACTTATAGTAAAACGGTAGAAAAAGTGACTCCCAGTAATCCTGGGGCAAGTGCTCTAATTAAATTAATTGATGGTTCTCAACAACCGCAAATGCCTGTAGGGCAGGAGCCTTTAAGCAAAGATCAAATTCAAACCATGACGAACTGGGTTCAGGATGGGGCGAAAAATAACTAGTTTTAGTAAAACGAGTTAACAAGGCCTTGGTAATTGCCAGCGAGGCTTCTACCAAGGCCGCCTTTGTTAGGCTCATTCGCATGATTATTTTTTGAATTTGTAGTAAAATGATAAGGATAAGAATTTTTCTCATTGCGGCTAAAAGAATAATGTCCCGGATAAGGTGGAAATGGACCATAGAGATTTCCCGTAAATTGAAAACAACGTCTGCTAAAGACATTCAGTTCGACGATCTCGCTAAAACCTACTCCTTTGCAGTTGCTGCCTTTGATAATTCCCAAATCGGTTATGCCTATGAGAATTTAGGCACAAACTGGCCTTTAAACAGTAAAATCCATCCTAAGTTTTAAAAGCCTTTGCTTGGTTAAAATCAAGCAAAGGCTTTTCTCTAGTAGTTGCAATTACGGTAATATGGGTTAGACCTTTCTTAGACTACTTTTCACTTTATAGTCTTTGAAAATTAATTCGTTTATGCAGGATTATCGTGTAGAAACGTAGAAGAAAAAGGATGTGGACAAGCTCCATAAACGTGCATGTAGGGGGGACTATTAAATGAAAATACGTTCTCTATCTAAGCTAACACGCACATATGCTTCAGCTTTAAGTTTGATTGCCTTATGGACCCTTGCTACTTTCATTACCATGCACCAAGTAATTTTGACTCAAAAGGATAGTGCACGACTTGTGAATGTAAGTGGAAGTCAACGATGGTTGTCACAGTAAGCAGCCCTTCTAAGTGTAGAGCTTGTTTACTTCTCTGATACTAGTGAGCGAGATCAATTTAGAAAGCAACTGTTAAGCACAATAGATCAATTACAGAAAAATCATCAAGAATTAGTCCAAGGTTGTCCTCAGATGATTTCACCGCGACCATTATCTCCTCAAATGCAGAAGATGTATTTTAACCCACCAACAAATATGCAAACACGAATTAACCGCTATAATCTTGAAGCTCTAGCTCTAGCCAATGAACCAGCACACTTGCTTACCCCCGATAATCCTCATCTAACCTACATACTTCAAAATAGGGAGAACCTCTTAGAGTCCTTAGATCAGATTGTATCCCTATACCAGCAAGAAAGTGAAGCTAAAGTCCAGCGTCTTCAGATGTTAGAAACAACAAGCGGTGTGATAATTCTTCTAACTCTCGCCTTTCTAGGATTGTATATTTTCCGGCCTTTAGCAAACACTCTTCTAGAAGAGCGGGCTCAATTGGAACGCGCTCTTCTAGAAGAGTGTTTGCTCTCCTCAGTTGATGGCTTAACTGGTATAGCCAATCGTCGACATTTTGATCAGTTCCTTTCTCAACTATGGTCACTAGCAGCACGTAATGGCGAACCCATAGCACTCATAATGTGTGACATCGACTTATTTAAAGCGTATAATGATACTTACGGTCACCTACAAGGAGATGAATGTCTTCAAAAAGTAGCGGCTGCCTTAAAGAACTCCATGAAACGCCAAGTCGATTTCGTTGCTCGTTACGGTGGAGAAGAATTTGTAGTTGTTCTTTCGAACACCGATGTGGAGGGTGCCACAAAAGTAGCGGAAACTTTACGTGCCAATGTGGAAAATCTAGCAATACCCCATCGCCTTTCCTCTATTACACCAAAAGTAACCATTAGTTTAGGGGTTGCCATTGGATATGCTAATTCTGCTGTCTTACCTCAAACGTTAATTGAGGCCGCAGATAATGCCCTTTATCAAGCGAAACTGGATGGCCGAAACCGCTACAAATTATTTATATTAATTATAAAATAATAATATTTATAATTGCAGTATTAACCTAAGTAGTGTAGAATATATTTATCAGCTTGTGCAATGTATAACCATTGACTTAACTAGATTGTATCCCGGCACCAGCAAAAAATGAGGTTAAAGTGTCCCCCCAAAAAATTATTAGGAGGTTTACCATGAGTTTTGAAATTAACAAGAGTGTAAAATGGGTTGGTAAGATCGACTGGGAATTAAAAAAGTTTCACGGTGATGAACTCTCGACTCACCGCGGTTCTAGCTATAATTCTTACCTTGTTCGGGATAAAAAGACAGCCCTCATCGATTGCGTTTGGGCACCGTTCGCCAAAGAATTTGTCGCTAACTTGAAGAAAGAAATCGATTTAAATTCGATCGATTATATCATTGCGAATCATGGTGAACCGGATCACAGTGGGGCTTTGCCAGAATTAATGAGGGAAATCCCGAATACCCCCATTTATTGTACCGCTAATGCCATCAAATCCTTAAAAGGCCAGTACCATCAAGATTGGAACTTCATACCCGTCAAAACGGGCGATAAATTAAGCCTAGGCTCCAAAGAGTTTATTTTCATTGAGGCTAGAATGCTCCATTGGCCTGATACGATGTTCACCTACTTGACCAGCGATAACATCCTGTTCAGCAATGATGGCTTTGGTCAGCATTTAGCGTCTGAGCATATGTTCAACGACTTAGTCAATCAGGCAGATTTATATCACGAAGCCCAGAAATATTATGCTAATATTTTGACTCCGTTCAGTAAAATGGTAGTCAATAAAATTACTGAAATCTTAAGCTTTAACCTGCCGGTTGATATGATCTGCCCAAGCCATGGCCTCATTTGGCGTGATAATCCCTTGCAAATTGTCGATAAATATATGGCATGGGCTAAGGATTACCAAGAAAACCAAATATCAATCATCTACGATACCATGTGGAACAGTACCCGAAAAATGGCCGAACAAATAGCCGCTGGAATCAAACTAAGTGACAAAGACGTTACTGTTAAATTGTTTAATTGCAATTCGACCCATACCGATAAAAACGATATCATTACAGAAGTCTTTAAATCCAAGGCAATCCTTGTTGGTTCACCGACCATTAATAAAGGCATATCGTTTGCCGTCGCTGGAATCCTAGAAATGATCAAAGGATTAGCGCTAAAAAATAAGAAAGGCGCTGCCTTTGGTAGTTATGGTTGGAGTGGTGAAAATACTAAACTGATTTCTACTGAATTAGAACACGCTAAGTTTGAGCTACTCAACGAAGGGCTTAGGGTAACCTGGAATCCGGATGACGAG
The DNA here is from genome assembly GCA_000961805.1 of Peptococcaceae bacterium BRH_c23. Next base: position 29,328 of record LADV01000097.1, on the reverse strand, counting down.
AGCCTCATTAAGTGTCAGGAATTTGGTCGGACCATCGGAGAAGCACTCAAGTAAATAACAAATAAATCATAAAGGAAGGGGAGCATTTTTAAAAATGCTCCCCTTCCTTTAGACACGGGGACGGTTCTCCTGTCTCACCACACTAGTTAGACAAAAGAACCGTCCCCCGCGTCTTCTGACGACACTTACTTTACAACCGTTAGTTCGGGCACCTCGCTACCCTTCTGAGACTCCTGCCATCTAACCTTCCATCGTTTCCACAGCTTTTCCGACGCTTCCACTGCTACGGGGTCAAATTGTAGGCCTTTGTTGATCAGTATCTCTTCCCAGCACTCCTCCCAGGACAAGGCTTTTCGATAAGGTCTTATGGAAGTAATGGCATCCACAGAATCTGCTACCCCAATAATCCTCGAACCCAGGGGGATTTTATCCTCCTTCAAGCCGCCGGGATACCCTTTCCCATCCCATCTTTCGTGGTGATGAAGAACAATTTCGGCAATTTGTTTAAGACCTTTCGATTTAGCCAAAATCTTATAGCCGATCTCCGGATGTGTTTGGATCTGAGCAAACTCATGGGGAAGGAGTCTTCCTTTTTTATTTAAAATAGTTTCTGAAATGCCCATTTTACCAATGTCATGGAGGTGAGCCGCGATATGAAGATTTTCAAGTTCAGAACCTTTCAGGCCCATAGCTCGCCCCAGATCGTACGACATATCCCCTACTCTTGAAGAATGTCCACTGGTGTATAAATCTTTCGCTTCCAGTGCTGCGGCTAAACATTCAATAATGTCGTGGAAATGGTGCGGACGGAAAATCCTTTGAATGTATTGAAACATGCGAGCAAGTACCTTTCATGTCTTTACTTTCCTGTGGCTACACCGCTAGCTGTCGCTTCAAGCTCCAGCAACAAGCCTTCCAATGAAGTTCCACTACTGGTATGGCATCTGAAGACCGGAATCTTCTTTCTTTTTGCTTCTTTTACCGCAACATGAATCATTTGATGGGAGACAGTCGAGGTGAATAAAACGATCCCATCCGGAGTTCCGATCGCCTTACCAAACTTAGCTGGCATTTGTGTATAGACCTTAACACGATGTCCACGCTTGGAGCATATTCCCATGTATTCACTATGCATTCTATCATGACCTCCAACTAGCACGATACTCATAGTCACCCTCCTTGTGTTAGATTGCTTATATAAACTCATACTTTATAAATGCCCTTTGTTCCTATCGCACAGCACAAATTGAATCGCTTCATGGTCGTATTTATTTAGAACAATTGCACCCGGTGCAATTTCCACAGCAATTACTTTCTCCTTTGCGCATGCGCCTAATCGTTCGCAAAATAATAAATGCAGTCACTCCAACTATGAACCCGCCAATAAGCCAATTAATCATTTATTTCACCTATTTCCTTTTTTGATCAACTAAAACCCAATAATTTTCCCACTTGGAAGATCAGGAATGCTACTAGCCAAGCTACCCCTGTTGAATATCCAACTGCAATGAAAGTCCACTTCCAGGAATTCATCTCTCGTTTAATCGTTGCAAAGGCAGCCATGCACGAGGACATGAAGGGTATGAGCATAATTGTTAAGCGTCGATCCTTTTCGTTTTCTAAGGTTCTGGCACTCATAATTGCCGGGACACTGCACCCGAAGCCGATTAGCATGGGAATAAATGATTTCCCACTCAAGCCCGATAAAGTCTCTAGATATGATTTCCTCCATTGAATATGGGGATAAGGAATAGATTCCCGGTAGATCAACGATCCGAATGTCTTCTTTGAATTTGTTGGCCTTTCCTTCTCTTTTTTCAATGGTGACACCTGGCCAGTTTCCAACATACTGTGCACTTCCTGTGATTTCATTAAACAAGGTGGTTTTTCCGCAGTTTGGATTTCCCACCAGTGCAAACTTCAAGGACATAGGTATTTACATCTCCTTTAAACCTAAGCACTAATGATAACCATTCTCAATGTTGATTCTAAAATAATGCTCCTTTGTATTCAGGAGCATCATTTATGTAATAATGATGTTTTCCGCTTCTGATTTTCTAAGTGTTAGCTCGTACCCTCGGATATTTACCTCCATGGGATCCCCCAAAGGCGCTACTTTTCTGACCAGTACTTCTGCTCCACGAGTCACACCCATGTCCATTAGCCTTTTCTTAACCGCACCTTTCTCTCCCAAAACTTTGGTAATTGTCGCTTTTTCACCCGGTTTTAAGTCCTTAAGAGTCCTCTCCAAACTACTTACCTCCTATATATCAAGCCTGCACCAGCACCTGCTGGGCGACTCCTCTATTCAGAGCAAACCTCGATCCTTTGACGGCCACAATGAGATTTCCACTAAATTCCGAAATGACCGATATACTTACACCTGGAATAATACCTAGACCTTCCAAGAATTTTCTAGTTGTATCCTTGGTCCTACAGACTTCAATTACAGCCTCTTTACCGGGGGAAAGCATCGTTAAAGGCATTTTCCTAACTCCTCCTTATCGCAAATAGTTGTAATTGATAATCAGTATCACCTTTGTATGTGCTAACTTTATCATTATTATTTCGTTTCGTCAATAACAATTTTTCGACTGAAATTACGTACCTTAGGCTTGCTTTCCACATTCCCACTGCAGTTCTTTAAGCATTTCAACCAGCTGATCCGAAAGAACATGAATTTGCCCAAGATATCTCCAGGACTCTTCTTTCTGCCCTGAGTTCATAGCGGTAACTGCTTTCTGGGCAAGGCCGTGAAACCTCTAAAGTGCGCTCTACAAGGATTTACAATTTTGCTTATTAATAACCTTATTTTGGGACATTAATTTTGCGTTTAAAAAAAGAAGGACAAAATCCGAAGCGATTCTGTCCTTCTTTTATAGTTCTCACAATTAGCGCCTAAGTCTTTTGTTTTAAACTATTTACTCACTAAACCTAATCGTAATATCCACAATCTCCGGAGTGTTGCCAATTCGTACTGGCGGACCCCAAGTACCATAACCTGAAGAAACAATCAGTTGGAAATCTCCCTTGCGTAGGTATCCCCAGTCATTTTCAAAGATTCGGCTTGTAATAAACTGAATGGGAAACATTTGTCCACGATGGGTATGTCCGGACACTTGTAAATCGACCCCTTGTTCCACGGGCTCTGCTAGTTGTGACGGTTGATGGTCCATTAAGAGGACGGGAAGAGAACGATTGACGCCCTGCATTAAGGTTTCAAGGTCTTGTCGTTTGGCACCGCTAAAACGAGATCCCGATCGATCATCTCGGCCGATCAGATAAAAACTTTCATTGATCTTTTGAAAGCTGTCCCGTAATACCTTAACCCCTGCCTCATTCAAATATTTTATTGCTTCTTCGGCATTTCCTCCAATATACTCATGGTTACCAAGAACCGCAAAAACACCGTAGGTCGCACTTAATTGGCGAAAGGTATCGGATACTTCTTGTTTATTTGATGACTCGATGTTTTCATCGAACACATCTCCTGCAAATAAGATCAGGTCAGGTTTAAGTTCATTAATTGTATTAACCATTTTCGTCAGATGCTCATTATGAACGATCGTCCCTAAATGGATGTCGGAAACCATGACCACATGCAACTGTTCAAGAGATCCAGCCTGTTTAGCGATCGACATATCGTAATGGTTAACCCTCGGATGGCGGGCATTCCAAGCACCATAACTCACAATACCAACAACTAAAATCAACACAGTTAAGCCCAAAGCGGGGTTTAGACTTTGTTTTATCCCCATCGGGATAAGTCTTATCCAACGATCCAGTAAGCGCAAGATATCGAGCGTTGTTATCAACAATAATGAGTAAAACATTACAGGCAGCCAATAAGCCCCTAACACAGTCAATCCTTCGTATAAAACCGGGGGAAGATATTTCTCAGCTAAACGACTGAATAAATAGGAAATAGAAATCAGCGAAAAGACGGGCCAATATACTCTAGGGCTTAAGAAAGGCAAGTAGCTAAAGACGGTCTGCCACCCCCGCAGGCCGATGTAGTAATTGAGACCACCGTAAATTAGTAAAACTACAAAAATAACTACAATAAAGAAAGGGTTCATCATCTCTGTGTTCTACCTCCGCCTATAAATGTTTCGCTAGCATTTTCTTCACTTTATGTATAGGGGTATCCATATAACTTATTGCGGTTTACGATACATGCTTGATATTTTATCACTAATCAGCAGCTAAGCAAAACTTTTACTTCATATTAAAGGAATACACAGATGAAAACAAGAATAAAGAAATAATTCTAGTTCTAGAACCACATTAAACTTGCACTATAACCTATGGCAGAAATAATAGTGGAGGTCGATTGTAAGTATGACTAACAACAACCATTATGAAGGTGGATATGCCCCAGCATTTATGAAAAGCAGAGAAAACCTGTGCAAATTGGCGCCAGAGTCAATTTCGAAAGGATCACAATGCAACTTCTCAAATGGCCGCTTTACAATCGAAAGCTTTGGCAAGACAATCGAAATATCCTATCCAGAAGGGCAAATAATCAGTCAGGGTCTGAATACCTCATTCGATGCAAGATTACTGCTTCTTAATTATTTATCTTACGCAAAAAACGTCCCCTTCTCCGACCAATGGGTCTCTTACCGTGATTTGCCACACGGGAATGTATTCTACCCAAACATTAAAAAGAATGTGATTGATGCTTTAGGTGGTTTTTTTGCTAACTGTGACAAAGATATCTTGCGTCATAGTCTAATAGAAGCAGGGTTCATCTTGCTACAAGGCAAAGCTGATATTGCTGCCAAGGGCTTCTTTGCTCCCAGAATCCCAATACTTCTGCACTTCTGGGAGGGCGAAGAGGACATACCCTCGACGTGTCAAATTCTCTTTGATAGCTCCATCAGAGATCAAATGCATATTGAAGATAGTGCCGCATTGTGCGGTATTATTAAAAACCATGTGATAAATCAATATACGATTGCGTTTATTGAAGCCCGATAAAGCTCTGGAAATGACTAGTTAATCCCCATACATGATAAATAAACATGCCAGAACGTCGAAACGTTCTGGCATGTTTATTTAGCTAAGAAATCTAGTAAAACGCTTACTGGGGTATCTATTAACCTATGACAGCTTCTAACTGTTAAGTCAACGACGCTTCCACTCAAAACGGACATAGGTATATGGGATACCGGGACTACGTTCGCGATGAGTATTTTTAGGGACGCAAAATGACCTTGATTGCTGTATCATCTTTATCCACTAACTCAAAGGCTTCTTTAATCTGATCGAGCTTAAACTCATGGGTAATCAAGGATTTGATATCAATCAGTCCTTGAATGACGGGCCGGAGGGTTTTGGGAGTCCAGACAAATCGTTCACGCCAGGAATGATGAACGAGGCAGGTATTGATAAATTCTATACCATCGTCATGCCAGCGACTGATATCTAACGTAACTGGTTGGGTAATCCAACTATACCAGACAAACTTTCCATTGTGGCGAAGCATTTTTGTACACATATTAATCGATTCTTGGCTGCCTGCTGCCTCTACCACAACGTCTGCACCTTGCCCTTTGGTTAATTCGGCTACTAATTGAACAGCATCTTGTTGTGTGGAATTTATAACAATATCCGCACCAAGCTTTTTAGCTAGGGCTAATTTTCCCTCTAACACATCGACAACGATCACTTTCTCCGCGCCCTTTTGTTTGGCACATTGAGCGATAATCTGACCCGCAAAGCCGCCACCCATGACTACAACAGTGTCCCCTAATTGGACACCTGAGTTCATGCCGGAATACATCGCACAGGCTGTGGGCTCGCCTAAAGACGCCAACTCCATATCTAATCCTTCCGGTACCGGTTGGAGTTCCCATTCTTTGGCATTAAAATATTCCGCCAAGTTATTATTCCAGCCAAAGGCGATTACCTTGTCCCCAACCTTATATTCCCTGACTTTTGAGCCCACTTCTACGACGGTACCGCCGCTCTCGTGCCCTAATTTGAAGGGGAACTCAGGCTTTTGCCTAAACTCAGCTGTCTGGGGGGGCATCTGTCCTCTGTAAAAGGTTTTATCAGACCCACAAATTCCAATCAAATGGTTTTTTACAATAACCTCATCAGGCCCACATTCTAACTTACGTTCGACAAGAAAAATGTCGTACGCTTTATTAAGTAAAGCTGCTTTAGTTGTTATTCCCATTAAATACACTCCTATTTGCAAATTTTAATCAATTTCTTAAGACCCCCACTTCTAATAAGTGGGGATAGGTTAGCCCTTGGTAAGGCTCCTATGAGCCTGGTCAAGCTAGCATATCCTCAACATCGAGCAGTCTTAAAGAACCCCAATATCCTTGGTTCAGTTGCTGGCCCAATTTGTGATACAAAACACCGGCTTCCTGAACTTCCCCTGCAAATAGCAGACCTGTTAAGCGTCCATCTTCAAGTAAAAGCTTTTGATAGACCCCTGAGGCGGGCTGGCGAAGAATAACTTCCTCCACGCCAGGTCCACCTTCGATTCTTCCCAAGGAAATAATCGGCAGCCCAAAAAGTTGAATTGAGTTCATGGCGTGACTCCCTGGATAAGCGGTCCTCGAACCGGCCATACTAGCTCCGGCAATTTTCCCTTGTTGAACCGCTGTAAGCCACAACGCCCTGAGCATTGATTCACCTGTGAGCAAACTCGTTGCTTGAGCGATATCCCCCGCGGCATAGATTGTCGGGACACTTGATTGCATGAATTCGTTGACGACAATCCCCTTTTCAATTTGAACTTCACTTTCAGTCAAAAACTCTAGATTGGGTCTTACCCCTACGGCTATAATCACGAGCTCAGCTTCGAGGAGTTGATCGACTGTTTGAACTCCCTCAACCTTGTTATCTTTAACTTGTAAAGATTTAACCTCGGTCTCTAAGCATACCTGTACACCATGGTTGGCAAGGGCTTTTAATAGCATATCCGCGGCAGCTTGATCTAGTTGACCTGGCATTAGGCGGTTCGCCATTTCCATAACACTTACCTTAATGCCGTAAGTATTTAAAGCACGGGCGGCCTGTAAACCCACCAGACCTCCACCGATTATGACAGCATTTTTAACTTGGGGCAAAAATGAGTTTATCTCCTCAGAATCTGCTTTATTCCAAAGGGAAAATACCCCTTCAACCTCCAGATCAATCCAGCTTGGAATGAAGGGCCGGGAACCTGTAGCAAGCAGAAGCTTATCATAGGAGATTTTCTCACCATCCTCTAAGATAACCAGGTTTTCCTGCGCGAGGACTTGTTCCACCCTGTGTCCAAGGCGAGTTTCTACTGCATAGTTCTCATAGAAATCCGCACTTCGAATATAAATATCTTGTTCTTCAAGCTCATTTGTCATATATTCCGGGGTTGTTATTCGGCTATACGGAAGGTTAGCCTCTTGAGCTATCAAGATAATTTTCCCCGTTGGGTCGATGTTGCGAATCTGTTCGATCGCATTTGTCCCCGCAGGGCCATTACCCACAATCACATAAACCAATGGTGTAACCCCCTGTCTATACTTCGTCAAAGCACCATACTTCAGCCAGTTCTTCAAGAAGTCTCTGCGCCCTTTGGGGGTTAAAGACTCCACACACACAAGGCGTGGCCAGATATTCCCCTGCCTCTTGAGCCGTGCGTTTGCCTCGTTTGAGATCGAGCAGCATTTGCCGAACTAAATGCTGTGAAACCATCCCATGTCCACACATGGTCGTAATTTCAAGGAGCTCATCCTCGGGAAGCCGCGTAAGCTTACCGCGGATACCGACTGAGTATTCTACCGTGTGAGGATCAATCCCGGCATCCTGACAAGCCTGTTCCACATGTTCAACGATTCCTGAAACAATGACCGAAACTCCGAGTTCCGCTTCTTTAAGTTCTTTTAGAGCATCTCTGAGCTGTCCGCGATCCGAAAATACAGCGTGAACGATGGAGGTATCTGCGACATTATTGATGATTTGATCCTTATTGACGAGAAACTTCCCACCGGTTTTCATATCACCCATATTGACATGTTCATATTTATCGAGGATTCGTAAAAATTCCTGTAAAGCATGCCTGGAATTAACTTCATTAAACCCTTTGGCAGTCATAGAAAAAACAATATAATCTTGTTGTAAATTATCCTCGGTTCCTCGTCGATGAAGGGTATGGCTCATTTTACATCCGCTCCCTTCACGTTCATGTGACCTAACCCAAGATTAATTTTTCCGTTGATGGAAAACCATTTATTATTTTCATTCATAATTCGTGCCGTGGGAATGGAAAAATCCTCATCGGTCCTCGCCACTAAGTCGATTGAAAAAACCGTATTGATTTCCTCTGCCACCCTTTCCATCGTTTCCAGTACAGGGATCACCTTATCTAAGGGAATAATCATTTCAATAATCGCCGAAAGCACCTTTTCATTGAGAACCTCCGGGTTCATCTCCCCAGTTGCTTTATCTTTGAGTAATCCGGTCAACGGGTTATTGGGTTCAAACTCGACACCTAATTTGGCTAAGGCTTTAAAGACCTTTTCTGCTTCGCTCATTCGAGCTCCCGTACCTGGACGGCCCATCTCAGCGGCCATTCCGGCGTAGCCTCGTTTAAAGCGATTGGTAATATCATTGGTTTTCATTTCCTCTGTACCACGGCCTGGCACACGAGTTTCCTTATGTTCTGCTAACGGATTACTAAAGGTTCCTCTGATAGAACGCGGCCAACCGTAGAGTGGTTGATGAAGGGCCTCCACTGGGCATACCTTGGCCCGGTAGCATATTCCACAATCTACACATTCATCCTCATCAACATAGCAATGGACTTTGGTTCCTTTTCCACTGCGAGTAAAATTAATCACTCCCATGGTGCAAAACGGCCTACATTGTCCACATCCTACGCACTTATTAGCGTCAATTTGCAAAACTATCCCTCCTTTCAGCTTGACTATCGGGTCAAGCTACTCTTTTATTGCAAAGTATTTAACCACAGTATCTGCTAATTCTTTCGGTCCACAATACTCAATGACTTTACCGATTTCCTCTGAAATCTTGACACTACCTGCAACAGGTAATTGTACGCCCGTAAATACCTTAGCCCCCGTCTGGGCTATTGCTAAAGCCATTTGCAAATCTCTAGCACTCGTTAGCTCAGGGAAGACGGCTACCGCTTTTTCTCCTCCGGCAACTCTAAGTGCTGCGAGGATCTTAGCTGCATCACCTTCGCCACCGATACTATAGATCAGTGGTGCAGTCTCGATATCTAACTCACCAGCCAAGACTCTGTTTCCCAGATCCCCTGAATTTAAGAAGCCGTATTTAGCAAGTGTTACCGCTGAATTCCCATAGGTTAGGCAGAGAATCTTCTCAGCACTTAGTCTGCCAGCAAGTTCCAAAGTACCTTGATCCTCAGTTAGTTTAAGGTTTGACCCTCCACCAATCACACAGATCCCCTTGACTACCCCTTGATCAAGTAGCACCTTAATCTGCTGTGGATCGATCTTACATACCGCTTCAGCTTTTTCGACGTGATTAGAAACCTTTACTTTGTTCAAATCACGTTGACCGTAAGCAGCAATGCCCTGCAAAAAGACCTCTTTAAGGGCCTCTTTGCTTGAACCTGCGGAAGCAACTACAGTATGATAACTTGCGGCAGGAATCCTTGCTTTGCCAAGCCCATCTCCGATCAGATATAAATCTATGAGGCCGGTTAAAACAGCAAATTCAATCGTGCCCTGATTGCAGGCAGTATTCAAGTCAAAATTTGAGGAAAAATCCCCGGCTAAGACGATATTTAGACCCTCACTTGCCCCTTGTTGGAACGCTTCATCCTCAAGTTCAGCGCCTAACTCCTGGGCAGTAGCAAGTAACGTAGGGCTCACACCGTCTAAGCATATGTTGACGGCTTTTTCTTTAATTACTGCTAAACCAACCAAACGGGACTGACTATCACACTGACCATAGAGGACCTCCGCCAGGTCAGAGTTAAAATCTAGTAAGCTAATTTGTTGCGACCCTAAGCTCTTCAAATAACTTTTGATGCACTTCTTAGACTGGGCCTGAGGATATGCCAACTCTGCATACTTTAAGCTTAAACCCATCACTAAGTCGCCTAAGCCTTCCCCACTAACCGACCATTTAGCTGCTTTGGATTGGAGCAGATCCAGGGCAACTTCGTTAGCCGTTACTTTAAGCCTAAGCTCTGCTAAGAGTTGCGAGCCTGAAGCAAGTAATTCACGATTTTCACTAGCTTGGCGGGTCAACCATCCTAAGACAAGCTCATCTTTTCCTAAACCACAAACCGTACTGTCTTCCTCCGGGCGAAACGGGTTTAAACGGCAAGGCCCCAGCAGACACTCATGACAGCTCAGCCCTATTTGACTAAATCCATCTTGGGGTAACATACCCTCATATTTATTCCAAGAAAGTTGAAGCCCCTCATTTTTAGCCTTCAACAAATAGTCCCTAGCGGCGGTGTCCATTGTTTTTCTTCGAACTTGACGCATGAATTAAAATCCCTCCTATATTCAGCTCTACAAGAGCTACATCTTTAAAATCTTTGCTCAAGTAGGCAACACGGACTGTCTCTTTTGTTTTAGACTAAGTTCATAGTCCTCAGGGGATATCTCCTGTAAGGCACCTGTTGGGCAGGCTGCCACACAATAGGGTTGCGGCATTTGGAAACATTGATCACATTTATCTGCAGAGTGTTTCTCATGAGCTGGAGCAATCACTCCATAAGGGCAGACCATAACACACATCCAACACGAAATACATTTGCTTCCATCGACAAAAACGCAACCACTCTTCTCATCTCGTTGCATTGCCCCAGTTGAGCATATTTCCAAACATGGGGCGTCTTCACAATGCCTGCACTGAATAGGGACTGAATTTACCCCATCCCATTCGACATAAACCCTTGGCCGTGGCAAGATTTGTTCCTGGACAGCGTCCGTCAAAGATTTACCGATAGAGCTACGTTCTACTGCACACCTTAATTCACAGGTCTTACATCCCAAACAACGGCTTTGATCAACAAAAATTCGCTTACAAGCGGGATTTTCCATCACCATCTTGCTATCCCCCTTTCAATAGAATTATTATTCGAGCTTCATTTTTGAACTCCTACTTGTTTTCATTGTTTTCATTGTTTTCATCGTTTTGGAAATATTACCTTTAATTTTAATATTGCTTTAATTATCTCTTGTCAGATAAATCATATAGCAATAAATAAAACAATCTGTTAGTATAAACGAGTATGATTTTATAGCATTAATTCATAGTAGCAATTCGTTCTTGGAGGGTGATATGGGAAAACCACTGCCTTTGCGTGTTCGAGTCTTTATAATCACTGCAATTAGTAGTTTAATACCACTAATTCTAGCTGTAAGCATTTTGCATTTTAGTTTTATTGATAGCTTTGAACAGCAAATTGCTAATCAAGCCATGGATATTGCGACACTCGCCGCTCAACGCGAGGATGTCAAAGCAGCCTATTTTTTTGAAACACCAGCCAAAGATCTACAGACGATCGCTGAAGAAATCCGTCGAAACACGCACGCTGCGTTTGTCGTCTTTATGGACAGAGATGGTAACCGCCATAGCCATCCGAACAAGGAATTAATTGGCCTACCCTTCACGGGTGGGGATGAAGGACCCGCTCTGCTGGGTAAATCTTATACCTCTAAAGCTGTAGGAATATCCGGTCCCTCGATTAGAGCTTTTGCTCCCATCTATAAGGACCATCAACAGATTGGCGCTGTTGCTGTCGGCTACTTTGAACCGGGAATTTCCTTAACGCTTTCCAAGATTTATAAAATCTTTTATATGGTCATACCAGTCAGCTTTTTTTTGGTTTTGTTCTTTTCGATTTTATTGGCTAATAACATAAAAAACTTAATTTTCGGTATGGAACCCTTAGAAATTGCGACCTTGCTCAAAGAGCGCGACTGTATGCTACAATCCGTTAAAGAAGGGATTATTGCCATTGACCAGAATTGTGAGGTTACAGTTGTTAACCAAGTAGCCCAGAACCTTTTCCCACCGGGCACGGAGTTTATAGGTCGGCATATTTCTGAACTGATCCCCGATTCCCAACTTCCGCTGGTCATGAATACTCAACAACCCTTAGCAGACGAGCAGTTGTTGATCAATGGCAACATTGTCCTAACGAATCGTCATCCCTTAGTGATTAAAAAAAAGGTCATGGGTGCCATTGCCACATTCCGCCCCTTAACAGAAGTTAGCCATATTGCTGAAGAACTCACCGGGGTAAGGAAAATTGTCGAAGCCCTTCGGGCACGTACTCATGAATTTCTGAACAAACTCCATGTTATTTCTGGCCTCATTCAACTGGAAGCTTATGACGAGGCAAAAAACTATATTTCGACTGTTACCTTGAAAGAACAGTCCTTAGTCAGTTTTCTGATGGTGAATATTCAGTGTAGTGCTGTTGTCGGGCTATTAACTGGCAAAGCTAGTGAAGCCCAGGAAAAACAAATTAATCTGGAAATCGACCTTGAAAGCCAACTCCTGGCTCTCCCTGAGTATTTTGATGAACATGCCATGATAGTGGTTTTGGGTAATTTGATTGAAAACGCCTTTGATTCAGTCACTCACCAGCCAAAAAGCTTAATCCGGGTGCTTATAAAACAAAGCCCCCAAGATATTTTTATTGAGGTCATAGACAGCGGAACGGGCATTCCTCTGGAATATCGCCACCGGGTATTTGAAGCTGGTTTTACCTCTAAGGAACATGGCCAAGGCTTTGGTCTGCCAAACTGTAAGAACCGTATTGACGTGGCTGGTGGAACGATTACCTTTGACACTAATGATCAGGGAACGACTTTCCGAGTCCTAATTCCTTATAAACTACCTTAACACTTAATTCTAGCTGGTGCTGTTATGAAAGGAGTTGTTTTCATTTGGAACCCATCAAAGTGTTTATTGTCGAGGACGATCCTATGGTAGCAAGTATCAATAAACGATTTACGGAAAAAATGGCTCCTTTTATAGTCGTTGGGATAAGCAATAATGAAAATGATTCTTTACAACAAATCATCGAATCTCAGCCCGATTTAGTTTTATTGGATATCTTTTTAACGCATGGTAACGGTCTAAGCATTCTAAAACAAATTCGTCAAAAGAAAATCCCCACGGATATCATATTAGTGACTGCCGCTAAGGATAGTTCAACCATTCAGGAGGCCTTACGCTACGGTGCTGTTGACTATCTGATTAAACCTTTCGATATGGAGCGTCTCCAACAGGCTCTGCAAAGCTATTTAAGGCAACGACACCTGTTGTCGAAAAACTCGGATTTAAGTCAGCATGATCTTGATAAGCTTAATACACCAGTTGAACCTATTAGAGAAATCATCCCCCCTAGCAAATCCACTCCACTGCCTAAGGGTTTTCATCAATTGACCCTAGATCAAATTTTGGGTTTCTTGAATAAACAGGAACAAACCCTCTCTTGTCAGCACATCGCAGCAGAACTTGCCATTTCTAAGATTACTGTTTGGCGTTACTTGGAATACTTAGTAGAAACCGGAAAGGTTCATATTGAATTGGAATACGGCACAATCGGGCGTCCGACGAAACGTTATCGGATAAATCATAATTAATTTTGCTCTGATCACGTTTTACCACGTAATAAAGCAACCAATGATCGCTGATATTTATCAAAGCACACTGGTTGCTTTATTTCTTTGCCGATTAAGCCTTTATTTACAACCGTTTATATAATCTATTTAGTAACCGAAATGATGCGGACTTATATTCGTGTCTTACATTATCGAAGGCAAGTAAGTACTAATGATCGGAACATAAGTTATCACTGCCAGAATTCCCAGCATGACGGCAATATAGACTTTTAGATAAGGAAACGTCTGAACCAAAGGAACATTTCCGACTGAACACGCTGTCAGTAGGACAGATGCCACGGGTGGTGTTTGCTGACCAATCCCAAGGTTGATGGTTATAATGATCCCGAAGTGAATCGGATCGATACCCAAGTCGCGAATCAATGGCATTAAGATCGGAATAAGCATAATGATCGCTGCTGCGGAATGCATGAACATCCCAACGACCAAGAAAAAAACATTTAGGATCGCTAAAACGGCGATTGGGTTATTTGTTATGGTCGTAACCCAAGCAGCCAAACTCTGCGGGATTTGCTCACTGGTTAAAAACCAACCAATAACCGCCGACGCGGAAATAATGATCATGACAACGGCAGTCTGATTGGCTGCTCTTAGTAAGAGATCAGGTAAATCTTTCAGCTTCAATTCCTTGTAGATAAACATACCGATTAAAAATGCGGCAACAGACGCTACAGCTGCAGCTTCGGTCGGGGTAAATATTCCGCCCCAGATTCCACCGAGAATAATAAACGGTATGGTTAGTGCCCAAAATGCTTCTTTAAATGTCTTCCCTACTGTCGGAAAGGAAAATGTGGAAGCGGCTTCCCAATTATTTTTCTTGGCAAAAAAGTGATTTACTGTCATTAAGACGACTGCGACAATCAATCCTGGGATAATACCTGCGATAAACAAATCCGAGACACTGACCCCAGCCATAACCCCGTACAGAATCATGGGAATACTAGGGGGTAGAATGATTGCCATGGTCGCTGCCACAGACACTAAGGCCGCAGCAAAACCCTGTGAGTACCCTTTTTTCTTCATCTCCGGTATCAAAACACCGCCTAGGGCAGCCGCACCGGCAACAGCAGATCCGGAAATCTCGGCAAAAATCATGGAAGTTACCACGGTTACTTGAGCTAATCCTCCACGAGCAAAACCCACCAGACTACCTGCGAAATTAACAAGTCGTTGGGATAAATTCACAGCGCCCATTAACTCTCCAACCACCATAAATAACGGAATAGCCAGGAGTGGGAAGTTATTAGTACCATCGAATAAAATAATCGGCAACATATCCAAAGGAGCTCCGGTCATGAAAAACAACCCTATCCCGACGACTGCTAAAGCAAAACCGATCGGCAGTCCCAACAGAACTAAGCCCACAATCCCTCCAATTAGTACCGCTGCAATCATTTACTATCACCTCTTTTAAACGAATTTAGGGTATCTGACAACAAGCCCAGGATTATAATTGCACTACCTACAGGAAGGACTAAATAAGCGACTCCTTTAGTGATAGGCAAAGATACAGTCTCCGCACTCATCGCACCCATTGATAAATTAAAGCCGGTAATTACAATGATTGCAAAGAAAGTGAGCATAACTAGATTGAAGATCGTTTGAATAACTAAGCGTATTGACTGGGGAAGCATATCAAACAAGGATTCAAAACGAATATGGGTTTTTTCATAAACTGCATAAGCGGATCCCAGAAAGGTGATCCAAACTAGAGAAAACCCTGAAAATTCGCCTGTCCAAGTTGCTGAATCTTGCAATACAAAACGCGTAAATACTCCCCAAGCCACACTTAACGTAATCGCAATCATCAGTATGACAAGGGTCCATTTTAATCCGGCAGTTATGATTCGATCAAGTCGACTTAGAAACTGCATTTGATCCTGCCCCCTTAGGTTTTCATTTAATAACTCATGTCCCTTATTCAGTGATCATCAAAAGCTTCAGTGAAAGAATAAGGGGCATGAGTTGCTTGTGAGCTCAGATTGGGTCTTTATTACTCCTTGGCAGCTTTCACCACTTGATCTACGAAAGCTGGATCAATAGATGCTTTAAGTAAATCAATGACAGGTCCTGTCTTGGCCTGGAAGGATGGTACATCGGCAGTGTTAACTTGCATCCCTGCCGCCTTGAATTTGGCTAGTAGCTCACCTTCTACTTTTGCTCCATATTCACGTGTATAGTCGCCCGCGTCGACCGCCGCTTTTCTAAGGATTGCTTGTTGCTCGGGTGCTAATTTGTCAAACCACACCTTACTAGCAACTAGGTAAGCAGGTGTATAGGTATGATTTGTTAGAGATAGATACTTTTGAACTTCGGCGAAGCGTCCAGCTTCAATTTGAACAAATGGATTTTCCTGTCCATCAAAGACTCCCTGCTGTAAAGCTGTAAACACCTCACTAAAATCTGAGGTTGCAGGATTGGCACCGAATTCTTTAAACATGGCTACTCGAAGTTTGCTCTCTGGTACCCGAAGTTTAATGCCTTTTAAATCTTCTGGAGTATTAATAGGACGCTTGTTATTCGTGATGTGACGGAAACCATTTTCCCAAAAGCCTAAGCCAACCATCCCATACTTCTCAAATAAAGGCTGGAACTCTTTCGCCCACATTTCGCCATGGGCAAATTTACTTACTGCAGCAGCATCTTTAAATAAGAAAGGGATATCGAAAACACCGAATTTTGGATCTATTTGAGCCATAGCTGTTGAGGGTAAAGACATATGGATCGCACCAGTTTTATGGGCATCAATAGCTGCAAGGTCTTTCGCTAATTGGCCATCAGGAAATACTTGAACCACAATATCTCCTTTGGAGCGTTCCTCGACGAGCTCTTTAAACTTCACAGCCCCTTCATACATAGCTCCACCTTTACTGGATGTAGAGGATAGCTTAACCGTAACACTCGGCTTCTTAGCTGAATCAGCAGGCTTATCAGCTGGTTTAACCGCTGCAGTCGTTCCACAGCCAAGGAGTGCAACGGAGAGAACCGTTACGAGTACTGCACTAAAAAAGCGATTTTTCTTCATTAAAATAATTCCCCTCTCTTTTTTTAGAATTTGATAGGTTTTTAGAGTCTACCAGTTCTATGATCTATACTTCACCTCCCAAAAAGTTGTTAAATCAGAAAATCTAGCTCCACTTGATTTTGAGAGAATGCCTAGTTCTTTATCTCTCAAAAAAAATTGATATCAACCTAATTAGTGCAATTTCTATGCCAGTTTCCAATGTAAACTTCATTCAAGCACTATTAGCAAATTGCATTTACGGTCCACGTCTAACTCCTGCTTATAGTTCACTCACTTAATTAATTAAAATTAAATAAAATATTTTGATCATATTCAATTTTCCAAAAAGCTCACATTACATATATGTTTCTGACATGTAACATTAATATGTTTCATGATCTAAATTTGTTTCATCTTTGTAACGGTCATACATAATTAATTCTAAATATTTTAATAATTGAGTAATTCGCCTTCCACTCTTAGCAGTCCTATTTGTTTTCATTGTTTTCACTGCTTTATGAATATTTAGTAAATTAATGGCAAACAACTGGCATTGCAAGTGCTTATGAAGCTTCTTTAAATGTCGTTCCGCGTAGGCTTTGGACCTCCGCGGACGACAAGGTCTACCGAGTAACAGCGGTTATTCTACTTACTTTTTAAATATGTCTTAGCCAGTAACTGAACTGGATGTACTACTTGCCCCGCCAAACCGTGACTCTTTAACCCGTAAGTTAACTGCATAGTACAGGTCGGGCAACTGGTGGCCACCACCTCTGCCTTGGAAGTTACGATATTACTCACCTTCCGGCCTAGTACTTTCATGGATAGATCATGATGCATAATACTGAAGCTACCCGCAGACCCACAGCAGCGATCCGCTTCTTTCATTTCACGGAATTCTAATCCCGGAATGGACTTTAAGAGCTCTCTTGGTTGTTTAAAGACATTTTGTCCCCGTTTTAAGTGACACGGGTCGTGATAGGTCACCGCCACATTAACTGGATTAGGGCCTGGGTGAATACCCGTCTTTTCCACTAAAAACTTACTAAGGTCATAGACCTTACTCCCTAATTCTTTTGCTTGGTTATATTCGTCTGTCCCAGGCTCAAAAAGCTTCTCATAGCTTTCCGCTAAAGTAGCCGAACATGACGAACAATCAGTCACAACTGCGTCCACTTGTGCCGATAGCAAAATCTTTAGATTGTTTTTGGCTAGCTGTATCACTGTATCCGTATCCCCATAGGCTAAATGCGGCATACCACAACACTTTACTGCCGGGGTAACCACTTCACAACCATGCCTAGCAAGTACATCCACTCCGCTTACCGCAACATCCGGATAAATCAAGTTTGTGGCACAACCTAAAAAGTAAGCTACTCGAAAACGCTTTTCTCCGTAGGGCTTAACGACTTCTGGAATCCGTCCACGAGCTGGTTGTTTCGAGACATCCGGTAATATTTTGGCACCCGCACTCATTGCTTCTGGCAAATGTTCAATTAGCTTCGATCTTGTCAAAACGTTGTTTAACCCGGTCTTTTGATAAAGCTTGACGAGGGAAAAAGATGCTTGAAGCAGTGCGGGACGAGTCAAGAATCCCCGCAGCACCAACTTCTTGATGATGTTTCTATCTAAAACGTCATCAAGATAATCTCTCACTCCCACTATAATCTCATCTGTAATGACCCCAGACGGACAATTGACAGCACAAGTTTTGCAAAGCAGGCACCCATAAAGTTTTTCTGACAGTTCTGCGGAGGCTGGGATCTTGCCTTCTTGAAGAAGTTTTACCAAGGATAGTCTCCCACGTGGTGAATCTGGTTCTCTTTTTGACTCGGAAAAGATAGGGCAATTCGCTCGACACTCACCACAGCGAACGCATTTCTTAAGTTCCTCGGCAAAATCAACTCGATATGTTGTTTTCATACGCTTACCTCTCAGCCCATATCTTACCAGGATTCATAATTCCTTTGGGGTCGATGGCATCCTTGATAATTCTCATGATCTCCAAGGCCTTACCATGTTCCGCCTCCATAAATTGGGAGCGAGTAAAGCCCACGCCATGTTCTCCAGTGGTTGAACCTTCCAATTCTAAAGCCAGTTGATGAATATCGTCTGCTACGCGGTGAGCTGCTGCGACTTCTTCCGGTTTTAAGGGATCAATAATCGGTGCCGTATGCATGTTCCCGTCCCCAATATGACCATAGATGACCACGAGGGTGTTATGCTTTGCCCCAATCTCCTTAATCCTACGCAAAGCTTCAGGAACCCTAGCCATTGGAAAACAAACATCCTCACCGCAAAAAATCCTTGTTGCTCCTGGTTTAACCCGAGCTGAAGCGGCACCGATCACAGCACGCCCTTGCCAAAGTTTCCCCATACGCACGGCATCCGTGGCCCATTCCACTACACTTGCCCGCTTTTCTGCAATCTCTTTGACTTGCTGTCCCTCAAAGTCGACTGCTGCCTTGCTCCCATTGATTTCGAAGAATAGGGCAGCCTCTGCCTCTGGAAGCTTTAAATCCGGTTGAAATTTATTGGCTGCTTTAATCCCAGAGTCGTCCAATATCTCGATACCAGAGGGTATAATCCCATTCTTAAACACTTCCAAAACTGTTGCAGCCGCATCATCTAAGCTGGAAAAGAGCGTAAGCAAGATTCCCCTGACCGGAGGTTTGGGTAGAACTTTCAGTCGAACCTGTGTAATAACCCCTAAAGTGCCTTCAGACCCAACGTAGAGGCTCGTAAGATTGATTCCAGATACGCTTTTCAGGGCTCTTGAATGTAATCCACCAGTCTTCATGACCTCCCCATCTGGCAAGACAACTTCCAAACCGAGGACATACTGACCTGTGTTACCAAACTTTACGGCTCGCAGCCCACTGGCATTATTCCCAACCATGCCCCCAATCGTCGCCATTTTTGAGCTTCCTGGGTCAGGCGGGAAAAATAACCCATAAGGCGAAAGGGCAACATTGAGGTCAGCATGCACTATCCCCGGTCTTACAACGACTTGCATGTTGCTCTCATCGATTTCCACAATGTCAGTCCAACCCGAAAGGTCTAGTACAATACCTCCCTTTACAGCTACACTCCCTCCTGTCTGACCGGACCCCGCTCCCCTAGGTGTAACAGGAATATTATGCTTAAATGCATAGCGCATTACCTTTTGAACTTCCTCAGTGTTCATGGGACAGACAACAACATCAGGATAAAATTCATTAAGCTGGGATAAGAAAGAACTGTCATAAGTATAGGTATACCGTTCAAGCTTACTTGAAAGCACTTTCTCCTGACCTAGTAACTCTTTCATATCGTTAACTAGTTGATTTTTTTCCATCATACTTTTACTCCTTCTCCCTAGTACCCCCAATTCGCACTAAAATAGGTACCTCTTCTTCGTAAAAATACCCTCAGATTACCCCTTTAACTGCGGCTTGGGCTACAGTTCGAGGAGAGGCCAAGTAGATATCAGCCTGAGAAGATCCGATTCGACCAGGTATATTCTTAATCGTCGTTGTAATAGCAACGTCACCCTCGGCCAATACTCCAAAATGTTTACCTGGGCATGGCCCACATCCCGGTGACATGATGATTGCGCCTCGGTCTCTAATTAGGGCACTTAATCCTTTGTTATCCATCTCTTTAGCAACTTCGCGTGAGGCAGGAGTAATAACAAAGGTAACGTCGGGGTGTACTGATTGTTCCTTTAATACTTCAGCGATAACTTCCATATCTTCTAACCTTCCGGACGAACATCCTCCTGCGATAGCCATTGTAACCGTCGTACCCTCCAGTTCTCGGACAAATCTAACCTCATTGGGAGACGGGGGAACAGCGATCATCGCCTCTATTTCATGGGCATAGAGAGTAAAGTTAGGTCGATCATCTTCTCCTAGAGGTGCTACAAAAGCTGTGATCGCCCCTATTTCCGGCAGAAAGTTACAGATAGTCATGCGCCCAGCATCGCTCAATCCATTAACCAATGAACCAGATAAGGCTACTGCCTTTCCCTTAATCTGATCACTCAGTTTCCAACTAAGATATAAAGCCACATCTCGTGGTAAAACTCCCTCATTCAATGCTCCATCTAATTGAATAGAGAGCAAAGTGGGTACTTTCAGTTTCAACGTTCCCGTCTTTAGAACAGGGATCAACTCTTCAGGGGTTAGTGCAAAGGCAAGTGCTCCAAAAGCTCCTGCCGTCGCAACATGACCATCCGCCCCAGCAATAATCATCCCTGGCCAAAGAGAGAGTCTTTCGGCTATAACTTGATGTAAAACTCCTTCCCCTTGATTAAAGAGTACACAGCCCTGAACCTTTGAGAACGCAGCAAATTCTTTTTGAAAAGCACGGTCTTGGGGGGTCGGAGCTGGAAAAGCATGATCAACCGTAAGAACAACGTTCCGCCCATCGAGCACTCTTTCTGCTGGATTCCATAGTTTCAGCAACTTAGGGCCAGTTCCATCGTGAGCCAGCACTAAGTTAACTTCTACCTCAATCTCCTGTCCTGCAAGGATTTCCGTCGTTCCCGCACTGCGAGCAAGATTATTATAGAAAAAATCCATCAATAGTCTACACCGCCTTCTCAAATTGGTTCAAAATGTATAATCCTTGTCTCAAGGACTAGGAAAGAAGGCTTTCTTACATAATATCCTTTTATAGTTACAGACCTTGGGAAGATGCAATAGTTGAATTTTTACTTTTATGCTCTCTTTAAACTAAATCTTGTTTTTGAAATAAGTCAATAAAGTTAGCTTCCAGATTGGCGACCTGTTGGAACTGAGCATCCAAAGGAGCAAAACGGAAATCACTCGCTTGATTACCCAGTACTTCCTCGCCAACCCCTAATGCCATAACCTGCCCAGAAGGTTTCAACCCTTTGGTAACATTCGCAACTCCGAAGAGACTATTATCTAAGACAACAACCATATCCGGTCGCGTATTGTTGGCAGATCTAACTTGAATAGGTTGATCCGAAATCCTTAAAATTGAATACATGGGCGCACCCGGTCGAAACGCAGCAAAAGAGTCGAATACCTGAACATTTTTCCCCTGGCTCAAGGCATGTTTACCAAGAGCTCGAACCAATTTACCCACAGGCTGACCAAAGCGACCATGAAAGCGAATCTCAGTCATTCCTTTTCACTCCCCTCTTCCATAGTGCTTATTAACCCCAGCTTGAATGCCTTGAATGGCTTCTGGAGTCAAGTTCTTAAACCGCCCTTGGCTGCTCAGATAATCCTCCACTGGAATAAAGGTAGGCTCTAAATTCCGAGTACGGACTCCTTCATCCACTTCGTAAAGTTCGAATAGACCACTTTCCACGGCCAAACGAGCATACTCGATGGTTTTCTCCGGCGGAATTTGCCAACCGCGATGACAGGGCGACAGAAGATGAATATAGGAAAATCCAGGTTTAGCTGCAGCTTTTCTAAATTTTTCAATAAGGTCCAATGGGTAAGCGATTGAAGCACTTGCCACATAATCTACTCCATGGGCCTCCATAATTGCCAGCATATTTTTCTTCTTAACTTGTTTTCCTTTGGCCATGTTACTAGTGATCGCGTACATGGGGGTCTGACTCCCCGTTTGTCCGCCCGTATTCATGTACATCTCATTGTCATAACAGACGTGCAGCATGTGTTCATTACGTTCAGCTGCGCCTGTGAGGGCTTGGAAGCCAATATCTGCAGTTCCAGCATCTCCCGCCCAAGAAACCACATTTACATCTTCAATTCCCTGCGCCTCTAAGGCTGCTCTGATTCCGGAAGACACTGCTGGTGCTATTTCAAATAAGGTATGGTAAAAGGGTATTTGCCAGGTGGTCTTTAGGTTTGAACCACCCATGGTTGCCATACATGATGCTGGAATTGTGATAATCGTCCTAGAGCCTAAAGCCTTCATTGCCTGTCTGCCTGCAATGGCTGCGCCACAGCCCCCACAACCCGCATTTCCTTGACCAAATAAATCCTCTTTCGACAAATCTGCGATGGATTGAGCCACGTTGATCCCTCCTTATAACCCGAACCACTCGGAAGCGGTTGCCTGTTTTTCAGTTTTCTCCGAAAGTTCAAGTACTTTCTTGATTTCTTCTGTGGTTACATCCCGGCCCCCTAGCCCTAGAATATAACTATTAACGCGGCAGTCCTGCCCGTATAAAGCCGACTTTAACTCAGTTCCTAACGCCCCGCCGAGACCGAAGACAATATTTTTGTCACATACGGTAATCAGTTGAACATTCTTAAGGGCCTCACGGAGTGCTTCCGCAGGGAAAGGACGCCATGCCCTTACTTTTACCAACCCAACTTTTTGACCTTGCTTGCGCAGTTCATCCACTACGATCCGAGCATCACTAACCATCGATCCCATAGCTACAAACGCATGTTCCGCATCTTCCATCTGATAAGTATCGATCAACCCAGACCAATCCCGACCAAATTCTTTGCCATACTCTGCAGCAACATCATTGATGACTGTAAGCGCTTGTTCCATAGCCTCGTTTTGATGGAACTTATAATCCATATAAAATTCAGGACTCGCAACAGTATTTACGGCTTGTGGGTTCTCGACATCCAAGGTCCGAACTCGATTTAAAGGCAAGAATTGATCTATCGTCTCTTGATTGGGAATTCCTACTTCCTCTAAGGTATGAGATTGGATATACCCCTCATAATTAACCATAACCGGCAGACGAACTGTTTCGGCTATTTTAAAGGCCTGGAGCATATTATCAAGCACTTCTTGATTATTCTCACAAAAAAGTTGAATCCAACCGCTTGCCCCCTGGGAAATCGCATCCCCTTGTTCAGGGAAACGGCTATGCGGTGCTGAAAGAGCTCTATTTGCTACTGCCATTACTACCGGTTGACGTAAACCTGCCGTATGATAAACGACTTCCGTCATATAGAGCAATCCTTGAGAATTTGTCACTGTAAAAGTCCGACTACCCGCTAGACTAGCTCCCAGTGCCGCCGCTAAGGCACTATGATCAGACTCAACTCGTACAAAACGGGTATTCAACTCACCATCATCGATGAATTTACTAACCCTCTCCATTGCCGGAAAAGCCGGTGTAATCGGGTAATACGCTAAAACTTCAATCCGGGCTAGCTTCGCCCCATAAGCTGCTGCCTCACTACCTGTTAACAATGTTGTACTCATTCATTTCCCCCCTTAACGGAAAACGCCCTTAACCCCCGAATACTCCGGGATCATTTCTATGGCATTCTCTTTACATTCATTGGCACAAATTCCGCACCCTTTACACAAACTTACTTTAAGCACGATTTTACCCTCTTGCTGGACTAAGGCCCCATCTGGGCAAAATAATGTGCAGTCTAAGCACATATTGCAGGTTTCTAAAATGACCGGATATTGAATACGCCAAGTTATTCCCGTTGGCGTCTCAACTAAGCTACCGGCCTTAGCCGTCGGGACAACTGGAAGATTTTTAACCACTACCTTCGCCTCCTTTCTTTTTTGTACTAGTCAGAAAGTATAACTGAATGTTATATACTTTCTGGAAGCATAAGCGCAACTAAGGCGACCGCCTTCGCTGAAGCTGACTGAATGACTAATACGTGCGAAGACAGTGTCTTCGGGCGCTAGCCAAGTTTCCTTTATCATCTCTGCTAAAAAGATAATGCAATATGCATGCCACAAAAAAAATTAAGAGCCGAAGCTCTTAATAAAAGTAAAATTTTCTGCTTATTAAGCCAATAGTGGCAAATTCACAAATCAAGGATTTACAAGTGACTCAAAGTTGTTTGAGCAAATTCCTCGCAACAGTCTCAATGATGAAACACGATTACCAATTATGGAAACACACCGTTACATTATTGAAACGCATCAATATCCTCATCTTGCATTTTCCTCCAAAGAGTAGTCCGACTGATTCCCAAACGACGTGCCGTTTCGGTTTTATTCCCCCCACATTCTTTAAGAGCCTTCTTAATGAGACGAATTTCTGCTAACTCAACATCGCCACGCAATCTCTCCTCGCGTTCAGGAACTTCGCTTTCTGGAATACACGCAGTCTGTTTTCTGTCCAGACCAAGGGCCCGAGCTGTATCATTCTCGGAAATCTCTACCCCCCCAGTCAACATGACCAAACGCTCCATAGCATTACGCAATTCACGAATGTTCCCTGGCCATGGATACTCCAAGAGGATCTGCTCAGCCTCTACAGAAAACCAACCCGCACTTCGGTTCATCTTGCGACTAAATTCATCCAAGAAATGACGGGCAATTAGCAAAATATCATTGCCACGTTCAGCAAGTTGTGGAACCACTAAGGATAAGACGTTTAGGCGATAAAACAGATCTTCACGAAAGCTTGCCTTTTCAACCATTTCCTTGAGATTACGGTGTGTAGCCGCCACTAGACGAACGTTCACAGGCAAAATAGTATTATCACCCAATCGCATGATTTCACCTTCTTCCAGAACACGGAGTAAACGTGCTTGCAGCGAGGGTGCCATCTCCCCTACCTCGTCCAGAAATAGGGTTCCACCATGAGCGATCTCGAATACCCCTGCCTTGCCACCTTTTCGAGCCCCTGTAAAAGCTCCCTCGACATAACCAAAAAATTCACTTTCTAATAGACTTTCCGGTAAAGCTGCACAGTTTATAGCCACGAAAGATTCACACCATCGAGGGCTTGCATTATGAATTGCTTGAGCAAACAATTCTTTACCAGATCCGGTCCTCCCATGCAAAAGAACTGTAGAATCTACTTGGGCGTATTCACGAGCCCATTTTATGGCATCTTTAATAGCTTGACTATGTCCTAAGATATGGCTAAAACTATGTTTTGCGACATGTCCCCTGTCTGCCAGGGTTCGTCGTACTTTATGCTCTAGTCTTTGTAAACGGTCTACGGACTGAAAGGTAGTGACGACACCCTCTACCTTTTTATCCACTTTGATAGGGATATGGTTAGCCACAACTTTAGCCGGACCTATCTCCATAATCTCTCCAACTTCTGCCTTGCCGGTTTTTAAGACCTTCTGGAAGTGGGATTTAGGCAGCACATCAATAACCAGACGTCCAATGGCTTTTTCCGCAGTCCAGCCCGTAAGTTTCTCCACAACCGGATTAAATACGCTAATCCTTCCATCCTCATCTAAGGCAATGACACCGTCATAGGTAAAATCTAAAATAGCTTTTAGTTGTTCAACACGACGCTTTTCTAGTTTACTCACCACCAGGACGCGCTTGGCCTCCGCAAGGGCGCGTTGGACTGCTTCTCGGCCAGACCTAATGACCACTGCCTGCATGCCCAATTTTTCCGCCTCTTTAGCCATAGCAATCTTACCGATCACTACTTGTACCTTAGCAGCTTTCAGAGCAGTTACCCCTTTAAGTATGTCCTCTTTCTGATCTGCCAAGGTATACTTTACGAAACTTTCTCCAATAAGCTCTTCGAAACTTGCTATCTCTTGGATGATTTCATCCACATCTACAATACCAATAGGGCTGCCGAGACTTTTAGCCTGCAGATAAGCTTCTAATATGTCTAACCCACCGATACGTACATCGATGACAGGGAGCGAAACCCCGGACTCTCTAATCATCCAAGCCGTGACTCCCCGGCTAACCAGCACGTGATACCCCTGTTTTTCTGCTTCTAAGGCAAGTCTAACCCCATCCTCCATCCGAGCGACCTTAATGTCGATCTCCGGTGCACCGTCCTGATGGCTAACCTCTTTAACCAGGCTGGCTAGTTCCTGTAAGGGTGTGATAAATAAGATTTCAGCCATTCTTACGCCCCCCCGGTTTAACGTATATATAAAAACCCTATGATTTTCTTCTTTATGTTATTTTACATCTTTTCTGCACTTAATACTCAAGGGAATTTGCCAATCAGTGATCATAATAAGCTGATAAAGCAGATATTCGCAAATTATTTAGTATTCTAATACTTATATAGGATATATTACGAACCGATTCTGGATCCGCCCTTATCCGCTACCGCTAGGCCTTTTATTGAATAAAGGGGGAGTTTTAATCCCAGTGCATTGGGGGAGTGAGTGACGAGGGTAACTTTGTGTTAGTATCTCCCTTTGCTACGTTGAGTTGGGCTTGGGTGAGAAAGATACTCTTGCTAAGATCTGCTCCTCTCAGGTCAGCAGCTCGGAAATCAGCCCCGATGAAATCAGTCCCATTGAGGTCGGCACCTCTTAGGTCAGCAGCGATAAGGCAGGCTCCTCGAGCGAAAGTCTTCTGACGCCCCGAATAAGCTTTCTGCCCGCGACGAGCTTCAGCTCGTACAAGTTCACTGGTCTTTAAGAGCAAAGTATTAACATCTGCTCGGTGTTCTGCCACGTCCAGCTTCAAGAGATAGTCGGGGCTATGGTGAGTAAGGCATTCTTTCTCGATGAGCATGGCGCTGAGCGCATCATGGATAGTACGGGCCGGTTGAATTGTCAGTGCTTCTGTCAGATACCAGAGTAACTCATGGATTTGCCGCATGATTAGAAACACCTCGAACATTTGCTGTGCGGATTCCGGTAGTTTCCGCCAGTCGCGACTACCGAAGCTGACTTGGGAAACCTTTTGCCCCGCGCCAAAGCAGTCAAAAGCAAGGCAACCTTTAAGACCCCGTTCCTTGAGGCTTTTATGAACAGAACAGCGAAAGTCTGATTGTAGGTTGAGGCAAGGCTGACCAGCCTCTTTGTCAATTGGGAAGCCTTCTGAAGCTGAAAAGTACAGCGCAACACAGCACAAACCGAAACAGGTTTCACAGTCAGCACGCAGATTGCGGCGTCTCTTATCGGGGAACGGCACTAAATATTCCTGATTCTCGGACATTATCTTGTTCTCCTTAGTTTCATATGGATATTTTATGAATTAATGATGAGTGACCGTTAACCACTATTTCAAGATGTACTTTACAAAGATCGTCTTTATAATCTAAACGTGTCTGAGTGCGTCTATTGGATTTAACCTACTCGCTTTTCTTGCGGGAGCAAAACCAAAGATCATACCTACTGCTGCCGAAAAGCCCACTGCGAGTATAATTGTCCAAGCCGTAATGATAAACGGGACTATTAATCCCTCTGCCTCTTGCCAAATTATCCTTTTCTTTTTTAAAGTAAACCTCATTTTTGCCTTGCACAGAAACTCCTGTTTTAACATTTCTATTATACACGAGTGAAGTCTTACCCGATACAGTCGGCGAAACCCCACTGATATAATTAACCCTTGAGAGCTGCTCTAAATCTCTTTCATTCAACCCTTGCTTTAATCGTGTACCCATGCCTGAATGGTGATTTTATCGGCACCAAGAGATGATATCTGACTTGTTATGCTTCCCGTTGCACCCTGTACTATGGTAATAAGTGCAATGATTGAGGATACCCCTATTAGCACACCGAGTACCGTTAAAAATGAACGCATTTTATTATGCGTAATATTGCTCCAAGCCATTTTCATGGATTCTTTTAGCATAGATTTACAGCCCCCTCTCGCTTAAACGTCCGTCAAGAATATTGACGATTCTTTTTGAATATCTTGCAATATTGGTATCATGGGTAATCATAATAATCGTTCTTCCTTCAGTATTAAGCTCTATAAATAGCTGCATAATCTGTTGACCGGTCTTTTGGTCAAGTGCACCTGTCGGCTCGTCTGCAAGCAGTATTGACGGTTCAGTCACCACAGAACGGGCTATTGCGACACGCTGTTGCTGTCCACCCGAAAGCTGGTTTGGGTAGTTGTTCATTTTTTCGGCTAGACCTACACGCTTTAGTATGGCGGCAGCTCTTTTCTTGCGATCTTCCGGCGATACTCCTGATAAATCATGGGCAGTTCTACGTTTTCAAGGGCATTCAAGACCTACCCTCACATATAGAAGTGGGGGTCTTGAAAACTGAATAAAAACGAAAGACCATGAGGGACTTTGTGATCTGCAGATCACTAAAGTACTTCATGGTCTTTAGAGTTTTCCTTGTTGGTTTCGACATTATAGTAGGTGGTTATTTTATAATATGGTTAGTCTTATTTCATTGTCTTGTCTTTTGCCTTTAGTGCCGCCAATTCATTTGCATAAGTTCTGGCAACAATCTTATGCCAGAGTTCAGCACCTTTAATACCAATTCTCTCTGGAACGAATACAGGATCTACGCCCAGCTTCTTCTGTGCTTCGTAGTCTCTTAGAGTAGCAATCCCTGGCTTGGTCAGCAGTATGATTACGATAACATTGAACCAGGCCATTGCACCAACCCCTGCGGAACCAAAGTTCCAAACCACGTCTGCCGACATAATTGTACTGATGAAAACCATAACTACAATACCAATTCTTGAAGCTGTGATCGCCATTTTATAACCGCTGCCGTTACTATTGTGTCTAAAGAGATAACCAACATTAGAATCCGTGTAGAATGCATAAGCTAACACCGTTGTGAAGGTAAAGAAGCCCAAGGCAATTGCTACAAAACCGCCGCCAATCCCTGGTATAAATGAATCAACAGCTGCTTGTGTAAAGTTTCCTTTTTCCATGCCCGGAACAAACTCTGATATGAAACCTCCCGCTGGGTTAGCGACATTGAACGTGTTTGTTGAAAGTATCATGATTGCTGTTGCAGTACATACCAACAATGTATCAACATAAACTGAGAAGGCTTGAACAAGACCTTGTTTGGCAGGGTGTGATACTTCAGCAGCACCTGCAGCCTGAGC
>LADV01000085.1 GCA_000961805.1 Peptococcaceae bacterium BRH_c23 | reverse complement strand
CCCTGAGGGGATCCAGATTCTGGGTAACTAAGTTGACCCTTCTCTTGTATTCCTGCATTTAGCCACTTTCCTATAAGCCTTGTAATGACTCCATCATTAACCCGTTGTCGAAGCATCGCTTGTATTTGCCCATGTTCGATGGTATCAAAATATTTTCGAATATCGACATCCAAGATCCAGCCGCCGTTCATCCCCATGATTTCATTCCTTATGACACTAAGTGCTTGGTGCTGAGACCGTCCCGGACGGAACCCAAACGAACTATTCTTGAAGTCTTGCTCGTAGATAGGCTCCATTAGCATACATACCGCCCTCTGAAGTACTTTATCTTCTAAAGTGGGTATGCCGATTGGCCTCAACTCTCCTTTTCCGTCTCCCTTTGGAATGTAGGCTCTTTTAACAGGTGGAGCTTTATAACGCCCAGACTTAGCCCTCTCCAAGAGACCCTTAAGGTTCTCTGGCAAGTTAGCTTCGTATTCCTTAGCTGTTACTCCGTCTATTCCTGCGGCTCCATTTTTCTTGGTTCGCCTATAGGCTTCTTCGAGCCATTCGATATCCATGTGATAGGCTAGCGATGTGAATACCATCTCTGATGACTGCTTCGCCAATTGTGCTATTCGTTGCTGTTTCGTTGACACCGAACTGAATTCCGATGTATTCATGGTGTTTCCTCCCAACGATCCCATAATAAGGTGCACGCCCTTCCCTCTATAGGATCCTCTCGGGTGAGTTCTCCTACTTCATTGGTACTATGACGACACTACGACTACTGTTATCGCATCCCGCCGCACTTCGTTTCCTTCGCTTGGCAGTACCATCTTCTATTCTCATTTTTCGCTCTTTCCATGACTGAGAACAACAATGAAAAGCCTGGAGTTGTTATCCCGTATCCCCACCGGACACTTAAGATGGACTTTAACAGTTTCTCTCAGGTTCCTGGGGAACCTCTTGTGCATTTGCTCTGCTCTTCGACCCCGGTCGGACAACGGCACCAGGTCTATAAAGTACCCTTGTACTGCTCCTGATCTGGTAAAAACAAAAGCTCCAACGAAAAGGTTTTCGAGGCTCAATCACACAGCTTTTGCACTTGCTGTCTACGCTTCACACCAAGAATCGCTTCTTAGTATGCAAGACTCGCTTCTGCAAGACTCGCTTCCGGCTGTTGACCAGACTTTACCGGGCAGGTCACTTCCGCCCTGCTAGGTTCCTTCTAAAGGTTTTAGCCCACTGGCATTCCCCTTTACCAGACTTATCCTGACGCAATACCAGTCCCCTTTGGGAGGAAAAGATGACCCTCGAAGACGAACTTCGAAGGCCTTTTCCGACCCGAGCATATTAGCATCTTAGTATAGTTAACGGACGGGAGGGCTTTCCTTCGTTCTAATTTTTGCTATTATTGTTGTTATTGCTAATTTTTAAGAAATTGGTTAGAATATTTGTAGGAGGTGTTAATTCATGGAAGTATGTGCAAAAGATAAATCAGCTGCTCTTCATGCATTGGTGCAGTCAGTCCAAAAGGGTCAGGTAAAGCGGATTAGACAATCTCTTGAATCCCTTCTTACAGTTACTGCATTAGAATTTGATCCGGAACAGGTTGAGATGTTAAAAAGCTTTGCTAATAGTATTAAACTTGACCGTGAAATGTTATCGACTGGACAGGTAGCCAAGAAATTAGGTGTATCTACGCAAGCCGTTATCAATTGGATTGAGGCAGAAAAAATAGAGGCGATAAAGCTTCCAGGGGGCCACTATCGGATCCCGGCAGACCAATTTAAGACGACCCCTGAACAGGACGCCAAGAGAGAGGCTATATTCGAACAGCTATGGGCAAAGCGGGATGGTTTGCACCCAATTGATGAAGACGACCTGGGGGACTTGTGAAATGGATCGGGTGCTATTTGACACAACTGTTCTTTGTGCTGCGCTCCTTACCCGCGGAATCAATTATAAGCTCCTAGAACTGGCCCAAATCCCTACACTATTTGAACCAGTGATTACTGAAGTTGTAGTATGTGAATTCATAGCAAATTGCCGAAGGGGTATGAGGGGAACCATTTACTCCGAGGAAGAAATTGATCTGTTCTTCGAGGGCCTTGCTCCGCTCTTAAACTTTGAAAACATCGAACGTATTCAGGTAGGTCGGCAACTCTGGATTGACGTTACCAAATCAAACCAACCAATAGGACATTTCCTTTATCACCTATTCCAGTTGCGAACTGGTCAACGAAAAGAGGAACTGCTGATCGCCCTTGACAACGAAGGTAAGAAGCTGAAGGATATTGATCCCTGCGACATCCATGTAATGTTTGGCGCGCTGGAACACGATTGCAATATCCTTTTAACAGCGAACGTTGATGACTTTCCCAAGACATTCGGTAATGTAGAGGTGGTACGCCCTGGAACTTACTATGAATACCTAACTAACAAAATCTAACCCCTGAGTAACACACAGCACCCACGGATTCAATGTACCTATACTTCTCGTACCTACAACATCGAACACTAGTTTTCACTAGCTAAACAATAAGTTGGTGTCAGGCACCGGTCCCCTTGCTCCTTGAGCTTAGCAAGGCGCAACCGACACAATTCCGACCGGACCGGACGGGAGGGATTGTGCCGAGCATGGCGCTCGGTCAGACCCCGGGAGTAGACCCGAGCAGAACTGAGCAGAACTCAGTTTGACCGTTCTGCTTTGAGCTTCTGTACGGTTTCTAGGGGCAGATCAGTTATCTCGGCAATGTCTTCTAATGACAATCCCTTTTTCAATGCGTTTCGTGCTGCCTCCAGCTTACCTTTTGCTTCGCCTTCCAAGATTCCTTCTATCTTACCTTCTATCTTGCCTTCTATCTTACCTTCTATCTTGCCTTCTTCTCTTATCCATTCTTCAATCTGGGTCATGCTTAACACCTCCAGTAATTTTTTCTTATATTCTTCGGGTAAGAATTTGTCAGTAATGGCAATGATTGATCCTATGACAAAGTCAGTTAATTTGGAATTGGCTGATTTGGCCAATTGCGCTGCTTTAATGGTCATCTCCGCTTCGGATTGTTGACTCTTCATTAAGGGCAGAAGGATCAGTTTCCATAGATCTGCTTCTTCTAATTCCCGTCCTTCCTCAAGCAGGGTCCTTATCCTATTATATTCTGCATCGCCGTCCATGCTCTTGAGAAAGACATTGGTGACTCTGTAGCATAGCGATCCTTTTTCCAGTAGTTCGGGAGCACTTTCTATTCGACCTGAATATATTACGGCGGTGTTGACCTCCAAGTTGTGTCTTTCTACTATTCTAGCCCCGTAGTAGGCAACTCGCCGCAGGAGGTCCTCTGGGACTGTGGTCTGGAATTCCAAGTGGAGAAGAGTATCGTCTTCTAAGAGGAAGACAAAATCTACTCTCTTCTCTTTGGCCTCGACTACAGGTAAGACCGTAGGCATGATGTCCACAATCTTTGCAGTCTTAAGCCCGAACACCTCTAGCGTCTTGTCCTTGAACATCGCTGCAGTGGCCTTCATAATGATATCGTTATTATGACCGCTGATCTCCGTTTCCAAATGACTATCACCTACCCCTTTGTAAATATTATACTATATCCTGCGCTGTTGAACTACAGGTTAAGTATTTTATTCAGAAACACATATACAAGGTAAGAATATTGACTCTCTTTCTGTGAATGTAACACAACTACATTATGTAACATAGTCGACCCCTAAAGGGATTCGACAAATTGCGGGAAGTACCAGTCCCCGACCGAGCGGGAACCGCGAGGCGAGCATGATATGATAATTAGCCCCCGGATACCAGATACGCGCTTTCCTCGGCAATAACATCTTCCCCTCTCCAGCCTTTTTCCTTATTTTGGCATACATATAAAGGTTATGCATTCGCTTACTTTAACTACTCAACCGAGCCGAACATGGTCTAAAAGGGATTCGACAATATTCGGGAAGTACCAGTCCCCGACCGAGCGGTCCCCGACCGAGCGCTCAACTTGCATTTCCTCCGGCTCTAATAGCTGCTACTGAGCCAGTTCATTACGAGGAATGGCTTTAATAGCTTATAAAGACTGATTCAACACAAATGATTAAATTCCTGCATTATTTTATACCTATAGCAACGATCGGCGTATCTGACCAATTTTGAATAGGGTAATCTTTTACCTCTTAACTATATTATATAGTAAGTTTGTGGTTTGTGGTATTCGATGCCTTAAAAAGGAAATATATTTCCCTCTGTAATTCACTATTTTAAAATAACTCCAATGTAACACAACTACATTAAGTTACATAGTCAACCCCCGAAGGGATTCGACAAATTGCGGGAAGTACCACTCCCCGAGGGAGGAAAAGACGACCCCCGAAGACGAACTTCGGAGGCCTTTTCCGACCCGAGCATTCCTGCAAACCCTGCGATATGCGGAAAAGCATCGAAGGTCTTACGACATTAGTAAAAACGCAACTTCAAATGGATCCTTTTGAAAAGTGTCTCTACGTGTTCTGCAACCGAAACTGTGACAAGTGTAAAATTCTTCATTGGTCAAATAACGGCTGGTGGTTGTACTACCGAAAACTGAGTCAAGGCGTCTTCCGATGGAAGTTTCACGAAAACAAGCAAGTCCTTGAGGTTTCCGAACAGCAGTTTAGGTGGCTTTTGGATGGTTTATCTATGGATCAGCCATCGGCACACAAACCAGTTAAGCAGAGGATTATACTTTGATAAGATCCTCGAAAAATCTTAAACTAAATTTGCTCAAAACGCCCTATTTTCGCCTATTTCAGGCCTTTTTACCTCTATTATCCTGTGATTCTCGGCTAGTCTATTATATAATGAGGCTATGGATAACGAGATAAGATTACCTGAAAAACAACAACTGAATTACAGGGAAATGTCACAGGCAGAACTGGTTGAGCGCTGTGAAAGACAGGATAAAGCCATTGCTGAACTGACCCAAAACGTGAACCGCCTCATTGAAATGATCCGCCTGAATACTCAGCGGAAGTTTGGTACTAGCGGTGATTCCGTAGCCTATCCTGAGGGCTTAGAGCAACTCAACTTCTTCAATGAAGCCGAAGCCACTGCCTTCCTTGGGGCACCGGAGCCGACCTTTGAAGAAGCGACCGCGAAGACCCCTAGAAAAGCCAAACAAAAGGGTAAGCGTGAGCAGGACTTCAGCGATTTGAAGGTTACGGTCATTGAGCATGAGCTTCCAGCTGAACAACAGGTCTGTCCGATCTGTGTCAGCCCTCTGCATGATATGAAGGTCGAGGTTACGAGAACACTTAAGCTTGTACCGGCCCATTTTGAAGTCGAGGAACACCGACGTCATGTCTATACCTGCCGTGCGTGTGAAAAGACCCAAGGCGAAGGCGATAAAATCCCCTTCGTTCGTGCTGATATGCCCAACTTGCCGATTCCAGGAAGCTTCGCCACACCGGAGCTTATCGCCGGTATCATCAACAGCAAATATACCAATGCGATACCGCTGGCCCGGATTGAGCGTGAGTTTGACCGGATGGATAGCGTCCGGATCTCTAGGCAGAACATGAGTAACTGGATACTCCAGTGTTCAGAGGAATACTTTTCAAGGATCCACACCCATATGAAAAGCACTCTTCTGAGTAAGGATGTTTTGCATGCTGACGAAACTTGGACGAAAGTTGTGCAGCAGGATGGAAGAGAATCCAAGAAGAAATGCTATATGTGGGTTTACTGCAGCGGGGCACATGACGAGCCGATTGTCTATTATGAATTCCACGAAAGCCGGGCTTCGAAATCGGCTAAGGATTTCCTCAAGGACTATGCCGGTTACTTGCATTCAGATGGCTACGAAGTTTACCATCGTCTGGGTTCTGGAATCACGGTGGTTGGATGCCTTGCCCATATAAAGCGCAAATTTACTGACGCTATCAAGGCATTAAGTCCGGAGGAGCAAAAGAAGACTGTTTGCTTCAAGGGGCAGGAGTACTGTGATTACCTGTTCCACATTGAAAAGAAATACAAGGATGCTGAACCCGAAGAGCGTCATAGAAAGCGCCTCGCCCTGTTAAAACCGGTGATGGATGCCTTTTTGTTGTGGCTTAAAGAGACAAAGCCCCTTACGGTTCCCAAGTCCCAGGCTTATGATGCTGTAAATTATGCGCTGAACCAGTGGCCGTATTTTGAAAACATTCTTTTAGATGGCCGCCTAGAGTCGACAAACAATTTGGTGGAACGAAGTATACGTCCGTTTACAATCGGCCGCAAAAATTGGGTCACCATGAAAACGGATCGCGGTGCCCACGACAGTTCAATGGTATACAGCATCATTCTGACTGCGCTGGCAAATAACCTGAAGGTTTATGACTATCTGGTCTATTTATTGAAACAGATGCCGAATACCGATTTCGACCAGCGCCCAGAACTGATTGAAAAATTTGTTCCTTGGTCAAAAGAGCTTCCGGCAAACTGCTACAAAACTAATAAATAGCGAATTCGTGTCCAACCTTTGGGTTGGGCTTTTTCTTTACTCAAGTGCTTAGGTTTTGACAATTAC
>LADV01000088.1 GCA_000961805.1 Peptococcaceae bacterium BRH_c23 | reverse complement strand
CTGGTCAACCACTAAGGAATGATTCACATTCGCCGCCTCAGCATTAGCTGTTGCGGTGACTACCGAGGTGTTACTGGAAGAAACCTTATTCGGGCTTAAAGTCCCCT
Source organism: Peptococcaceae bacterium BRH_c23 (assembly GCA_000961805.1). Next base: position 9,840 of record LADV01000088.1, on the reverse strand, counting down.
GGAGTTTGTAATTAAACGTTGTAGTACGAAAATTATTGATATCATCATACACTGTATTGTAGGAAGTCTTTTGCCATTCCAGTACCGTTTTCTTTTGTAGCAAAGCATCGCTTTTTGCTTGCTGCCCCATCATTAACTTTGTTACGATGGAGTCAATATCCATGCCCGAACCAGACAGACCATAAGTGCCTCCGATCGAACTGAATGACATGCCCAACCCCTCCCATCCCTCAACTTACTGCTATATTTTTTTATCCAGTAGTATCCCGACATAATCACGAATCGCGGCCATTGTATCAAGAAATTCATGAGGTGGGAATTCTTTTAGTACTTTATTATCTGTTTGGTCAACGACTTGCACCATTATTTGGTTTGTCTCTTGATGGATCAAGAATCTAATATTTGCATTCATTGCTTGGATAAATTTGTTCATTGCTTCCGTCATTTGGGTTACTTCTTGTAAATCGGCTGGCTCTTTATGAATTTTTTCGTCTGTTTGAGCAGTTACCGATTCATCTGCAAAATTACCCGTATTGGCAGTTGGAACATTGACAACAGGCTGAATAACGGGATTTGTCTGCGCCAGATTAGCAAAACCACCAAAATCCATAGGAGTCTTCACTGCGCTTATATCCATATCGAACACCTCTGCTTGATTTATCTGTTAGTAGATGTATCGTAAGAAGTGGGAGAAAGCTTTAGGGGTAAACGTAAAAAAACATAAATAAAGAGCCAGAAGCAAACGCCCCTGGCCCTTTGGGAAACGTATTAACTTGTCGACAATTAACGGAGTAACTGTAGAACGCCTTGAGGAGCTTGGTTGGCTTGAGCCAGCATCGCGGTAGCAGCTTGGGAGAGGATGTTGTTCTTTTGGAAGTTCATCATTTCCTTAGCCATGTCTACGTCGCGAATACGGGATTCAGCAGCTGTCATGTTTTCGGAAGAGGTTCCGAGATTGGTGATAGTGTGTTCCAGACGATTCGAGTTAGCACCGAGCTTGGAGCGTTCAGCAGATACCTTCTCAAGAGCAGCCTGAATTACAGTGACTGCATTACCAGCGTTAGCAGAAGTACTTACATCCAAGGCAGCCTCGTTGGCAGTGTCATTAGTTCCATCAGTAACAGTATTAGTGGCAGTAAAGCCAGTTGCAGCTGCTGTTCCTGTAATACCAAGAGCTAAAGAACGCATGTCAGCAAAGTCAAGCGTCATCGTCTGGCTTTCGTTTGCACCAATTTGCATGGAGAAGGAGGATTTAGCCTCTACTCCAGCAACACCTGCGGTAGTTGTAGATGCGGTAGCGTTAGCAGTGGCACCGGTGTCACTAACCACAGGTCCCGTCGCAGATTCTTGACCTGCTTTTTGAACCAATTGAACATCAGCACCCGAAACAGTTGCTGTATACTTAGCTGAAAGTATTGCATTACCGTTAATGGCAGCAGCCAAAGTTGTCGCCTGGGTAGTTGCGTCTGTCATATCAAATGTAGTTGCACTGCTACTACCACTTGCAGCAGTAAAGACTTCTCCATCAATAGTAACCGTCTCACCTACAGAGAATGGCGCACTAAGAACAGCCTTATAGTCCCCTGCAACTGCAGTTACAGCAGCAGTCGTAGTGCCTGAAGTAGCATTCAAGAGCTTCTGACTGTTGAACTCAGTGGTGTTGCCAATACGATTGATTTCGGAAGTTAGCGAGTTAAGCTCCTTCTGAATTTCGCCGCGATCTGTGCTCGTGTTGGTATCATTACCACCTTGAACCGCCAATTCGCGCATACGTTGGAGAATACTGTGAGTTTCGCTTAACGAACCTTCAGCTGTCTGAATCATCGAAATAGCGTCTTGGGAGTTACGAGCCGCTTGGTCGAGTCCACGGATCTGACCGCGCATTTTTTCGGAAATAGCGAGACCAGCAGCATCGTCACCGGCTTTGTTGATACGTAGACCTGAGGACAGTTTCTCCAGCGACTTGGCGCTGTTGGCGTTGTTAGTGCTCAACTGACGATAGGTGTTCAGGGAAGCCATGTTGTGATTGATAATCATAAAAAATTCCTCCTTGATTTTTATGCCAGGCATCCTTGCCCGTGCATTTTGTGAGTTGCCTGCAGTAGAACGCTTCACCCTCCGGCCGGTTGGGAAAAGGTTTCTACTACACTTGCTTACTACTTATATCGCAGGTTTACGACTTTTACCTTAGGGTTAATACTGGCCAAAATTAACCATCTATACTACAATTAGTCGTTCATTCTTCTAATTGCTCTGGTTTTCATCTTATTTCCCAAAATCAAATTAAGCGAAATTAAGCGAGCGCTCCCCCGACCAACGGGATCGCATCCAATGTCATCGGGCTATCCAATCCCAACGGGGTCTGATCCTCACACAATTTAGACACAATTCTGACAATTGCAAAGAGTCCCTGGAGGCCAATAACATCAGGCATTCCAGGGATCATTCAATGATACACGATGTAGTTGTGTCACATTCACAGAAAAAGAGTCAATACTAAGAGGTACCGGGGTATGACCCCAACACATCTTGAAAAGATCGTGAAATATCGTGACGCGATGCCCATAAAATGGTATAATAATAGTAAGCTGACGAAGAGAAAGGGGATGCTTAATGCCAACAATTTGCATGTTTCGAGGAATTAAAATTTATCTAAACTACTTAGAACATCAACCTCCTCATTTCCACGCTGAGTATGGCGAATACGAATGCAGTATATCGATTAATGATATAGAGTTGTTAAGTGGTCAGATGCCCAACAAACAATTGAAAATGATATTTGGATGGGCGGCGTTACACCAAGACGAATTACAGGAGGAATGGTATCTAGCGCAAACTCATAAGGAGCTATTTCCTATTGAACCTTTAAAATAGATTTAGGAGGTGTCGGCTTGGCTAATGTAATAACGGACCAAAAAGTAAAAGAGTATTTCTTAAGTGGAACACGAAAAATCACAAAGGTTATCCCATGTAACGATTACATTTTAACATTAGAATTTGATAATGGTGAAATTAAGACCTTTGATATGTCCGATAAACTCTTTGGAGTTTTCGAAATACTAAAAGATAAAGATAAATTTAATGAAGTGTTTATTGACGAGCACGGTAACATTGCTTGGGATAAAGATAAAACTGTTGAATCTAAAGCTGTCTGGAACAATAGAATTGATATTTGCAAAGATTCTCTTTTTATGGCTTCTACTCTTGGAGGGAAGCAGAACTACGGGACCAGCTAACGAGGATAGAGTCAGCGGCGAATAAAGGAAGAGCAAAAGGCGAAGCTATAATGGCCCAAGATATCCTATGTCAATTCCTCGAAGTCAGTTTTGGTGCAGAATCTCAGGCCCTTCAGGAGACGGTACGCACGATCACAGACTTGGAGGTACTCAGTCGGATTACAAACCAAATTTTTCTAGCTGCTCAATTTGAGGAAGTAAGCGCTCTCATTCAGAGTAGTTTGCACCCACATTAGGACTTGCACAAAGGGTTCTGACCCCCTCAGGATTTAAAAGAAACTCCTACGAGGTCGCACCCTCACACAACGACAAACTGTTGTTACTATTCTGAAATTGGCCCCAAGCAGCCTTGCCTAATGCTCGACTTAAATATTCCCTAAATTAAATATAGAAGTAAGATGCACAGTGCGCCTTACTTCTATATTTGTAATGCTTTCAGCATATCCAACTCCAACAAATCATTGGGAACGGCGGCTTGTTTGTTTTCTGCCGCGATGGCATCGAAAATCTCGCCACGGTAGATCTTGATCTTTGTAATAATGCTATCAGTTTCCTGGTCTGTCATGACTAATATCTAACCGATTATAATGCTTATCCCATGTAACCACATCCTCCGGGGGGTTGGCTTTGGCATGTGCCGCAATATAAGCATCCACAAAATCAACCTTTTTAGCGGAAAAATCAAGCAGAGCTTGTTGTACGACGGGCTTTTCCTCAGTTTCAACTCCAATTGCATTAGTGAATTTCAACAAGGTATCAGAAATGTCTGTTGGTTGTGCTTCGTAAAAGGACTCTAATACCCAACAACACTCGGCCACAACTATGGCAGACAAGCGCAAAACTAATTCTCCCATCTCGACTTTTAGAATCATATCTTCAGCTTCTTGTGCCATCTCTTGGGGATCACCCGTAATAATTCGGATGATTACATTAGTGTCCAACCAAAGTCTCCTCGCCAACTATCCTTCCTCCCCGTCCTTTAACTCTTTTTGTGCCATCTTCTCATACGCTTCTTTTCTGATTTCATCAACTGGTTTAAATGACTTATGTGTTTTTAGAATCCCAAATAGTTCCGTAATACGTTGCCTCTTAACAACTTCAACCTTAACTTCACCGTTCTTCTCAGCAATAAATGTCAAGTGATCTCCCTCACCAATACCTAGCTTTTTTCGTATTTCCATAGGGATAACTATTTGCCCACGGCTAGATATTCTGCTCGTAGCCTTTACTACGCTGAGTGCTTGGTCGTCAGAAAACTCAATTATACTCATTTCGAGCCCCCCTTACTTACTTACTTACTTACTTACTTACTTACTTACTTACTTATCTTTTATTCTTACTTATCTTTTATTCTTACCTATATAATAATCTTACCTATCTGGATTGTCGAGTATTAATAATAATCTTAGGGGGGTAGCGTCTTTGCTCCACCTTGGGACAACACCCTCCACTTGCCTAAGCGGTTTGAACCCTGTAGGTGCATCGGCGCTCCACTCAGGGCCAATTCGGTCGCTGAACCGCTAAGCACCTCTCCACAGGTGGAGCTAAGCGGATCCCCCCCTAATCTTATTACTCGTGTCGATAAGCCTCGCCAAGGGGACTGGTATTTCCTGAAATTTATCGATTTGAATCTGTTCAGGCAAGGGCCTCCCGGTCGCTCCTTGCCAAAGGGGTCCCCCTCAAGATTTAACCAAGTTAGAACGCTCCCCCGGGGTAACGACCCCAACACAATTCGAGACGATTAATACAGCCACTAACTAGGTATATCCTAAGCTAGTGGCTGTTTCTTATGCTCGTATATCAAGAGTAGCTCGTGAATTTCGTTTAACGGACAACTCCGTGGTCTTGGTTGTCTCACTAGCTAAAAACGTTATTGCATCCCCCTGATTCGTTGCAACGCCCATAGCCATTTTCAGGACGGAGAGGCTCGCCTGTTCTCGTTACAATTTCACGATCTCTTCAAGGGGGAGCCCTGTAATTTCTGCGATGAGTTCGACTGATAACCCTTTCTTTAAAGCCGCCTTGGCTGTCAGTACTTTTCCCTCTTCTCGTCCTTCTTCTTTTGCAGTATCTAAAATCCCCACCTCTTGCCCTAGATAGGCCAGATAGTCATCATATCCCCGCCGTTCTTCCTCGCTCATCATGAGATAATCCAGTTTCTTGGCCGCCAGCAAGATTCCGGGTGACTTGAAGTCCTCACGTATTTTACCATGCTTAAAAAAATACACCCATTCGTCAATATCCTCATGGATCATATCCTCAAACTTTTCCACATAAATCATGTAGTATTCTGGGAAGACATTTTTGCTGGTAACTACCGCTGTTTCTTGGTGTTTTGCCTTAGATTCGGGGGAAAGCCCTCCCGTCCGGTCGGCCTTTCCAACGGGGTCGTACCCTCACACAATAGGAAACTATTCTGACAATTTATGCACGATTTGCGATACTCCCCAACTACATTTCTAGCCTCTTGTTCCAACAAAGGGCGTGGGACTTTTCTGTCTGATCATACTTCAAGAAATGTGCATCTAGTCTATCGTGGTTCTTCATAAAGCTAATTCTCATATTCCTAAACGCCAATCCTATGATTGACTGTGCATGAAATTCATTCAATTGACTTTAGATTTTTATATTTATTAAATTTTGTCCTTAGAAAACATCTAGATGTCAGGCAACCGATACTTTTTATATAGAAAGCTCCGTTTAAGGCAAACAGCAACAAAGTCCTTCGTTATGGACTTTGTTGCTGTTTGTGATGAAACTCGCGGCACATATTAATTCCTTTTTATGGTATTGATATGTGCCGTGTTGTATAATGTTATTATTCAGTCATTATGTTAGCGTTGATAATAGTTGTCTGTAGGTGGTTTAACTACGGTAGATTTGCTAAAATAAATTATAGAACTAGAGGAAGGATGAAGTTGCCATGGCTGGGAGCAAAAAGAGTAAACGCAAACAGATATCAACGGACGATGGGTTTCTGATGTCTCCAAAGGTAGACTTTGTTTTCAAGCTGATTTTTGGAGATGAGAAGAACAAAGACCTGCTAATAGCCTTTCTCAGTGCAGTACTAGGTGTGCCCGCAGAAGACTTTGAGTGGATAGAAATCATCAATAGTGAGCTTCTAAGGGAGTTTTCAGAGGACAAAAAAGGAATACTAGATGTACGTGCAATGACAAAACAAGGAAAACAAATCGATATAGAAATACAAATATTACCCACTGAATTCATACCCGAAAGAACCATGTTCTACTGGTCCAAGATGTATATTAGTCAAGTAAAGCCGGGAGATACCTATGATTTGCTACAAAAATGTATAACTATAAACATTGTGGATTTCAAATGTACTCCACTCAAAAAATTACACTCCAGTTATCATTTGACTGAGGATTCAACGGGCTACCGATTGACGGACATTTTAGAGGTCCATTTCTTAGATTATCCAAACAAAAACAGAATCCAAACCTTTCATCATTATGCCATATATTCAAGTAGTTTTTCATGAAGAAAGGTTTGGATTTCTTTCATTCCATGATCGACCTTACCCCACAGAAATTTGCAAGTGACCCTGCACCATTCTTCCATTTTTTTGAGACTTTTCGATCATTTTCATCTTCAAGTGTAGCCAGCGCCTTCGCTTCCTGTTCTGTGGTCACATCTAGGTACACCATCGTCGTCAGCACCTGCTCATGGCCTAGCAAAAACGATATCTGCACGATATTCATTCCATCCTCAAGCCAGTGCGATGCTTTCGCATGCCTGAGTTGGTGCGCGTGAAGCCCCAGAGGCACCTCGGAGCACGATTCGTGGGCCGTTGCCGCATGTATCTTGAGCCGCTTGCTGACAGCCATCTGGCTCAGTTTCCCATCCGGGCCGACATTACGCGAGTAAAAGACATATGCATCTTGGTTTGGCACTGTCCCGTGGTGCTCCTTGAGGTAGCTTTTTATGTGGGCCACCGCCTTGGGCAGGAGGTACAGCGTCCGAATCTTGCTTCCTTTGCCTATGATGGTGACATTGGGTTTATTGGCATCCAGATGCAACTGCTTGACTTTCAGCGACAAGACCTCATCAATTCTCGCCGCCGTACTGTATATAGTGACTATCAGTGCCAAGTCTCGACGGCCAGATATGGTGGATGTATCCGGCGCTGCCATCAATGCCCGTACCGCCTCCTTGCTCATGCCCTTCACCTTCCTGTGCATCTCCTTCCTCCGCTGTATGCCTGATGCAGCCTCGCATAGGTGGAGCATGGAGATGTCCCTGCCACCGAGATACTTCAGAAACACCCTCAAGGACGCAAGCCGGTTGTTGCAGGTTTCCGGGGAGCAGCCGCGTTTTTCGGCAAGCCACCGTAGCCATTCCTCAATTGTGCCCCTGTCAAAATTGTCACCACGCAGTTTCTCCGGGCTGATGCCCTTCTCTTTTTCGAGAAAGCCAATGAACAGCGAGATGGCGTACTCATACGACCTGAGAGTGTGTTCGCTCTGGCTTTTCTGAAACGGGACATATTCGGCCAGGAACGAATGAATGTGTCTGGCGAGGGCGATGGATTCTTTATTGGCCTTCTTCATCATCCACCTCCGGCACGATGTCATCGAAGCCCCGACCGGACAGCTTCTCCAGGATATCTGCCATGGTCGGCACCAGAGAGTAATAATACCTTGTACTCTCCTGCGTGCTGTGCCCCATGCTCTTGCTCAAGTACAAGAGTTTCGAGTCGAACTCGAAACCCTCGCCGATCCACTGGTTGATGTTTTCCGTGGTATAATGATGACGGAGTTCATACGCTGTGGCATATGAAGAGTTATACATACTCCAGAATTCGCGAAAATTGCACTGAACCCACGCCCTCGTGTGGCAGGATCCGTTGTGTGCTGGGAAAAAGTATTCTCGTTCCGGATACAGCGCTCTGGTCGCCGCGTCATACCTTTTCAGCAGATCCAGCATGGTGTCATGCAGCACAACATAGTGTTGGCTGGGGCCTTTGGAGTGACGGATATTAAGAATCCCGTAATCTAAATCCACATCGCCCACATGCAGCATCCTCGCCTCGGTTGTCCGTATCCCGCTGCTGTACAGAAGCCGGAAGAACACTGGCACTGTGATCTTTCGTAAGAGCACCGCAGGAATGCGGGGTGTAGATAGCAGGCGGTCGCAGGCTTTGAAAAAGTTCTCCAATTCAAGGGCAGTGAATGCATGGGGTATATAAGTCTGACGTTCCCTTCTCGGAAAGACCGGTCCTGCAACTGCGGTCTTCCTGCGGTTCCGCAGATAACGGACAAAGCCCGATACGACATTGACCCTTGCACGGCAAGAGTTGTTTTTCTCTGTGGCGCGCTGTGAGCACCACCCGTCCACCATCTCCTGTGTCAACGCTTCCGCTTTTGGGTACAGCCGTGAGCAGTGGCGGTCAAACAGGTGCAGATTTTGCTCGTAAGTGGCGCTCCATCGCCCGGATGCCTTTCTGTAAATAATATATGACTCCATAAGCGGGGCCATATAAGACTCGAACCTACTCAACCTCAAACACCTCCTCAAGTACTGGAAAACGGGATATGTCGAGGGCGCATGCTTTAAGGTGGACAAAGTCTGCCGAGAGGTAGGTTTCTGTGGATGCCGGCGAGGAATGCCCGAGTATACAACTGATCACAGCCTGGGTCACCCCGTTGCCCAGGAGGGTTGTCGCCAAGTGGTGGCGGAAGATATGAAAGCCCTTCCTCTCGCCCTTCGATTGGCGTACGCCCGCCGCTTTCATAATGCGCGCCGAAACATTCCACATGTTGTTGGGATTCATGCCTCTGTAAGGCCCAATCAAAGACAGGAACAAGGATGGGTTTTCAACAGAGGGCCGCTCGTTGGTCAGATAGTCGTAGATGGCGTTTCCAACTGTGGCTGCCAATGGGAGCTCCAATGGGTTCCCCGTTTTCTGTTGATTGATCCTTATGATGTCACAATCCCAGTCAATCGATGTCAACTTCATGGTTGCGATATCACAACCCCTCAAGCCGGTATACAGCGCAAGCTTCCCGATTGCCCTGTCGCACAGTGTAAGCGTATTGGACATGTCATCCAATGCGTTGCGGACCCTCTGCATTTCTTCCGGTGTAAGATATTGGATGTTTTTTCTTGTATGCCGGGTTGCCGGCAGTAAAGACAATACCTTACGGCAGGCATCCGTATTCAGGGGGATGCAAGCCTTGAGGAGTTCGGAGGCGCATTTTCTGTAGTTGTGGCATTTGAGTCGCCTCCCATCCGGGGAGACGAACAGGGAAACCACTGTTTCCTCCGTGACGTCATCTAGATGGTTGACCCCGGCCTCCTGCAGGGAGAACAGGAAGCTGGAAGCATTGTGCGATTCCTTGTAAATAGTGGACTCTTTTTTCCCGCGCTCTCGTCCCACTTTGCTATAATAGTCGATCAACAACCTGAACTCGGGTACAAGCTTTTGGTACGAACCCCTTGCCTTAAAACTATGCCACTTTGAATCGGGATATCTGCCGTGAAGGTCGAACTGCTCGATAGCGCCGATTATTGCGTGTTTCTTTTCGAGTTTGTCATGAGGCGACGAATTGGCCTGGTAATCCCGGTACACGTCGCCATAGCA
>LADV01000329.1 GCA_000961805.1 Peptococcaceae bacterium BRH_c23 | reverse complement strand
ACAGAGGCACCCGCAGCATTAGCAAGTTGGACAAGGTTTAAGCCAACCCCTCCACAACCAAAGACAAGTAAAGTATCACCAGGTTTCACACCGGACCGGTTTTTTACAGCATGGAAAGGTGTAGTAATAGCATCGGCAATAATAGCAGCTTCAATCAAAGGGATTTCATCTGGTAAATGAAAGAGATTATTTGCAGGAGCTTTGACATATTCTGCATAGCCACCATCTACATCGTTCCCAAACATCTTCATTTTTTCACAAGTATTGCCACGTCCTTGACGACAAGGGCCACATTCACCACAGGCCATAACCGCTGGCAATAAAACATGATCCCCGACTTTGAATGTTGTAACATCTGGGGCGACTTCAAACACAGTACCAGAGATCTCATGTCCTAAGATCAAGGGTGGCTTCTTAAAAGTAGGAGTACCATGGTCAATATAGCCTATATCTGTGTGACATAGTCCGCAGGCGGCAACCTTAACTAAAACTTCACCAGTTCCAATGACTGGCATTGGAACTTCCTCTACTTTAAGAGGCTGATTAGGACCATAAAATACAGCTGCTTTCATTATAAATACACCTCCAATTATTCATGGAAATATTCTTCCTTATATTGGATATCTACGATACCCTTTGGGCTTAGAGTGCATTAGGTAAACCTGTTGCTCACTGAGCTTCCCAGTAAATAATTCCAGCATTACTCCTAATCCGAACACGCTCTTGAACCCTTAGCCAACCCAAATGCCCTAGTGTTTCCGAAAGAGCTAACCAAGTGTGATATCGCCCGCCGCTAGGAAATAATTCGTTGGCTATAGAAAATGCACTCAAGCGTTGAGCACCTATAATTCGGAGGACTTGCTCACTTCGTTTAGCCATACGGTTAAATTGATGCTCAATTGCTTGGTCAACTGATAGGATCGGTTTGCCATGTCCTGGATAAGCTTTAGAAGCTCCAAGCAGGGCAATCTTTGTCATAGACTCCTGCAACCTTACCAAGCTCAAGTCTCTATCTTCCCCATAAATATTAAAGACTGGGTTTGGAGTAATTTGCTGCAGTAAGGTATCACCAGTGAACACTACGCCATTTTCTACAAGCTGAAAACAACAACTACCGGGTGTATGCCCAGGTGTATGAATTACCTTAATGGTCAGACCAAGAAGTTCTAAGTCAGTACTCTGTGACAAAGAGCGGATACAAAACACCGATAAGGGCTTAAACTCTCTCTCTGAGGCTACTACTTCACTTATCAAACTTGCTATCCGGCTCTTTTGGACACCGAGTTTTTCCAAAAAGGGAATGGCTGGCTCAGGGTCTTCAAAAAAAGGATTCTCTAAAGTACCGGTTAATTTATGTCTATCAGCGGGATGGACCCAAACCTGGGCACCTGAACGTTCCACAATTTGCGCTGCAAAGCTAAAATGGTCATAGTGCCCATGGGTTACCAAAATGTGTCGAATATCCTCCCAACTGACTTCAGCTTTTTTCAGAGTAGCTTCGAGTATATCCAACGCTTGAGGGGCATTTGGACCAGTATCTACTAGGATGGACTGATTATTTTCGAGTTTTATGAGGTAAGCGTTGGCCTTAAACCCAACACCTGGAATTGGTACCTTGTACTCATAGATCTGCATCCCATTGTTCTCCGTTTCGTTACCTTCAGTCTCCGTTTAGTACAGCGCCTCAATAATAGTAGCCATACCTTGCCCACCACCGATACAAAGTGTAACCATCCCATAGCGGCCATTACGTCGACGCAGTTCATAAAGAAGAGTCGTCATTAAACGAGCTCCGGTTGCTCCGATTGGATGTCCTAAGCCAATGGCACCACCATTGACATTCGTTTTCTCCATGTCAAGCCCAAGTTCCCGAATAACTGCCAATGATTGTGAAGCAAAAGCTTCATTCAATTCAATTAAGTCAATATCGGCTAAACTAAGCCCAGCTTGTTTTAAAGCTTTACGTACTGCTGGTATGGGACCAATTCCCATGATTTGCGGTGGTACTCCAACTGCTGCATCTGTAACAATTCTAGCCAGAGGCTTGATACCTAATTCCTTAGCTTTTTCAGCAGACATCAGTACCACTGCCGCAGCAGCATCATTACGGCCACAAGAATTACCTGCTGTAACGGATCCGCCTTTCTTAAACACTGGTTTTAAACTTGCTAGTTTTTCCAGCGTCGAAGCTCTTGGCCCTTCATCCGTATCAAAAATAACCGTGCCTTTTCGAGTCTTGATCTCAATAGGTAGAATTTCATCCTTGAAAACCCCTGAAGCTAAGGACCTTTGACATCTTTCCTGACTCTGGAAAGCGAACTTATCCTGATCCTCTCGCGAAACATTATATTTTTCGGCCACATTTTCAGCAGTATCACCCATCGAAACACTGCCATAAATCGAAGAAGGTTGCCCACCTGGGCCTGCTTCTGTCAAGGAATCAACTAATACCCCATCTCCAGCACCATACCCATAGCGCGCATTTTTAAGGTAAAAGGGTGCCCGACTCAAACTTTCGGTTCCCCCGGCCACAATCACTGCAGATCTTCCGGTCTGGATTTCTTGGGTTCCATTGCTGATAGCTTTTAAACTGGCAGCACATTGACAATGGACTGTATAGGCAGAGGCATCTTCCGTAATTCCCGCCAAAAGTGAACAAACGCGAGCGATATTTGCGGCTTCAGTCGTTTGACGCGACCAACCCATGATAGCTCCCTCTACTAAATCAGGACTTACACCTGCCCGAGCAACAGCCTCTTTTACGATAAGACCACCAAGTTCTTGGGGCGTAATGTCTTTAAGTGTTCCTCCGATATTACCAAGTGGCGTTCTTACGGCACTGACGATTACAACTTCTTGCAATTCTGGTCCCCCCCTTTTTATTAACTTAATATTCATATAGTGAACTCGTTCAAACAAAGTCGAGACTTCAGTGACGTAAGTCTCCAGTGGAGACTTACGCCGAAGGCGCAGTACCACAAACGGATACTTTCGCGCCGTAGGATGACTTACGCTGAAGGCGCTGGACCCTGAAAATACTTTAGCACTGTAGGATGGATTCAACCCCTTCGCCTTCGAGTGTTCGTATTGGGAAGGCGACTCGGCGAAACCAATCCTCAGCGGAATTGTAATCGTTTATGGCCGTGTTTCGGAATAAAATACTTAGCGATTAGGCGCGTCGCTTAGCGCATGATCATGCCACCCTCAATACAGAGAATCTGCCCAGTAATATAACTCGCATCTTGAGATGCCAAAAAGACAAAACCACCCGCCATTTCCTCCGTTTGCCCGAATCTGCCCATGGGTATTTTATCTAAATACTTAGCACTCAAGGTTGGATCTGTAGAAATTTTTTCCGTCATTTTTGTGACAGCAAACGGAGAAATCGCGTTAACCGTAACTCCGTATTTAGCTAATTCCCGTGCCGCAGATTTTGTCAAAGCATTTATTCCACCTTTAGCAGCTGCGTAATTCACTTGCCCGATCGTGCCTTGTAACCCAGCTGAAGAAGTCACATTGATGATTCGACCATAACCACGGGCTTTCATGTCTCCTGCTACAGCCTGCATGCAAAGGAACGTTCCTTTCAAGTGGATATTTATAACGTCATCCCACTGCTCTTCGCTCATTTTGAGCATCATAGCGGGTTTACTTAAACCAGCGTTATTGACTAAGATGTCAATTTGGCCCAGTTCCTCTTTAACTTTTTGAACCATTGCGAACACTGATTCTTTTTTCGCAACATCCACAGTAGCTACGCATGTTTTACGTCCAAGCGCTTCAATCTCTCGCACAACATCATCGTCACGAGTGATTGATCGACTAACTAGCGCCACATCTGCGCCCTCACTAGCAAAGGCCAAAGCAACAGCCTTGCCTATGCCATCCTTCGCACCTGTTACTAAGGCTACTTTTCCTGCAAGTTTCATCTCTTTTCCCCCATTAAATTATTTCACTTACCCTGCCAGACTGGTTTGCGTTTTTCCATAAAAGCGTTTAGCCCTTCTAAGGCATCCGCGCTAGGCATTAATTCATTCAGGTAAATATCATCAATAGCCTTTAGTCCCTCAACAAAGCCCTTATTCAGGCCGGCCTTGATGGCCTTTTTGGTGTACGCCAGCACTAATGGGCTCATTGTCATAAACTTCTGTAAAAATTGCTTCACGCCTTCGTCAAAGGAATCCACGGGTAGAACAGCGTTCACCAACCCCAACTTATCAGCCTTGGCGGCATCGAAGACCTCGCCTCCCAAAAGCAATTCCATAGCATGGGGCATAGAGGTTAATTTGGGAAGCATGTAGGCAGCTATGGGTGGAAATACTCCGACAGCTATTTCTGGTTGTCCGAACTTCGCCTTTTCCGAAGCTACGACCATATCACAGAAAAGCACCAGTTCATATCCTCCACCCAAAGCCGCACCATTAACAGCTGCCACAATAGGTTTATCGTTATTATACATATTATGGAATATGCTGTCGAAGACCTCAATCATTTTTGCCACCTTATCAGGTGTGTGATCCGCAACGTCTACACCGGCTGAAAAGACCTTCCCTTCTGCATTTAAGAGGATAAGTTTAGCGGTTTGCCCTTGGGCCCAGACAAATGCGTCGGCGATTTCCTCCATCATAGGAATAGTCAAAACATTAAGTGGCGGTTTGTTTAGGGTTATGGAAATCAATCCATCCACATTATTCACCTTGATAAAATCATAACTCATACGATACCCTCCTTTTCACATCTTTATCGTCATAGTATTAATCGTTGCTTATATTCCCACTCGCGTTTGCTCCAAAGAAGGTGTAGGAAATGCGAGCGCTTTAGTTAATACATAAGCCGTTTGGAGTGCCTCTGTAGGGCAAAGAGGAAAACATTCTTTGCAGTTCCAGCACTCCTGGGAAGCTATCTCAGGAATGAAGCATATCTCCCGAGTTTTGCCTTTGTCAACAAAGGCAATAGCGTTCTTCTTTTTGACCTCGGCACAGTATCTTACACATAGACCACAATGAATGCAAAATGAGGAATCTTTTTCAAAACGGTCTTTGTTTGCTCCATACTCTATAGCCAAATCCTGCAAATCAAAGGCATCCGGAGCATGAGCCAGCAATAGCTCCAAGATCATTTTGCGAATTCTAGCTAACTTCTCAGACCTGGTTCTGACGACCAAATCTTTGGCCACAGGGTAAAGGCAGGCAGCAACATAATTTGTCCAGCCGCGAACGTCTGCTTCTACTGTGCAAAAGCGGCAACCCCCATAAGGTTCTAATTTCTCATGGTGACAAAGTGTCGGAATCGATATTCCCGCTTGTTGTGCAGCCTGTAAAACGGTCATGCCTTCACTTGCCGTAACTTCTTTTCCGTCAATCTGTAAAATAATTTCACTCATTTTTCTATGCTCCCTCTAATGCGATCAGTTCCTTGCAGGAATGTGCCGGGCACCGCTTCTCCTTGATGTTCGCCTCAAATTCACCTCTAAAGTATTTTAACATGCTCAATATCGGGTTTTGAACGCTCCTGCCCAGCGAGCAAAGGGCCGCTGCGCCGAGTACCTCAGCTAAATCCTCCAAAAGCTCAATATCCCCTTCTCTTCCCTTGCCCTTAGTGATATTAGTCAGGATATTAAGCATCTGCCTGATGCCTTCACGACATGGAACGCATTTGCCGCACGATTCCCCAGAGAGGAAATCAATGAAGTACCTAGCGACCTCAACTAAACAGGTATCTTCATCCATTAGCAGCATATCCCCTGCCCCCATTGAAGCTCCCAGTTTTGACAGCACATCAAAATCCAGCGGGTTGTCGATGAGGCTCTCGGGAATAGTCCCTCCCATGGGTCCTCCAAAGTGAATCGCTTTAAGTTTCTTTCCGTTTGGAATTCCACCACCAAAGTCGTAGACAATTTCTCTGAGCGAGGTACCCAAAGGAACTTCTACTACAGCTGAATTACATACATGACCTGATAAGGATACGAGTTTTGTCCCCTTGCTCCGCTCTGTCCCGATACTGTTATACCATTCGGAGCCCTTAGCGATGATCTGAGGCACATTAGCCCAAGTTTCCACATTGTTCAGGTTACTCGGCCTATCCCAAATACCATTTACCGAAGTACGGATATATTTTGGTTTTGGCTCCGGTGCTTTTCCTTCTATTGACCTCATTAAGGCACTGGACTCGCCTGATACGAAGATCCCGACATCAAAATGCACCTCAACCTTAAAGTTGAAACCGGAGCCAAGGATATTTTCACCCAGCAGGCCGTACTCCTCCGCCTGGGCAAGGGCAATATCTAGATTCTTTCTTAGCTCCGGAGTATCATGCCGGGTGTAAATGAAGCCTTGATGTGAACCTATAGCATACGCACCGATGATCAAGCCTTCCAGCACGCTATGCGGATTTCCCTGAAAGAGAGCTCTATCCATAAACGCCCCAGGCTCCCCTTCATGAGCGTTCACAATAACATACTTCACTTCGTTGGGGGCATTACGGGTAGTCTCCCACTTCCTACCTGCAGGGAAGCCACCGCCGCCCCGTCCGCGCAAGTTGGCTTTCTGTACTTCTTCAAGGACTTGCACAGGGCTCATCTCAAGCAGAGCCTTGGCTAACGCAGAATAGCCGCCAATCGCCAGGTAGTCATCGATGCTCTTAGGATTAATCTTTGCGTTATTACCCATCAGAACCCGCATCTGGTTTTTATAGAAAGGTATTTCAGCCATCTGCGCTACTTTTTCACCAGTATGGGGGTCTGTATAAACCAAGCGGTTGATTACTTTTTTCTCAATAATAGTCTGGGAAATTATCTCCGGGACATCCTGCGGCTTAACCTCTAAATAGCAGATTTCTTCAGGATAAATAACAACAATCGGCCCTTTTTCACAAAAGCCATGGCAGCCGGTGGCTATTACATCCACTTTAGCTTCTAACGATTGTTTCCTGATTTCTTCTTTAAAGGCGTTAATAACTAGGCCGTTACCGAGGCCGAGACAGCTGAGTCCCGCACATATAGCGATACTAGGCTTATCGGGATCTTTTTTTGACAAGATGCCCTGCCTGAGTTCTTCCAATTCAGCAGCCGAATTTATCCTTGTCATAATCTTCCCTCAATCATATTTTTTTAACGCCTCTGCTATCTCGTTAGGCGATATCCTACTGTGAGTCTGATCATCAATTTTTAGCATTGGACCACAAGTGCAACAGCCTTGGCAGTTAACGGTCTCCAAACTAAACTTCTGATCCGCATCCGTTTCACCAGGTTTAATTCCAGTCAGGTCTTGCACCGAGTCGAGAACACTCTGCGCACCACGAATATGACAGGCGGTACCTGTACAAACGTGAATTTCATGACGTCCTTTGGGAGTCAAACTGAAGGTTTTATAATAGGTAGCTATGCGCAGTACTCGACTAAAGGGCACCCCTAATTTCTCACTGATCTTCGCTAATACTTCTCTGGGAAGCCAATGTTTCTCTTCCTGAATCTCCATCATGACTCGAATCAGTGAACCGGCTTGGCCCTGATATTTATCTAAAATCTGATCAATTGCATCATTATCCATAATCTCTCTGTCCTGACCTCCTTCTCTCCCCGAA
>LADV01000135.1 GCA_000961805.1 Peptococcaceae bacterium BRH_c23 | reverse complement strand
AAAAAGCGTAAAGGGTCTAAGGCCTACTGGAAACTGGTTCGTAGGAAACGAAATTTCTTAGGCTCGGATGTTCAGGAAGGTTGACTATGCCCTGCATTGTCTCTCAAAAATGGCCCTTGATTGGTGTGTCGAACGTGGTATTAAGAAACTCTACATAGGGAATCCTGACGGGGTTCAGCAAAGCTCGCGTAACAAGCGTTCACGTAAGGTGAATCAAAAACTTTCGAATTGGCCGTTCGGTGAACTTCGAAGAAAGCTCGAGTATAAAGCGAAACGACATGGGGTTATCCTTGAGAGAATCAATGAGGCCTATACTACGGGAACCTGCCCTGTCTGTGGAACGTTCACGAAACAATCTTCAAGAAACTATGGTTGCCCAGCGTGCAAAGCAACCGGTCATCGAGATGTTGTCGGAGCGTCCAATATTCGAGATAAAGGCATGAAGGGAGAGATCACCGCAGGCCGAGAAATGCCCAAGTATCAAGAAACAAAGTATCGTCGAGTCGAAGTGTGTCCGCATGTTCGACAGTGGCGTAGCGCCCATGACCGGGCCGCGTGATGGCGTTAAACCCATCACGTGATGAACTGGAGTGAACGTAAGACCTAGAGGCTCCGGCTGAAGGGCGGTTCTCAATGAAGGTTTAGAATCCCCCTCCTCTTAGCCCGTGGCGTAGGTGGGGGAGTGTTCAATAATGAAAATGAGTTTGGTGTCCAATAATCTCGAACGTAAAATGCTGCTCGAGATGTTTTC
This sequence comes from Peptococcaceae bacterium BRH_c23, assembly GCA_000961805.1. The sequence goes on along the minus strand of LADV01000135.1, from coordinate 13,740 downwards.
AACCTGTCAATATTTAAACCCGAATTGGGAAAGCTAATCTCTGTATTATTTAATAAAGGAGGCCTTTACAATGTTATGTGCAGAAGTTTCGATCTACCCTCAGAAAACGAATAACGCTAGTCAGGTTATTACTAGTGCTGTTCAAACCTTATCGAAAGAAAACGTTGAGTTCAAAGTTGGATCTCTCAGTACCCATATCGACGGAAATGACGAACAAGTGTGGGCAGGAATCAAGAAAGTTTTTAACGAAGCCCAAAACGCCGGTGAAGTAAGCATGGTCGTCACGATTTCTAATTCCGCCCACTAAAGCCTCAAAAGAATCGAACTTCCCGAGAGAGTCATGCAGATATTAACAAGCCAAACTCAGTCTATTTAACGAAGGGGTTAGCAATGAATGCTAACCCCTTCGTTAAATTTTATTGCTTCTGATATTATACTTCTTAAGTATCTTCACTACCGTTGACTGATCGATCTCTAGAGCCTCAGCTGCCTTATAAGTGGAATGATACATTTCGTAGGCGGCTCTGACTAACTGCTCTTCTATCTCTCTTTTTGCAGTCTTTAAAGGCATCAGCTGATTACAAATAATGCGGTAGTTTTGTGGTTTTACTCCAAAAATAATATTGATATGTTCTAAGGTAATAATATCCGTGTCATTTGTAACTATTACTCGCTCCATAACATGTTCGAGCTCTCTCACATTGCCTGGCCAATCATAATAATATAATGCTTTCATTGTTTCGGGAGCTAACTTTTTATTCATCTTATATTTACTATTAAACTTCTTAACAAAGAACTCCACTAGCTCTGGGATATCTTCTTTGCGGTCACGCAGAGCTGGAATCACAATAGGTATCAAGTTCAGACGATAGAATAAATCTTGCCGAAATAGCCCTCTTTCCACCATCTCTTTCAGGTCCCGATTTGTAGCTGCAATAACTCTAGTATCTATTTCAATTACTTTTGTGCCTCCTACCCTGCAAATATATCTGTCTTGTAAAAACTCAAGTAACTTAACTTGCAAGGATAGAGGCATTTCACCAATTTCGTCTAGAAATAACGTCCCACCTTTAGCCAGTTCGATCTTTCCAATCTTTCCATATTTACTAGCCCCGGTAAAGGCCCCAGCCTCGTACCCAAACAATTCAGCCTCTATTAGATTTTCTGGTATTAATCCGCAATTGATTTTTATGAATGGTTGATCTCTTCTATCACTTAAATAATGAATCGATTTTGTTACAACTTCTTTACCAACTCCAGATTCACCCTGAATAAGAACAGTCAGATCTAGTGGAGCAATCTTTTTTATAGTCTTCTTGATATATTTCATTTCTTTGCAATTACATACAAAATTCACTCTACCAAAGATTTCCTCACGCAGAAATTCGAGTTCTTCACTTTTTCTTTCAAGCTCGTTGGTTTTTTTATCAAGTTCTTCTTTTATCCTATTAATTTCCGCCACATCTTTGGAAGTACTTATAATACGAACTATTTCTCCACTTTCATTGAAGACTGGGATAGCCGTCGTTAGTAATCTCTTGCCGGTTCTTACAAAATCTTGGACCATATTAACCTTTTTCTTTTCTTCTAAAGCCCGCATTGTAATACTGCAAGAGGAAGTTATTTCTATATCCTTAACGTTTTTACCAATTATATCGCAGGCCTTAAAACCACATACTTTTTCAGCAGTGGGATTTAAGCGCAAAACATAACCATTCTGATCCGTTACAAAAATTTCATCTTCAATATACTCAAATATTTTTTGATATTCTAATATGGTTTCTTCGGTTTGTTTTCTCTCAAGTTGAAAGGTTTCAAAAGATCCATGAGCTTTTGAATAATCTATAATACCGACAGGATCATTAGTTTCGTCAGTCAAGATAATAACGTCCGTAACTAACTTTTTCAAAGTCTGAATTAGCTGATTTTCAGGCACAATACTAAACGTTATCTCCGAATCAAGCTCTGATAGTACATGACCCTGCAAAGAGTAGTTGTTATCCCTTTCTAGCTTTGAGATATCGTATAGTAAGGAAGACGTTCTAAATACATGGGTAATATCTTGAAAATTCATGACAATAATAAACTCATCGTCACGACTAATGATATCCTCCTTTACCACACAGAGTTCAAAGGAAGGAGGATATACCGAATATTTTTTCAAAGCTAAATCCCCGACAGTCGTCATAAAAACGTCTCCACCCCTCTATAGGTTACAGAAAGTAGCAGAATCGCAAAAACCCTTTGATTACATTTAAAATACTCATAGCAGGAAAATCTTTGATAATATATTCTCTACTTAAAAATAATATCCTTTAATCTTAACCTTTATTAACGCACACCACCTCCGGCAACGTCTGATTTCCGTATGGAATAATATAAATACACTCAAATGTCCCTTGCGTTAATTCATATAAATCTTTTAATGGTGTAAAAAATGCTTTTCTCCCGATATCATCATGCAAAGCAGAAAATAATAAAACCTCATGTTTTTTGAGAAGCTTAGCGATCGCGGCAGCTTTATGTCCACCTAAAATAAATTCCTCATTAATTTTCGATATTATTTCGTCTATAGTACTACTGTTCATTAACCAATCTTCAAAAATATCCTCCCCAAACCCTTCCCTTAATTCCGCAACCAAAACAATTTTACCACCCTCTTTGGTGACTCTCGCAGCATTTTCTAAGGCTTTTTGGGCTTGATAAAGATTCATATCCTTTGGATATCCTCCAGCACTGACTATCACTAAATCTGCAAACTCAGGGACCGCTACTTTATAACACTGATCCAAGACCTTGCACCCGGACCGATGAGCTAGAATTGGATCTCCAGCAACGACATGAATGATTTCTTTATCTGAATTAAGCACTACGTTTACTAAGAATGTCCTGGGGAACTGACGCCCGAACTCCTCTATATCCTCTCTAAGAGGGTTGCCGTCCGCACATCCAATCGCGGCTCGCGGGTCAAGCATCATCTTATGGTTATTCTGAATAGCATCTCGAGTAGAAACACCAGGCATTAAGGCCTTATAGCCCCCACTATATCCTGCAAAATAATGAAATTCGATGTTTCCAGTTAAGATTAGAAAATCTGCTTCATCCACCTCTCGACAAACTTCGATTGGCGTATTTCGACTCGTTCGACCCTTAAAAACATATTCCATGGGTTGAACCGTTTTGTACTTTCCTACAACCTCTCGACCAATCACTTGAATTTCTTCCTCTGTGGTCATCCTTCGGTGAATTCCGAGAGCAAAAACTATCGTTATGTTCTGTTCTTCTATTCCAGCGCAATGTAATTCTTCTAATATGGAAGGAAGTAGTTTGTAAGTAGGTACAGGTCTAGTATTATCACTCACAATAATTGCAATTTTATCAGTGGGTTGTACCAGTTCACTCAGAGCTTTACAGCCAACTGGATTTCTTAAAGCCATATTTATACCCTCATGTTCGTTCTCCAAAGGCGCTAAAGTATCTGGGGGTATCAACCAACGCGACTTTCTAAGTAGTTCTTCAGGTATTGAAGTAGTGCTTTGACCATATTTTAAATTATTCATTATCGTATCCCCCTCAAATGTTCACTTCTATATCATCTGCTGACCCTAAACAGTCCTCTTTTGACCCAAGACAAGAAAAAAGGGCATAACAAAACAAGGGGTATTTCCCCCGAATGCCCCTTAAGGCTTAAAAGCAATTCTACTATGCTACTTGTTACCTCCTAACACCAGTGGTTGAAGTCTCTAAAGCAGCAAACTTAGTTTTGTTCTAGTGTAGATCAGAATATTGCAAAATACATGCCACATTTGACTCAATCGTGGGACTCTCCCAGCGAAGTCTCGACGTTCAACTTTAGTTGAACGAATTCACCCTGAAGTGAACTGACTTGTACCAGGTCTTCGGTCCTCGGCCATTGTCTGTAGAGGTAGCGTGATTTTCTATGACCTGCAAAAGTTTAGGTTGGACTTTATGCAATCTGAAAATCGTCCCTAGATCGTATAGAATTTGTCAGCATAATGAAAGTATTCATTACCTCTAACTGACTTTTTAAAATGTTCTGAAATATTCGGTTAATCCTACGCTTTAATTAACGATGAATAGAATCATCATTAACGATGATTCTATTCATCGTCCTGATAACCAGAATATAACCAGAATATTGGAATATTGTCCTAAATTATTAAAAAAAGAGGTTCCCCCATCCGTATCGAGAATTGGCAAGGAGTAAACTACACCAATCGAAAGGAAGGGGTACCTCTGCTGAAGAACTAAATCCCTAGTTCTTGCTCATATTCACTAATCAGTGTTCTGATAGTTTCGCTTGCCCCCTTAGGCAACGGTTCTGGCTTATGGTTATTAAGTATAAACCTTGCTTCTTCATATGCCCTCTCTGAGACGTCTTTGGCACCAGCCTCCGACCAGATATCTCGGTTTTTCCTATTAAATAATTTAGGCTGGGACTGTTGCCTCATATGTTGGAAAGTATGTTCAGAGGTCATAAACTCGCCGCCCGGCCCTACTTGGTGGATGACATCTAAGGCCAGGGTTTCGTCAGATAGTTCAACCCCATTAATAGCTTGCCGAATCAATCGAATCATATCTGCGTCTAGAAGCAATTTGGCAAAGTCAATGGTTAACCCTTGTTCAAGGGCACCCGCTCCGTAAACAATACTGGCTCCTGACAGGGCTCCTAGCAAGGCATTTAAAGTGTATTCATACCCTATCTGAGCATCAGGAATTTTACTGTCGGAAATCCCGCCACCCATCCAACTGGGGAGTTGGTAATACTGAGCCATTTTAACCGCCGAGATTCCCAGCAGCCCATGTTCCGGAGACCCTACTGGTCCAATTAATTGTTTTAAATCCATAATCGTACTCATGGAACAATAGATACAAGGAGTTCCTCTTACGGTTAATTGGGCGAGGATCAGAGCACTTAAAACTTCTGCATTATGCGTCACTAAAGTTCCAGCCAAGGTCACCGTCGACGTAGCACCCGCTAAGGCCATGGGAATAATGGCCAGACCTACGCCTGATCTGGCAGCTTGGATAATTACGTCACAACAATTATTAACTAGAGTCAAAGGACTGGTCGGGCAGACAAAAATGGTCATATTGGGACGTTGCTTAAAATTCTCCGGGCCCCCAACACTTATCCCTGCGATCTCGACCATTTTGCGGCAATTTGCTGCACTAACCGCTCCAATAAAAATGTGTTTAGAGGTATTCTCCAATAAGACCTCCAAGTTATGCAGCGGTTGGGTTGTTGGATTTTGATCGGAAGAACACAAAGGCCTTACCATAACATCCATTTCCTCTAGATAGTCGCAGACCAATGCGACATTTCCGACATCCTGTTTGACAGACTTTCTCACTTCTCTGGAAAAAGGATCGATGACTTTAATACATTCGCCAAAGGTACTAAACCCTACCCTATTAGGCTCGATAGCATAGTCATGTTTGGGAACTCTACCGTAAAAAGTTGCCGTCTTAGGCGCCCATCTAAGGCAGTCTTCAACCATATACGAAGGTATTTTAACGATCGCAAAATCCTTGGAACGTTCAACTATGGCACCTGCGTTGGAGAATATCTCTATTGCTTCTGCACTTTCAACCTTAATACCCGTCCTCTGTAAAACCTCTAAAGTCGCATAATGAATTGAATCCAGTTGATCCTTGGAGTAGGCCTGTAACCCCAAACCAGAAAGAACACTAATACCAGTTCTGATATTTCTCATCGAACTTAACCCTCCTCATGAACGGGATAGCCTGAGTCATCCCAACCTCTCAGTTTGTAATATTCATCGACCATAAACTGTAATTCTTCAACGGTAATCCTATCTTGACCATTATTAACAGGTTCTTTAAAAAACCTCGGGGGCAAGGTGTCCTCTTGCTTCGTCGCTCCCTCCCTAGCGTTAAAGATCCGAGTATTAGTAACAATCTGATTAGCAATTTCGCTTAATTTATCTTTGTGGTATTCCAGACCGGTAATAGCATACACTAGCCGCTCAACATTAGGCCACTCTAAAAGGTCGCGAAAAAACTGACAAAGGGTCCCAGTGTTAAAGATGGTTAATCTATTTTCCCAATCAATCAACATCTCTGCTTTACCCTGGGTTGTCTTGCGGTCAATCATTCCTGAAAGTTCAGGTTTATAGAAAGAAGCTCTTAGATGACAAGCGCCTCGGCTAGAGGTAGCATAAGCTAAGCCCATCCCTTTTAAGGGTCTTGGATCATATCCGGCCGGTTCCATACCCTTGACGTGAATCGCTAAATCTTCTAGTCCCCATTCCTTTGCTGCTTCTTTAATCCCTCTTGCTAAGACCTGCCCTACTCCCCTTCGATCAGCAATGTCCCGTAATAACTGGGCCGCGCCTTCAACATCGCCATACTCTAACTTTACGGGAATTCGCCCAAGTTGTCCTGCTTCCATAACTAAACCGATGAGATTACCCGCAGTTATCGTATCCATACCCAGACGGTCGCATAAATCATTTAAGTATATTATTTCATCCAATTCCGGTATGAGACAAAGCCCGCCAAACACAAATATAGTCTCATACTCTGGTCCTTCTATGGTAAGGCCTTTATGTCTCCCGGTTTTAACCGTTGTTTTCTTTGAGCAGGAGATAAAACACTTGGGACAGGCTGTTGGCTTGACCTCAAAATTTTCCAGCAAGGTTTCTCCGCTGATTTTTTCCCAATGACTATAATATGCATCTCGCCAATAACGGTTAGGAAATGCTTTCGCGGCATTCATTGCGGCAACCATTTGAGTCGTACCAAGCCGACGATAAGCTTTGACTCCAGCATGATCCTTTCCAGTTGCCGCCATTTCCTTCATCAGTTCCTGAAGCAACTCTGGATTGACAACGGAAGTTTTAGACTCCCCATAAAAAACCAGAGCTTTAACTTTTTTTGACCCTAATACGGCCCCAATACCACTGCGCCCAGCAGAGTGCCAGTAATTATTCTCTATACAGGCAAAACTAACTAAGTTTTCACCCGCAGGACCGATAACTACTGCCTGTGCCTTAGGGGTATTTACTTCCCTTAAAACGGTGTCTTCAGTTTCATAGGTCTCTTTTCCCCATAAATGCTCTGCAGAGTGAAAGATAACCTCTCGATCATTTATTTCTAAGTAGACCGGGGCAGCTGACGCCCCTTCCAGGATAATTGCATCATAGCCTGTGGAGTGAAGAGCCGGGGCTACCTTGCCGCCTGAGGTGGCTTCTCCAAATAAACCGGTTTGCGGGGACTTAGAAAAGACGGCATAGCGGCTAGAACCGAACATACTTGTTCCTGTGGTAAAACCGTTAGTAAAGATCACTTTGTTTTCTTCTGACAAAGGATCTATATCAGCCTGGACATGTTCTAAGAGAAGATAAGATCCTAACCCTCTACCACCCAAATAGTTTGTAAATAGTTCTTCTGGTATTTCATCAACGGTGTAACTCTTCTCCGCTAGGTTCACTCTTAATAATTTGCCATAATACCATTTCATCTCTCTAGATCATCCTTTTCTCTTAATACGTTTTTATGTACTCCGCCTTATCCCCCGTTAACAAGGGGGAAGACCCTAATGAAGTCACCATTTTGCAACCTATAATTCAAGTGAAGCATAGTGTCATTCAATACTGCAAAACCCACAGAATCAGAAGGAATCCCTTCTTTTAAGAATAAGTCCCCTAAAGTAGTACCCTCGCTGAATTGAAGTTTAAGTTCGTTCTGAGCAACATATTCATTGAGTGGATAGTTCAGTTTTAGAGTAACTTGGTTTTCCATTTTGATCTTTCCCTCCGCAATTGAATGGTTAATTCTAAATTGTTTAACTTCATTATAGAGCATGGTCCCACAGTTTACACCAATATTATCTGCGCCTATTTTACTTGTTCCGAAGGATGCTTCTAATGTCATTATCCCCTCTAGTTTCGACAGCGCTACTAATTGCTTTCCTACTATTATTTATAAGTTTTCCACTAATCTCCCCCCTCTAAAATAATGGGTTTTCTTAATAGGAAAAGTCAGGAAACCACTTATAAGCAGAAAATTCCCTGACTAACCCCTTCCATTTAATAATTCCATGCTGATTTCTAGTAAATTCTGACTACCGATTATTGACCCCTCCATGCGGAGATCTTTAATTTCTAATCTTCATGTTTCTTGAGCCCATATTCTTCCTCTGCAGCTTCGACAATGGAACGAATCGTGGCTGCTACACCGGGCGGCAAGGGATCAGGTTTATAGTTTTCCAGAATATTTAGAGCTTCATCATACGCTCTTTCCGTAAAATCCTTCGCACCCTTTTCCAACCAAGTATCACGCATCGTCCGATCTATTAACTTGCTTTGGGATTGCTCAGTTCTAAAGTGTTGATAAGTGTGTTCATGGGTAATGAATTCACCAGCGGCACCTACCGACTTGATGACATCCACAGCCATGGACTCGTCAGAAACTTTAATCCCGCCAACAGCCTTATTGATCATTTTGGCCATCTCATTGTCCATTACCAATTGGGCATAATCAAAGGTTATCCCCAATTCCAACATACCCAGCCCATAAATGAGATTTGCTCCGGCTTGAGCAGCCAGCATTCCTGTAATGGTTTTTTCATGAGCCGCCTGAGCATCTGGAACTTTACTATCTGCCTAGCCGCCGGCTACAAAACTCGGAAGCAGATAGTATTGAGCTAACTTTGCGACTCCAGCACTGATTAATCCTAGTTCAGGAGACCCTACAGGTGCAGTGGTATACTTAATATCCATGATCGCAGTAGAACTGCCATAGATGACCGGAGCCCCTTTGGCGGCCAGCTGATGTAACACGATGCCACCTAGAACTTCAGCATTATGGGTAATTAGTGTCCCAGCCAAAGTAACTGTAGAGGTAGCACCAGCCATAGCCATGGATAGAATATTAACGGCCACTCCGGCCCTGGCCGCTTCGATCATAATCTCAGTGCAATCTGAGGTAAGCTGAAGTGGACTGGTCGGACACACAATGGTACTGTAGATGGGTCTTTCCCGTAATTTATCCCAGCCACCGACAATCGCAGCGGCCATCTCGACTATTTTACGAAAGTTTCTAGCGCTGCCCGCTCCTATAAAACAGTGTTTAGACGTGTTAGCAAAAATCGCTTCGGCATTGTGTAACGATTGTACCACTGCCGGTGTTTCATCAGCACCAACAGCCCGGTTGTGCACTACAATCTGATCCAGAGCATCACAGACCCGAGCCGCGTTGCCTACATCTTGTTTGTTAGTGGGTCTATATTCCCGTGTAACGGGGTCTATAATTCTTATTCCTTCACCAAAGTTTAAGAAGCCCACTCTTTTCCCCTCAGCTACATAGTCATTTTTAGGATTCCTTCCCGCTAAAAGGATTGAACTTGGAGCCGAACGAATCGCTTCTTCTACCATATAGGGCGGAATTTTAACCATATGAGTTTTAGAGTCTACCAAGGCCCCACCGCTACTATAGATCTCTCGGGCTTCTTCACTTTCAACCTTTAGCCCGTTATGTTGCAAAACGTCTAACGTTGCGCAGTGTATAGCATAAAGCTCATCGTCCGAAAAGAGAAGCACTCCCATTCCCTCAACTCTATTAATACCTGCCTGCAAATCTCGTCCCAGGATTTTCACCCCCAATAAATAATTTAAACTTGTCATGAGCTTGCTTTTTACTTAAATAAGATTAGTTTCTTCCGAGGAGTTCCAAGGCTTTAGTAACAGCCTGAGCAGCATCTTCGGCATAGGCATCGGCCCCGATTTTATCAGCCCACCGTTGGGTACAAGGGGCACCACCGATCATCGTCTTGAATTTTGAACGGATATTTCTTGCCTTAAGCTCATCTTCAAGTTTCTTTTGAGACATCATCGTCGTTGTTAAAAGGGCACTGGTGCCGATCAGATCAGCATTAACTTCAAGGGCTTTTTCAATAATCTTCTCTACGGACACATCTCGTCCCATATCGATCACTTCAATACCCTGAGTGTTTAATAGAGAAATGACGATACCTTTGCCTATATCGTGAACATCACCCTCGACAGTAGCTATCACCATAATCCCTTTTTTAACCACGGATCCTTTGTCGTTAATTGCTTCATTTAATAGTTCTGTCGCTGCTTTCATCGTATTAGCAGACAATATTAATTGTGGAAGAAAGACTTCTCCTCGACCGAATTTTTCTCCCATTTCCCTAATCCCAACACTGAACCCTTCGCTCAACATGTCAACAGGGTCCACCCCTTCATCGATCGAGCGCTTCGCTACATCCACAGCTGCGTCTTGATTACAAGTAAGTATGGTTTCAATTGCCTCGGCAATCAGAGTTTCACGGCTCAATGCTCAAACCTCCTCATATCTAAATCCTCATAATAGTCTCAAACTTCTACTCTAATCCGGACCTTTTCATAAACCTTGTCACAGAATTAATTTTAATATCCAACAGTTTAGCAATTCGCATCTTGGCTTCCATACCTATAGCAGCCCCGGGACGAGCCAAAACATGTCCGATATTCAATTCCTCCCTCAGTTCTTTCATCAGAGCCTCGTCTGATAAATCAAACGTCGAAACTCCCAGCTTTTGGGCCACATATTCTTTGGCTTCATTAATTTTTTTACCTTTAGATAGGACTCGCGCTACTAGATCTCCAGCAGTTCGAATTCCACCCATACCGGAAGCCATTTCATGCCCAAAAGCCATTGCAAAGGTATCGCCGTGACCTATCTATAATCCGTCAGCCTTACCAATTTCAATCAAGGCTTTCGAGGCCCTAGACATCACATCCATTGGACAAGTATTGGTTAAGGGAATCCCGCCTACGCCCATGCCCGCATTAGGGTGAATCGGAATAGTCGCTGCTTCTGCACAAGCTTTAACATAAGTTACAGCCCGGGCCAGATTCCAAGAAAATGACTTGCTGCTATTGGTATTAATCACCGGCCCAAAGATCGTTGCTCCTGCTTCTTCTGCCACTTTGACCTGTTTATGGGGATATAAACCCGCTAAGCGTGTACCATTGTAAGTTAATTCTCCGTGCATACCCAATACAAACTCGCCTGCCATACCGACTTCAATATCCATGTCAGGGTACTTGTTCCGGAGAATTTCTACCGCCTTTAATGTAGCCAGAAAATCTGCATCGCCAGAAGCCCCGACGGAGTCAAAATTTATTCCGTCTGCCCCACCTTCATACAAAATACTTGCTACATAGACCATATCCTTTACCGCATGTTCCACGGCTTCTACCTGGGCATCTTGAGCTTCCTTAATTTTTCCTAAAGGCAACAGTTCTGCCCAGTTGTCAATCGGTCCATCCGGTTTGGTATACATCCCCACATTTGGCATGGCACCATACATTACTGGGATGATTGTGTTTAACTGGATCTGCTCCATAGTTTGGCTTTCTTCATAGGCAATGGCTTTAACAGATTTGTAACTGTAGTCAAGATGGGATAACTCCATCGTATCGGAGCACATGGCCCGCTCATGGGCTAAAATGGTACCCAGTCTATCGACAGGTACTCCACCACGAATGCCGAATTTCAGGGTTCCAGCATCAAAGCTGTGGACAACCTCATTTCCTCTCTCGACACTGACGATCTTATTAGGTGCTGTAATAATGGCGTAGAGGCGTTCCATCTCTTCTACTGTGAGTTCCGGTATCTTGCCTCGCTTAGCGGCATCCTTCATGCCTGCATCTAGATCTCCACGAATTTCTTCTTCGCTAGACCAAAGTGCTGAACCATCACCCATCCGGGTGAAGAAATTACTCATGTTCGCTAGTCTCCTTTTCTTTAGCTCTGTAAATAATTAAATGCATAATTTCACTTACTGATCATGGTGCTGTTTTCGACCTGGAATTCTGACAAAGTATAGATTTTTCCATAGGTTACTAAAGAGGTTTTTTAAAGCTTATTTTCTAAAAACTCTTGATGGGCTTGTAAAATAGATCGGCTCATTTTGTCAACTAATTCGTTAATGTCTTCTTCAGTGATGATTAATGAAGGGGATAATTGCAGAGCATCATCAATTAAGGGCCTTAAGGCCAAACCGTTTTCCCAAGTAATTGCAGCTACACGTTTAGCAAAGCCAAGTGCAGGATTAAACTTAGTTCTGCATTCCACATCTTGGATGAGCTGGACAGCATTCATCAGACCTAAACCCCTAACTTCTCCAATACAAGGTAATCCTAAATCCCTGATGCGGGATCGCAGTATCTCGCCTTTTTCTCGAGCGTTTTCTACCAGGTTTTCACGTTCGACAATCTCAATGTTCTTTAAGGCTACGGCACAAGCCACCGGATGACCGCTATACGTATAACCGTGCATAAAACTGCCATGTTTTCTGATCGGCTCATAGACTCTTGCAGAAATCCCGACTGCTCCCATTGGGATGTAACCGCTGGTTATTCCTTTAGCCATCATCATGATATCGGGTTTTACGCCCCAATGGAGCATACCGAACAACTTACCCGTCCGCCCAAAGCCACAAATGACTTCATCAGCGATAAACAGGACGTCGTACTTATCACAGATTTCTCTGATCCTTTGATAATAGCCGTCTGGAGGAACGATAGCCCCTCCTGTACCAATGACTGGTTCAGCAGTAAAGGCGGCTACGTTGTCCTGACCAAGTTCTAAGATCTTTTCTTCCAGAGCACCTGCGCATTCGAAATCACAACTACCCTGTTCCTTGTTCCAGGGACAGAAGTAACAGTGAGGATGACCAATGTGGTCAAACGCTGGAACTAAGGGGCGGAATCCATCCCAGAAACCCGGCAAACTAGTGGCACTTACTGCTCCGTAAGATACCCCATGATAAGCTTTTGTTCTGGCAATAATGTGGTTCTTGTTCGGTTGACCTTGTAAATACCAATAGATCCGAGCCAATTTATAGGCTGTATCATTGGACTCTGAACCACCGTTGGTGAAAAAAATCTTAGGATTGTCCATCGGGATCATTCCTGCAACTTTTTTGGCTACTTCAATGACTAATGGATGAGAATAACCATTAAACGTCTGGAAATAGAATAGCTTTTCCATTTGTTTTTTTGCTGCTTCAGCAAGTTCGGTCCTACCAAAACCAACATTGTTTAGCCATAGACCTGCTCCACAATCGATGTAGGTCTTTCCCTCAACGCTCTTAATCCGGATTCCGTCCCCTTCTTCGATAATCTTAGGACCACCCCAAGATTCAATATCAGTGATCGAACTTGTTGGATGTAAGAAATAGTTCATGTCATCTTGTTTCATTTGTTCAATTTGGCTTGGCGAATAAACCGTCATTTTAGTCACCTTCTTTCTATTGATCAAAAGTTCTTAGGCATTCTCAAGTATTTCTTCCAAAGGGGTATAGCCTTCATTATTAATCTAATCCCACTCTACCAATCCCTGCACTATCTTCAACAATTACCTCGTGACCGGCCCTTATTAACCCCCCTTGTCAACCTTATTATATAAGCAAATATCATGCCAATTTAGTCAAATTTCTAATTATTCCGTCGACATAACATTTTCCTAACCAAAACGGCACACCTATCCGGTGTGCCCAGTGTTTTTAGTATCTAATCCCTCTAGAATAAGCTATCTTAATCTGCTCTTTAAGTCGAACCTTTGCAACATTTTGCCTGACTAATGAATATTTTCATTAGTAGTCAGAACATTTAGGATTTTTTTCGAATATAGTCATTATCATAGGATGAATATATTCATCCTATGATAATGACTATATTC
>LADV01000136.1 GCA_000961805.1 Peptococcaceae bacterium BRH_c23 | reverse complement strand
CCACTTTTCGGTTCAATTTCGGTATCGATAAAGACGATGGGTTTCAGGTTCTTTCCCTCCTTTAAATACTTGGTGTAGCGAATGATGAGGAGTTTTGCTTTATAAATGAGGCAAAGTAAGGCCTTCGGTTAATTAAGACCAATTGACTTCGGATTTGTAGACATAAGAATCTAAAGAGTCCATAAGAAGATAATATAAATAATCATACCTGCTTATGTTTAACTAAATATTTATCTACTTCATTATACAGCCCACTTTGATTAGAATATTTCACATAATTTTTAATGGTTCTTAACCAATCCAGTGTTGTTGGAGTGGATTTTTCAATTGCTTCAAGAAGATCATCCATCATAATCGGTCTTTCAATCTCAGATCTCATTATTTCTGTAATTACTACTTCAGTTGATAATTCAACAACATTTTCAATATCTGCTCCTGAATACAATTCCGTTTTCGCAGCTAATACTTGATAATTGATATCCTGGTGCAATGGTTTTTCGGCAAGTTTAAGTTTAAAAATAGCTTCCCTAGCTAATTGATCCGGAGGTGGTACAAAAATAAGCTTGTCAAATCGTCCCGGGCGCTTAAAGGCAGGATCTACATCCCAAGGCATATTGGTTGCCCCAATTACCAGGAGTTTGTCAGTTGATGTATCTATGCCTTCCATCTCAGTTAGCAGTTGATCGACGATCGAGCGTCGGTGTTCGGAAGTTCCCTTCCCTCTATGAAAACCAACAGCATCAAGTTCATCGAAAAAAAGCACAGAAGGCGCTTGTTGCCTTGCTGAAGAGAAGATATCCGCAATATTTTTCTCACTAATCCCAATATAAGGATCGATAATGTCCGTTATATGTACCGGGATAAATTTCGCCTGACATTCTGCAGATGTTGCTTTCGCTATAAAAGTTTTACCACAACCTGGAGGACCAAATAATAATATTCCACCTCCGGTTTTCTTCTTGAATTTCGAGAATAACGAAGGATTAATAAAAGGTTTTACAATTTTCATTTGTATTGTTTCTTTAAGTTCTTCCAGTCCTCCTACATCTGCAAAAGTGATCTTCTCAGCAAGTTTCTGTTTTATGTCTGTAACTTTTTCTTTTTTATTTCCAGGAATAACCTTAAGCCTAATACTGCCGTCTGCGCTATCTGTATCAATATCTGTATCAATATCTCTATTCTCTATCGCCTCTACACTGACATAGCTTTCTTCATCTTCATCGCTATAATCGGAGTCGACTACTGATAAATCTGATTTACTAACTATTCCTGCAATTTTTTCTGCGATCTGAAGTTTTAATTCTTCATTACAATACTGAAGGGATCTCGAGAAAGCTTGCAGCGCTCTATCCTTTGAATCTGACTCTAAATATTCCATGCCTAATAAATACCATACATTGGCGTTATTAGGGTCAAGTCGAAGCATATCTTCTAAAACGGTTAATTTACTCATAGAAATCACCTCTTAATAAAGCGTTTATAAATAAAAGGGGTTACCCAGGTATAGATACAAAGCACTATATATATTACCGCTAGAATTCCAGCGAGATTGATTAAACCCAAAAATCGAAGAGCAACTATGATAACAATCATACCAATCCAAACTACGGCTGGCCCGCCAATTTTTTGGATTGCCCTCTGTGGAAGAAAGATCACATGATAATCTCTGTCTATTTCCTCAATTACTGATAAAAGATCCTGATCAGTAGGATCTAACAAGTATGCTTGGACAAAATTCTCCCTGGCAGACTTATGATTATTTTGCAGTAGCTCGGTTAGAGCGATCTTCGTCAGTTTTCCAATTTGGTTATTCGATTGTTGAAAATATCTGTATAAAAAATGAAGCTGTTGTTCTTTTTTATTTTTGATCAAATAATATTGAAAACCAATTTCTAATACCGCAGGATCATCTGGATCAATTCTCAATGCTTCTTTTATTAGCTTCTCTGCTTTCTCATCATAGCCTGTTATTAACATTAAATATCCATACTTTGCTAAAACTCTGGGATTCTCAGGGTTAAGCCGTAAACTTTCCAGTAAGTTTTTTTCTGCTTCTACATAATTTTTTCGCTCAATATTAATTACCCCTAGAAGATGGTATCCCTCTTCATTATCGGCTTCCGTTCTCATCGATTCTAAACAGAATTTCTCTGCTAAATCCAAATTACCCAAATTAAGTTGAATATTGGACATAAAGCTGAGAAACTGAGGATTCTCCGGACTATTCTCCAGCAGTTTTTGCATATATTCTTCAGCTTTATTATACTTTCCTATTTCAACATAATGTTGTACGATCGCTAGATCGTTATCTTCAAAATCAAATGACATAATCGAATATCACCTTTCCTATGAGTAATAAAACAAATTCGCCAATACTAGCTATTATGATAATGATAATGATAACCGCATCCTTTAAAAGCGGTTCGTCCTGACCACCAAGCATATGATGTTTTTGGTATTTTTGTTTCATCACTTGAAAATACCCAAAATATAACAATAAAGCTAGTATACGAAATCCCCAACGCAAATATCTCAGATTTTCTGGAGTAGAAAAGAGAATTAAATTATTTGACACTGCAACTGATAAAAATACTTTTACAAGCAATAATCCAATTCCTACTCCTATTAGAAGATAGATAGTTTGTTTAGTAATTTTAAGCCATTTAGCATTTCTGGTAGATACGATGATTGTCGCTAGAATTCCTCCAAAAAAAGCAACGTAAAATAACTTATTAATGTCATACGATTTAGTTGCCTCAAACTGCCCTTCCTGAATTGTTGGTTTAAAAAGATTCTCTTCCATGTTTTTACCTCAATTCTTAACTCATTTTCTTAAAAGATCTGAACTGGATAATCCCCACCACCAGGACAGCCAAACCTAAGGCCAGGGGTAAAAGAAAGGGAAAGCGCTCTGTTAGGGGGAGCTTGGCCTCTTTGTACTGGGAGTTTACGCTGTAACTTTTTAAAAACAGGATCTGGAGGCTGTCTTCCCTGATTTTGCTCTGCAGGAAGACCTCCCGGGCATCATATGTGGGGAAGGCCATTTGCTCATTGCCCCAGAATATCTTGAAGGGCCCATTATCCGCTTCGTCCTTGACCAGGAGGCGGACAGGTACCAGCCCTACCTGGGCCTGGGAAAACTTCACGGGCTGATTGTCATCATTCTGCAGGGTAACCCGTAGGTAGCGGGCCTGGGTCAGGGGGTATTCCAAGGAAAGGCTCTCATCCCCCCGCTCTGTTCCTCTGTAGAGATAGCAGGAGGTGACCCTTCGCCACTGCCGGCCGTCATTGCTGGCTTCCAGGTAAGCCCGGCGGTAAAAACCCTTCTCCTCGGTGATGAGCTTCATGGTCCTGCTGTTTTGATTGGCGTATTTCAGGTCCAGGGTAAGGGTGGTGGTTTTTTCATTCTCCTCCTGGAGAATGGGAAAAGAACTATATTCAACCTCCAGGTTGTCTTTTTTCAAGTTTCTGTATCCAGCACCGAAGACATTCAAATTCTCACCTTTGGGCTGGGCAAACTCGAACTTAAGAAAGGAATACTCCACTCCCCTCAATGAAAACTGGTTATTGCTGTCATTAATCCCGTAGAGGGTCTGGACCCCAATTTCCTGCCATTTCTTATTGTCATTGCTTCCCAAAATATGAGCCTTAACTAGGTATTCAGGTTTATCCAGCCTGATGGTAATTTCAGCCCCGTCGGCGGGGATATCCTTGAGGGTAAAGCTGTATTGATCCGTACCCTGAATGCTACCTTTGTTGATGATTTCCAGGGGTATGAAGCTCTCCCTGGATTCCTTAGTCTGGAGCCTGGTATACCCTGTTTCGCGGCCCTCCTTGTTGAATATCCGTAGATCCCGTACGGAGGCGTCCATCACGGAATTAGGTTCAGCCTCAATCTCCAGGATGAAAAAACCCGTGGAATTAGGGGAGCCGGGGCTTACTTCGCCCACATAGTGGAAATCCTCCGGACCTGCAGCCAGTATATTAGGCGAACAGAGCATCGGAATTAGAAATAGAATCAAAACCATCATCAGGACCAGGGTTATCGTTTTTCCGGCGGCCCGGCCTGTGCACCTCATTGTGATTCGCCCCTGTCAAAGAGATTTTGCTTCTTCTGGTAAGCAAAGGAGATGCCTAGAAGGATTAAGCCTAAAATGATAAAAAGAACAATTCTATAAATGGTTGCTAAATGGGCTAAATCCATCAGGAAAGCTTTAATCATGGTGACGGACGTTAAACCTAAAGCGGCATATCTCATTCCCTTGATATTTCTTTTTAAGCCCCAGCTAAAGAGGACAATAGCATAAATCATCCATAAGAGGCTTAAGCTTAACTGTTCCGGAGAGAGGAAGTATTTGTAGGGGTGGAGTTGGAAAAAGTGCATGTTTTCAAAGGTCAAGAAAACAAATATTAAGATAAGGGCCCATACTCCTACTCCTGTTTTCACGTATTTCTCTTTCTCCAGGACCAGGCGGTTATAGAGGTAATAGATGGTTCCCGAGACAGAGACGGCCAAAAGCAGTGCCAAGGACGGCCAGTTCAGGAGGAAAACCTTGGCCATATACATTTGATAACCGCTGGCATTCCCTAGGGCCGCGATGCTCCCTAGGAACAGGACGGCCATACCACAGAAGCGGATTTCCGGAATTTTCAGCTTATATCCCATTAGGAACAGGCCCAGAGCTTCCCCTAGCCAGGAAATAGCTATGTAATTTTCATTTCTGGACCACGCGGGTATTGCCATATTGCCCAGGACCAGCACAATAATACCGACCAGGACCAGAAAACGGTTTTTCAATAGACTTCCCAAAAAGAAAATCCCGCAGGCTTCCAGGACCCAGGCATAACCCACATATTTGTGACTTAACTGCAGATAGATAGCCACGGTGATAAGTTTGATTGCTACGACAAAGAGGGTATAGAGACGGAGAAATATAGAGCCAGGCTCCCAGCCCCTATCAGTCCTTGGGAATAGATAACATATTTCTTCTTCAGCCTTTCCCCTGCGCCCAGCATGACCAGGCCCACCATAATACCCAGGACAATGCGCCCTGTAGGACCAATCCACTGGTTATCAAAGCTGTATTTCAGGAAATAAACCAGTCCCAGAATAACGGCTCCCGCCCCCAGGCGGTTGAACCAGGTCCTGCCTATTTCGAACTCAATATTCCCTTGTTCCCTGCCCATGCGCTCCGGTATAGCTTTCAGGTCTGATAGTGACTCCGGTTTCACCTTCATCTGCACCTGTACCCCGGCATCTTCCCTTAAGGGTTTGGCCGGTATCTGGGTTTGGGGCGATTCTTTAACGGCAGAAGGGGATGCAGGGGGTTCAATCCCCAGTTTGTTCTCGATGGCTTCCAGCCTGTCGGCCAGAAGTCTCTGACTGTTGATGATTCCCTCCTGCTGGCGCCGCATTCTTTCCAGCATTTCCCGGGTCTTCTTGTTTACTCCAAACATTTATTACCTCCACTAATTATATTTTTTTAAATCCTGGCTGATCTAATAGACTAAGAAATTAACGCTAAGAATAAAGCAGGACAGTGGGTGTGCTAAGGACGATCTACAGAATTTATCCTTCAATAGCCATTTTCTGGTGTATTATAACTATTCTATGTAGATTTAGACATACCTTCTATTTATATGCCTTTTTTTCAAACTAAGGTGGTGAATTGTGATGTATGAGGATTTATTTTACGAAAGATTAACCACGCTCCGCACACAAAAAGGAGTTTCTGCTAGGGATATGAGCCTGTCTTTGGGTCAAAGTGAAAGCTATATCAATAAAATTGAGAACAAAAAGTCGCTGCCATCCATGACAGGATTTTTTTATATCTGCGAATACCTAAATGTCCCTCCTAAGGATTTCTTTAATGACGAAGTTAGCTTTCCGACTCGCATCTTCCATTAACAGCAGGGACGCCAACTTATGCACCAGAATCCGCGTCTTACCGCTTCGGCTTACGTGTAAGCGTTTTATATCCTATTCCGGTCAATATTTTCTGATGCAAATGTTCGATTGCCACAGCTTGATTTTCTTCAGGCTTAACGAGTATCTCGAACTGATCATCGCCCTCCAATTCTTCTGCTTTCCATACAGAAAATCCAGGCATAATCATATTAGAAATCTCAAATCGATGTATCATTCCGTCAACATCGAGGGTTGAGATAATCTTGAAAAAATCATCTCTTATAACTTACTCTTCCTAACCTCATCAATAAATGCCGGTCTTTTCTTAAACTCCATAAGCAGTTTACTGAGCATATGTGTCCAACCATCCTTGTCCTTTAAATGCTTTAAATAGATTGCTTTAACTTTCCCAAGATATTTTACAGCTTCTTTGTATGTTTTTCTATCTCCATTTGGAATTCTACGATATGCTTTTTTGTAGTAGTACTCCAGAATTTCTTTTGGATATTCTTTTTCAAGTTTTTGTGCGAATATGTCGAAATCAGAAAAACTGGCATATCCCCATTTATATATTCTTCAAAATACCTTTTGTGATGGGTCGTTTTATATACTAGAATCAGCTTCTCTTTCGCCTTTTCATAGTCACCATTTTTATAAAATGAAAATAGTCTTTCCAAAACATAGCTTTCATCATTTTTTCTTTGCATTGCAATTTCAGCAATCGATTCAAGATGGTCCTTATCCTGTTGCTTCGAATAATGGTCAATTAGATAATCATAAAGCTCGGTTAGTCTTCCGTCTCCCTGCTCGATACCCTTTTGTGCTATTTCAAGCGCCAATTTCGTATTTCGTTTGCCGATATAATATTGGGCTAAATCCCAATAATCCATTCCATAATGAAGGTTTTTAAATCTCTCCTCCAAGTATCTGGAATCATCCTTTAGCTGATCCCTGTAAATCCCCATGACAAGCGTCTTTCTCCAATCTGACTTCCTACGATTAAGCTTTTGCACAAGAAATTCCCATTCATCTTTTTCTTTGCACAATTCAAAAAACAAATCCATCAGACCGTCGTCAAAACCGGAATTACCTGCATCATATTCAACAAAAGCTTCCTCCATGAATCGGTGCTTTGCTTCAGGTGTAATCTTATCATCCTTTATCAAGTCAGAAATCTTCTCTAACCATTCATAAACCTCCTCTTCTTCCTCCTCAGGTCCTCCTCCGTAGCAATTAAATTCAGAAATTATGCTCTGAGCATTGTTCCAATATTCGAATAACAGCTCATCATGAATTTTGGGAGATTTACTTTTCTTGTTTGAATTTGAAGCTTTCTTATTTGTATCGCAATTTTGTTCAAGCCATTCCAGCACATGCAATCTTGCCTGTCCTTCTCTTTGTATGAGATTCATGATTAACTTTATGAGTTCATTTGAATTCAAACCCTCTAGCCCGTCTTTAATCGAAAACTCACTCATTTTTTGTTCCATCCTCTACGATTAAAATGCGATTCATTATGTAACTCCAGTAATAACACAAAGCACCTCTTTTTTTCCTCTTCAGTTATATCAGAAATTCCGTAGAAAAGGCCCCCACCGTTTCGATGAGAGCCGAATGATTAGGATAGCTTCGCTTGGACAACTTGGCTAGGAAATACTTCTCATCATTTCTTCTGTAGTAGGTACCTTTAAAAACCTATTGCGAACAGCCATTAAAGAAAATATCTTATATTCAAGGAACCTGAGTGCTGAGTTAGTCATCCAGTAAACACTAAGGACAGCAGGAGCTTTCCAAAGAAATACTAGTCCAATCGCTACTGGTACAATAAACATTAGAAACGATTTGACTTCTGCTGTAAAACCACCTAATGCTTGGAAGACACCCGCCAAGATAGGAAGAACGTGTAATGAATCGGGAGCATGAACACTTAATACCCAAGGGACCAACATGCTTCCCACTGAAGTACTTAAATTAATGATCGAAGCGTACAGAGAAAATAGGATCGGGGCTTGAACTACAAGCAA
Organism: Peptococcaceae bacterium BRH_c23; assembly: GCA_000961805.1. The sequence continues at coordinate 397 of LADV01000136.1, read as the reverse complement.
CAACGCAGATAGGAAAGTGTTCACCTTATATTTAGAGGCGATCTTCAATAATTCTTTATCAATCTTTTCCGTCTGATTCTTGAATTTAGTGGTTAAAAAAGACTTGACCTGATTAAGATTAGACATTGTGAATTGATCCTTATTTATCTATCGGCACTGGCTCACCTCCAAAAACAACCTTTATTAAATAATAATATACTCACTATCAAACTTATTCAACGGGCTCGAAGCACCATAGTACTCCGACCTACCTTCGCCAGCCAATAGGATATTCGACATTAACCAATTTTCATCCTTCCGATGGTGCCGTGTTAGCGACATGGGAGTCTATTCACTGATACTCCGCACGACTATAGTCGGCGGGTTCTTAAGTACGAAGACTTCCGATATACTCTCG
>LADV01000153.1 GCA_000961805.1 Peptococcaceae bacterium BRH_c23 | reverse complement strand
AGGATTGTGGTCGATCCTAAACGGTTTACGAATAAGTTCGCCGGTTGGTGCTAGCATAGCAACAATCGAGAATTCGGAGGAAACATCGATTCCGACTACGAAATCGTTAAGAAACTGAGACAAGGGAACACAACCTTTCAAACAGAATGAATCAGAGCATCCACTTAAGAAGAATGTCAAACAACCTTGCATTTGAAACGGGTAACACTAGAATAGTGACCCAACCAGCTAAACATCGAATCATTCTTGTGGAGTGACACGCTATTTTACGGATAAGCCTCAAAAAGAGGGATCCAGGAGGAACGCACATCTATCTCTCTGCCAAAAGTGATTATAGCACGATATTTACTGATTGAGGTCCAACGTGTCAACTAATTCATCTGAACAATAAGGAGTAAGTTATCAAGGAACGTTCGGGTTGGTTTTGAACCATCGACCCTATATCTATCTTACAAGGGTTGGAAGTTAAACGCAAAAGCCCATCTCCAACCTTCAGGCGTAAATATTAAAAACTTAGAATCCTCTGCGAAAATGTGAGGTTCAACAGCATATACTTCGAACTTTTCCCCAATATCAGCTACTCCTGGTATTTCTCTAACTGCAATTACGCTCGCCAATTCATCTTACTTCCTTTCGTTACTTGTATAGTTTATTACTTGTTTTACTAATCCGAGTTATCGGACTGTTTTAGAGTTGGAGTCACAGATTGAACAGGAAGGTCGTTCTTCAAACTGTCATCCTTTTGACGCTGCTTAAGTTTGAGCTTTAATCGTAATTCTCGCCATATAGCTAAGAGAAGCATTATTATAGCTCCTGCAAATGTAGAACCTAAGATTATTAGAACTAAAGGAACTTCTTTGGTTATCCATAAAAGCTGAATAGTAACTAAGCTAGCATTTTGTACAGCAAAGATTGCAATCAGAATGGAACAAATAAGGGATAAAATAAGTACAAACATATTGCATTGACCTCCTCGCTCGTTTTAACGTTATTCGACTGTAACCTACGAGATTCCTGCACATAGTTTGCTTAGTTCAACTTTATTGTGGAGTGTATCTTGTTATTTCTAAGAACTTGTTGCGGCATCGTGGCTGGGTAATTATTGAGAGAAGTGCTATACTATTATCTAAATCACCATAGGAGGGGTAAACTTGAAAAAGTTATTCATTGTTATTAGCATATTATTGACGCTTGTTCTGTTAAGCAGTTGCTCTAATAAGAACGATATTAAGCCACCTGTTGAGGAAACTAAACCACAAGAAACTAAGCAACCACTTACCATTCAAGATTATTTTGCCTACAAAGAAAATACGAACTATGTGTATGAGGGAGAAGGGAATGAATATGCTTCATACAACGTTATGGTTGATTATATCGCAGGAAATCGTGTTCAGATAAGGTCTAATAACGGTGGAACTGAGATGATTAAGGTGCTAGAGAACAAAGATGGTGAGCTGACCCAACCAATAGTAAGAGGGGAAGCCTATTATCGAGAGAATATAACCAATAGTCCGAGTAATTATCAGGAAATTCTCTTGAAAGAACCGCTTGAAAAAGGAACTTCGTGGGTCTTGGCAGATGATAGAAAGAGATCAATTACTAATGTCGAGGTTGACATAACCACCCCTTCGGGTACTTATAAAACCCTAGAGGTTACGACCGAGGGTAAGGATCATAAGATCCAAGATTATTATGCCCCAAATATTGGTCTCGTAAAAACAATTTTCACATCAGATGGATATGTAGTTTACTCTGCTTTAAGCAAAGTAGAGAATAATGTTCCATTAACTCAAACGGTAAAATTCTTTTATCCAAATCTAAATAATGATAAGCTCAATTATCTTAATAAGAAGCTTTCTTTTATGACGAATGATCTGACAAACATTGTGTTTGAGAAGACATTTAAAGAACTGCCTAAAGGGGATATATCCAAGGTTTTGGGCCCGAATGTTAAGATTAAGAGTTTGTACTTAAATAAAGACGAAGTGGTTTATATTGATTTTACTAAGGAATTGGTTAGCGAAATGAACGCAGGCTCTGGTTATGAAAGCATGATTTTACAGAGTATCACCAATACACTAGGAACATATTACGGGGTCGACAAAGTCTATATAACGATTGAAGGAAGTCCATATTCGTCTGGGCATTATATGATGAACAAGGGTGAGTTCTTTAGAGTAGATCTAAAAAACAGTGTCGAATTTCATTGAATCTCCCTGGACAAGTTCAACTAGATTTCAGATGGAGTAGAACACGAAATAGGTTCCTTTACTGGTGAGGTGAAGATGATTATGGCTTCGTGTGTTCGTTTCTTACAGTGTGCAGGATTTCGTTTTGACAGCCCCTCCTGGGATGGACCGGAGACCTGGACGGCTCTGCGAAATAAAGATCTCTGGCAGACCTTTGAAGCGGTTCTCTCGCTTTGTCGATCGGAAAAAATTGAATTTCTTTTTATAACCGGAGATTTATTTGAACAAGAGTATGTGCGCAAAGAGACCGTCGAACGGGTAGCTAGGTCGTTTGCTCAGTTAGAAGGGGCGAGAATTTTTATAACTCCAGGTAGGAGGGACCCTCTGATTTTAACGTCTGCTTATCGCCTAGCGGTTTGGCCGAAGAACGTGCATATATTTTCAAGTGGTGTTAGTAGTATAAAAATTCCTTCCCATAACCTCATAGTTTTTGGAGAGGGCTGGACAACGTATCATCAGGAAGGACCTTTTCTAAACGGTTTTCAAACGACGAGTGACGGTACACTTCAGCTGATGCTTCTCCATGCTGAGGTGGATTCTGAGAAGAATACTGAAGGGTTTATTCCGATTCGGCAAGAGGAGATTGCTTCAAGTGGTTTAGCTTACTTAGCCTTAGGAAAGCGAGAAGTTTGGAGCGGGATTCAGCAAGCCGGGGAAACATTCTGGGCTGATTGTGGTGCGCCTGAAGCCAGAGGTTTTCAGGATAACGGTCCTCATGGTGTGCTGCTAGGTGAGATAGGGAAAGAATCCTCTCGATTTGAATTCCGAGAACTTGGACAACGGAGTTATATTGATAAGGATCTTACCTTTCAATCCCAAGCAGATTTTGAAAATGTTTCAGCGAATTTACTGGCAGAAACTAACCTAGAAGATCGACAGAACAATTTATTTAGGTTTAAATTATCAGGAACATTATTCGAAGTTGAAGGAATGCTACAAACTGTAAAAAATCTTCTCGAGACTCAGTTTCGCTTCGCTGAAGTTCTCTCCTTAGAACGAAAATCGCCGTCTCAATCTCAATTTGAATCACGAGGGGTTTCAGGAGTGAAGCACAGTGAAGGCTATCCTACTCTAGCCCAAATATTCGTGCATAAATTACAAAAGAACTTGGTTGACGTAAAGGGCTCGGAGAACTCTCAATACTGGGAACTAGTACAAAAAATTGGACTAACAGCGCTGGGGCAGGGACGGGGATTCGATGAGGATTGACCGAATCAGAATTGAAAATTTAGTAGGCCTGGGGAATGTCGACTGGATATTTTCCTCAGGCCCATTTCTGCTCTTATTTCAGGATAAAAGTATTCAAAAATTGTTTAGTGACTTACTGCTGAACCTATTCTACGATCAAAAAAAGTCTACGCCATGCTTAGGGCAAAACCGAAATGGATTAATCGAAGTGTGGATGTCTGGAGAAAGCCATCACTTTTATCTGCGTCATGAATTCATCCAAAAGGATGATAAACTGGAGCAGCTTTCAACCTTAATGGATGAAACTGAACAGCCTGTTAAGCTACCGGAATCAATGACTATTGGAGAGTATGTATTCAAGGTACAGCTTCAAGATTTTCTGCGGGGAGGGATAGTGGATTGGCCGGAAAATGACCACAATGATTATTTACTCCGGCGCATTAACAACCTTCGCCAAGGAGGGGATGAGGGACTTTCCTTAACCAATGTGCGGGCTTCCATTGTGGGGGCGCAAAAGAGAGTGAAAGAACAAAGTGGGAGTATGGCCCTTGTTAAGACCGAGTATGATACTCTAAGGCATGAATGGGAAATAGCTTACCGCCAACAAGACAATCAACGCTTGCTTCAAATTAATATAAAAAATTTATTGGAAAAAGAAATGATCTTAACTGAGAAAATTACGTCATCTGCCAATATTCAGAAGCGCATAGAGGTTCATTATCAAAACCCTGATTTTCGAGAGTTACGCCGACTGCAAGATGAGTTAAACCGGTTGGCAGAACGGCTGCAAGGTACGGAGACAAATTTGTTGGCCTTTTCTTCTGAATCATGTGTCGATTGGGCGTTAATTGAGAGCTTGCGTGAAGAGTGCATGGAGTGGGCATATCTCCAGAAAAACGTAGATCTCTTAGTTGCTGATACTCAGCTGCGCACCAGACAAATTGCGGAGATTCAAAATTTCCTCCAAACATCGGGATATATGGGAGTGTCGGAGGACGAAGAACAGATTCTGAGAATGTCGCTAGAAGCTAGGGATGTAGCGCAGGAGAAACTGAATAAACTCATGATTACAAAACGTGGACTTGATAAGCTTCAAGTAATTTTTTCACAAGAAAGTACTCGATTGGCGAATTTGGTAGTAATGGACGATGTTACAGAGGTAGATGAAATTAGAATTGCCCAAAGAGAAAAGTATTTACAACTGTGGCGAAGCTCCAAACTTGCTAACACTCTGGATCGAACGATGCGTAAATGGTTAGGTTTGACAGGTATTGCAGGAATGTTATCGTCTCGTCTTCAAGATTACTACAAACGATACCATGCCTCAAACTATCAGGAATTCACGAATCAACTGAAGGAATTTCGAGATCAAAAAAAACGGGTTGAAAGCGTGAAGAAACAGCTAGAAAAGCACCAAAACAAAGTGAGCCAAGAGGAAAATCTGCGTAGAATTGTGCGTGCGCGCAATGAAGTGTTGCAACAAGCGTTTACTGCAGTCCATACCAAAAATTTTTCAGAATGGCTGAGCGGATGGGAAGACTATCGACAAAGAAAACATCAGCTAGCCATAGAACTTAATGAGTTACAACTTGAACATGAAAAACAACAAAAAGAAGAAATAGAATTACTCAAATGCGCGGAACAACTGCGCAAAAAGATAGAGAATTGGCGAATACCCTCGACGGACAGAGAGGAAGTACTTGCAGCAGTATTAAAGGTTGCTAGTCTACTGAGGGATAAAGATGAGATGGAGAGAGCAGTTGCCGAGTTGTCCAAGAGGTTTTATGGTTTACTTGGTGATCGAAATATGGAACAACTCACCAAGGTTTTAGAACCTTTGGCAGAATTGGAACGCGAAGAACGTCTTCCGAATGAAAAAAGGTTGGCAGAAATGTCTACTTTGCATATAGAACAAATGGAAATCCGCCAGCGTTTGGCAGTTGCCAAACAACGCCTTCAGAGTACCCAGACATCTCAGTCGTTAGCTGTTCTGGAGAAGAAGATAGAGACAATGAAACATCAGTGGATGGCGTATGAGGACTTACGTCATGCTTTAGATGACGCGCATATCTTGTTGGAATTATCCTGGCGCGAATGGCAAACAAAGCACGAAAAGATACTCAGTATAGAAAAACAGTGGATTTTTGAGCATAGTTTCTCTGCGTCGACTCCAAAGGCCATAGAAGCCGAGACGTTAGCGAAGATGAATTATTTTTCATATCGTATGGCCGTCGCCCAATTAGTGCTTCGTGACAACACCGAGACCCCCTTGTTCTTCTCTGTTGGGATGGCAAAGATAGAGGATAAGGATTTTTGGAGAGAAGTTACAGAATATCTTTATAAACTATCCCCTACCAGACAGGTGGTATTTAGCACGACGGATCATAAATTGGGAGAGAAGCTTTCCAGTAGAGGTTGGTCTCTTTTTTGCTTGCCACTTATTTAATACTGACCAATTCATAGAGTATTTTCACATTAGGTTGACAACCAAAGCAGAATAATAGAAAATAGTAGGGGATAAGTAAACACTGTAATCTGGGATAGTGAAAAAAGTAATTTGGATGCAGAACATCCAAATTGTGGAAGTGTTTTTGAAAAAGAATATAATAATTTAGGGGGGTTCTATGAAAAAGGTCGGAGATTTACCAATGAGATATCTCGAAATCCTAAAAGCTAAGATATTCACAAAGAAGAACAAATCATGGAAATCTCCAAAAGTCATAGGAGGATCCATCGTTCTTTTACTTTTGATGGGAAGTGGAATGGTTTATCTTAATTCTACAACTTCAGCAGTCTATGTTGTCGTAAATGGCGAAAAGGTTGGTCTTGTCGCTAATCAAGATAAAGCTGGAGAAATGATAAATCAGATTCTTTCTGAAAAGGGAGCTCCCCTGGCTACTGAGGCTAAGACCCATGATGATATTACGTACTCAACTGTTCGAATTAAGAATGCTGATTATCGTGCTCTTTCTAAAGAAACGTTAGCTGAGGACATTTCTTACTATGTTGATGGAGTCATGTTAACGGTTAACAAGGAACCTCTCTTAGTTCTGGCTAAAGCAGAAGATGGAGAGAAATTACTTAAAGATTTTCAAGATTACATTTCTCAACCCAGTGATAAAAACCAAGTTTCCTCAGTCTCCTTTGAAGATGAAGTGGAGACGCAACCCGTGGAAGTCCCCTTGGACCAGGTCACTTCCTATGAGCAGGCCTTAGACAAACTAAAACAAGGAAATTTACAAAAGGTAGAATATACAGTTCAGGCTAATGATTCTTGGTGGCTTATTGCTCGAAAGAACGACATGAAAACAAAAGAAGTACTAGCTAGTAACCCAGGAACCACTGAGGATACCATACTTAAACTAGGTCAAAAAATTGTCTTGGACAAGGTTACACCCTACATAACGGTAGTGAGTAAAGGCGTTCGAACTGAAACTGAGACAATTCCCTTTGAAGTAGTGACAAAGACGAATACGAGCTTAACGTCTGGGCAATCGACTGTCAAACAAGCTGGAAGTGACGGAAAAAAGGAAGTTCAATATTCTTACGTTCAGAAAAATGATAAAGTGGTTTCTCAGACTGTTCAGGATGAAAAGGTATTAAAGGAAGCAGTCTCTCAAGTGATTGAGAAAGGACCTCAACGTACTAATGTTGCAGTTGCCTATTCTCGGGGTAGTGGAAGCATCACCTCGGGACTTGTTTGGCCGTTAAGGGGAAGAATTACGTCTTATTATGGATATCGGGGATCGGAGTTCCATACTGGTCTTGATATTGACGGTGATAAAGGAGATCCCTTTGTAGCTTCTGGATCAGGGACCGTTGTAAGTGCAGGATGGAATGGGAACTATGGTAACACGATTCTCTTAGATCATGGAAATGGAGTTATGACTCGTTATGCTCATGCTTCTAAGCTGCTGGTCTCTGCAGGAAATTCTGTTTCAAAAGGTCAGACAATTGGCTTGGTAGGCTCAACGGGTCGCTCTTCTGGTTCACACCTACATTTAGAAGTGATTATTAATGGAAGTCATGTCAATCCAACCGGTTACCTCCGCTAAATCTTAACGTAGAATTTTTAAAGGTTTAGGCACCATTAAAAGAGTGCCTAAGCCTTTTTTGTACTAGTCAGCAAGAATTACTATCTGGAAATGCTTGCCCATCATAAACCCCTATACCCCTATAAGGTATACTATAAATTATCCTTGTAAATTCTCTAAAAATATGATAAATATATGCATATGAAAACAATACGTATGGGGGGTATGGGGGATTATGAGCGAGAGCATTTCGCGTAGAACATTCTTCAAGAGAACTACTGCAGCTGGCTTACTTGGGGCTTTGGCCGCTACTGGCTTAAGCAAACCTGTTCAGGCTGCAGGACTGAGTAATGGAAAATTGGGTACCTTAATTGATTTAACGAAGTGTGACGGGTGTAAAAATTATAAAACCCCACTTTGTGTTGAAGCATGTGGCAAGCACAATCAAGCAAGATTTCCTGAACCGCAAAAACCACTAAAAAATTACTGGCCACAAAAAAAAGTAGAAGATTGGTCCAACAAAAGAGATCTAAAAAGTCGCCTAACACCCTATAACTGGACATTTGTGGACCATGTTAAAGTTGAGCATAATGGGACTGAACAAGAGGTTTATGTTCCACGACGTTGTATGCACTGCGATAATCCGACCTGTTCAAAGCTATGCCCTTTTAGTGCGATCACTAAAGATCAAACGGGAGCCGTGTCCATCGACGATGAGCTATGTTTCGGAGGGGCTAAATGTCGAGATGTATGTCCTTGGGGTATCCCTCAACGCCAGGCTGGGGTTGGTATCTACCTAGATATTGCGCCGGACTTAGCAGGTGGGGGTGTCATGTATAAGTGTGATATGTGCGTAGACCTTTTAGCAGAGGGTAGAAAACCTGCTTGTGTGAGCGCTTGTCCGAAGGGTGCCATCTCAATTGGTCCAAGAGAAGAGGTGAGAACCCTGGCTTATAAAAAGGCAGAAGAAGTAAATGGCTATATTTACGGGGATAAAGAAAACGGAGGGACTCCGACTTTATATATTTCGGCAGTTCCATTCGAGAAAATCGATGCAGCGATTAAAGCTGACAAAGCGAACAAGAAAGATATTTCTCCCGGCCGTCCGGGTATGCCTGTTAATGTAGAAAATTACCTTTCCACTGGAAAAGGTATGTTTTTGAGTTCAATAATGACGACCTTCGCAGGTGCAGCTGTTGCTGGAATTACGGCATATCGGACTATGAAAGGGGATAAGGCAATACGATCCCAGAAAAACCAGAACGAACAAAGAGAGGAGCATAACGATGACGAAGGAATTAAATAATCCAAAGCAGAGTAAAATTTTAAGACAAAGTATTGCCAATCGGTTTGTCCACTGGACAACAGCCCTCTCAGTTACACTGCTTATTATCACAGGTTTAGGGCAACTTCCGCTGTACACTCGGTACAATGTTACGAAATTACCAGGAGCACTATGGCTTGGCGATTATTTTATCACCATTAACCTTCATTATCTGGGCGCGTTTGGGCTATTATTTGCCGCAGCGTTCCATATTGTTTATGCATTCGCTCGCCGAGAATTTGATATTTTCCCACGTAAGGGAGATATGAAAGAATCATATCAGATTATTAAAGCAATGTTCACCAAAGGTAAAGAGCCAGCTTCTGATAAATACCTTGCTGAACAACGTGTAGCCTATCTGTTTATCGGACTAAGCCTTCTCCTCTTGATCGTGACGGGCCTGATTAAAACCCTGAAGAATGTCCCAGGCGTTGACCTCACGCACTCACTTTTGTATTGGAACACTGCTTTGCATAACATTGGTACGGGCTTAATTATATTTGGGATTATTGGCCACTTGGCTGCATTTCTCCTCAAGGAAAACCGTCCACTTCTTCCAGGAATGTTCACAGGCTCAATTAACAGGGAGTATGTCAAACATCGTCATAGTCTATGGTATGCTAAACTCCTTAAATCTGGTAAAATCATCGAAATCGAGCTCGATGAATCCATAACTCATGCTAATGGGGTTGACTTCATAAAACAGGTCGAGAAACAGTCGGATGTTGGCAAATCCGCTTCTATGTAATCGTTCGTAAGAATAAAAAGAACTCCTACGGAATTAAATGGGCCGTGAGGAGTTCCTTTTTATCCACTGGTTCAACTGTAGGAGAGGGTTTCTGAGGATTATTTTCCCTTGAATTCAGGTTTTCTCTTTTCTAGAAAGGCCGTAACCGCTTCACGTAAATCTTCAGTACCGCAGCAAAAGGTTGATTGTGCCTGTTCGAAGAGTAATCCTGCTTCAACGCTGCTTTCGTTGGCTAAATTGATCCCTTTCTTGGCAAAACGAATCCCTGCTGGAGGAAAACAGGCCATTTTATTGGCCAGCTTCATCGCGCGTTCATTAAGATCTTCTTTCTTAACCATTATTTCTATCAAACCAATCCGCAAGGCTTCCTCGGCATCAATCTCTTCACATCCCATAATTAATCGCTTTGCCTGGCCAATACCTACCAGATGGGTTAAGCGAGTTGTCCCCCCCATATCGGGTGATAAACCAAAACGTACTTCTGGAAGAGCAAATCTAGCATTATCAGCGGCTATGCGTATATCGCAACCAAGAATAAGTTCTGTAGCAGATCCATAGCACAGACCGTTTACGGCTGCAATTACTGGGATGGGGAGATCCTGCCAGAAGGAGTACAGTTTCTGCAGCCAGACTAGATTATCCATAATAAACTCAGAACTAACACCCTTCAAGAACTTGAGGTCTATCCCGGCGGAAAAGTTTTCACCGTTGGCATTGATCACGATTCCCCCCAAGGTGCGGTCTGAAGAGATCTCCTTTTGGATTTCCTCTAATTCATAAAGGAAGTTGGTGCCTACCAAATTAAAGCCTTGAGCATTATCCAGGGTTATTATACCGATTTTCCCATCTCTGTTAAAGGCTAAATAGTTCCCATAGCTCATTTTATTTCCCCCATCCCCCAAATTTTAGTATACTTAACTTGTACTGTAATATATTTTGACAGAAAAATCTATGCTATTTGGACTGTAAAGCAAAATAAATGAATCAATATTCATTTATTTCTTGTGCGCCGGGCAGTTCTATTTGTATTGGAGGATTAAAGTTCCTCTGTGCGCCGATTCCATTCGGAAGCACTAGCTAACAGACAGGGCGTCGTCCGTGAGGAGGGGTCCGGAGGGTCTGAAGGCAAACTGTGGAACGGAGCGAAAGCGAACCGATGCTGGCTGGTTTGGTGGGTAACTTTGCAAGATGTGAGAAAGCCCGATAAATGGAAAAAGCCAAATTAGTTAAGACGGTCGAGTTCACAGGGAGGCAAGTAGGATGACC
>LADV01000011.1 GCA_000961805.1 Peptococcaceae bacterium BRH_c23 | reverse complement strand
AGAATATCGAGCAGTTTATGAAAGCCTGCAGGATTGTGGTCGATCCTAAACGGTTTACGAATAAGTTCGCCGGTTGGTGCTAGCATAGCAACAATCGAGAATTCGGAGGAAACATCGATTCCGACTACGAAATCGTTAAGAAACTGAGACAAGGGAACACAACCTTTCAAACAGAATGAATCAGAGCATCCACTTAAGAAGAATGTCAAACAACCTTGCATTTGAAACGGGTAACACTAGAATAGTGACCCAACCAGCTAAACATCGAATCATTCTTGTGGAGTGACACGCTATTTTACGGATAAGCCTCAAAAAGAGGGATCCAGGAGGAACGCACATCTATCTCTCTGCCAAAAGTGATTATAGCACGATATTTACTGATTGAGGTCCAACGTGTCAACTAATTCATCTGAACAATAAGGAGTAAGTTATCAAGGAACGTTCGGGTTGGTTTTGAACCATCGACCCTATATCTATCTTACAAAGGAGGACATAATTTATGGAAGAGGAAATTCGCTCTACTCTCAATGACAATAACAATCCCTCCACTAACACTGACGGTGACAAAGTGGAAGTTGAACTAATGTCCACTACACCTCAACCTATCATCCACCATCAACCCAAGAGCAAGGTCATTGCCTACGCTAGCCTCTGTTTAATTAGCGCAGTTATCGGTGGTCTTACTACAGTTGCCACGCTCCCCTATGTTTATCCAACTAGCTCATCCTCCTCAAGTCCAACAACTACTTCCTTATTTACACAAGTTGCCAATTTAACTGCCAATGAAAGCATTTTCCCTGTAGCGCAAATCGCTAAGAATGTGGGTCCAGCCGTAGTGGGTGTTTCAAATTTCCAAGCTAGTCGAGGTTTTTCAGGAAGCTCTGGTCTCCAAGAAGCTGGCAGCGGGTCTGGGTTTATCATTGATGCTGAAAAAGGCTATATTGCAACGAATCATCACGTAATCGAAGGCGCAGAAAAACTTACCGTCAGTTTGAGTGATGGACGCAATCTTGATGCGAAAGTAATTGGCACCGATCCACGCACAGATCTTGCGGTATTACAGATTTCGGATACCACAAACCTTACAGAAGTTAAGCTCGGAGATTCTTCAAACATCGAAGTTGGTGAATCCGTGGTTGCTATTGGAAATCCTGGTGGAGATGAATTTGCTCGATCTGTAACCACAGGGGTCATCTCTGCCACTAATCGCAACCTAAAGCTCCAAGGAGTTGCCAGTTACAATCTAATTCAAACGGACGCAGCCATAAATCCCGGAAATAGTGGCGGCCCGCTTGTAAATTATCTAGGACAGGTTATTGGCATTAACACCGTAAAATACGCGCAAACAGGCTTTGAAGGAATGGGTTTTGCTATTCCGATTACTGATGCCTTGCCTACACTACAACAGTTGATCACTTCAGGTGTGGCCAAGCATCCGGCCCTTTTAGTGAGCACTGACGATCAATATAACGCTTACGCTAAGAGTAACAATAAACCCCAAGGTGCCTACATTTCAGGGGTGACACAGAACGGTCCAGCTGCTAATGCCGGAATCATGCAGGGCGATGTCATCACCAAAATTAACGATGGTCAAGTACAAAATTCTTCAGACCTTATTCGTGAGCTCTATAAAAATAAGATTGGAGACAAAGTAACCATAACCTATATTCGGGATGGACAAACGAAGCAAGTGGAGGCAACGCTAGGAGAAATAACCTCAACATGATCGAATCATGATAATCGACGTTCAACATTAGTTAGGACGAATTCACTATAAAATTCGGCCTAACTTATGTTTTTCTCTACATCAATATTACTGAGCTTTTCCTTTAAATGATGGCTGATCTCAACTAGATAAAAAACCAGATCTTCAGCCGCAACCGGTCTGGCTAATAAATATCCTTGCACTTCTGAGCACCCTTGACAACGGAGAAAATCTAACTGGGCTTCAGTTTCTACCCCTTCAGCAATAACTCGAAGACCCAAATTATGAGCGAGTTGAATAATGGTCGTCACGATCTCATTCCCGCTCTCTCTTTCGTCAGACCGATCGGTGAGCGCACTCACAAACGAGCGATCGATTTTCAAAGTGTCTAGGGAAAACTGACTCAAATAGCTAAGTGAAGAAAATCCTTTGCCAAAATCATCCACTGAGAGATGGATTCCCATCCCTTTCAGTTCTTTAAGCATGGTCAAAGTGAAGGACGAGTTTTCCATACTGATACTCTCCGTGATTTCCAGCTCAAGCCACTGAGGATCTAGCCCAGTTTCCGTTAGAATTTGGGCAATTTGACTGACCAGATTCGCTTGCCGAAACTGACGCGCGGATAAGTTGACAGCGATACGTACGGGAGGATAACCTTTATCCTGCCAAAGTTTGTTCTGAAGACAAGCACTGCGCAAGACCCACTCCCCAAGCGGCAAAATAAGCCCGCTTTCTTCAGCAATTGAAATGAATTCTCTCGGGAGAAGAAAACCCCTCTCCGGATGTTGCCAGCGCACTAAGGCTTCCATTCCACACATCTGACCGTCACTGATTCGATACTGTGGCTGGTAGTAGAGCAGAAATTCATCACAGGCCAAAGCACGGCGCATATCATTTTGTAAACCCAGACGCTCGGAAAGGGCCTGATTGAAAGCGAGGGTATAAAATTGATAGCGGTTGCGTCCCTCCTCTTTGGCTTGGTACATGGCAGTATCAGCATGTTTGATCAACGTTTCGATATCCTCTCCGTCTGTAGGAAAGAGGACAATGCCTAAACTCGCCGTGATATAGATCTCCTGTTTATGTAGATAAAAAGGTATTGTAAAGACATTCACGAGCTTTTGAGCCACCTGTGCTACTTGGTCTTCCGAACGCATTTCGGGCAGCAAAATTAGGAATTCATCTCCCCCCTGTCGAGAAACGGTATCCCCTTCCCGCAAACAGGAACTGAGTCGTTCTCCGGCAGCTTGCAAAAGCTGATCTCCTATAGTATGTCCGAGGGTATCATTAATGAGTTTAAACCGATCCAGATCGAGAAAAAGCAACGCAACGTGAGTCTGATGACGATGCGCTTGGGCAATAGCTTGTTGAGCACGATCCTTAAATAATATTCGATTCGGCAGGCCTGTCAATGCATCATGATGGGCTTGGTGGGAAAGTTGATTCAGAAGGGCGCGCTTGTCGCTGACATCGTGAAAAACGAGCACCGCACCGATCACCTCTCCTATCCTGTCACAGATCGGTGCCGCTGAATCCTCAATGGAAATAGTCTTTCCATCACGATTGGTCAGAACCGTGTGATTAGCCAGCGTTACAATACGCTTTTCTCGAAGGCATTGAGTGACAGGGTTAACGACCGCCTGACCCGTATTTTCATTGACAATATTAAAGACACTCAAAAGCGGCAGACCCTCTGCGTGCCTGTTCGACCAACCAGTCAACCTTTCGGCAACAGGATTAAGATAAGTGATATTTGCTTGTACATCGGTCGTAATCACCGCATCCCCGATGGAAGCTAGTGTGACCTGAGCACGCTCTTTTTCCAACCACAGAGTTTCTTCGTCTTGTTTTCGTCTCGTCACATCTTCGTAAATCGTAACCACTTCACGGGTGGATAGCTTATAGATAAAGCCTTCCCGCCAACCACTGACGTAGGCGTTTTGGTAGTATGTAGCCGGGAAATAAGCAGCTTTTCCCGTTTTGAAGACTTGCAGGAAAACCTTTATGATTCCTAACGATTCATCGTTGGAAAAGAATTGATCGAGAGGTTGCCCTAACACTTGACTACGTGGTAGCTTTTCAATCTGTTCTGCAGCCCTATTAAAGGCCTTACAGCGAAAGACTTTTTCGTCTTCCGAAAATTGAAAGACAGCGACCGCATTACTCATGTTTTCAAACATCTCCTCATAGCGTTCTTCGCTATCCCGTAACGCTTTGTGAGTCGCAAATTGTTTGGTTACATCCTGAATAATTGCAATAAAATGAGTGATCTCTACCCCGTTTGCTTGAACAGGTGTGAGCGTCATTTTTTCTCGGTAAAGAGAGCCCTTCGCGTGGCGGTTGATCATTTCACCTCGCCATGTTTTACCAGCAAGAATCGCATCCCACATTTTTTTATAAAAGGAGCTATCCTGATAGCCGGATTGCAGAAAATGTAAGTTTTGACCGCGAACCTCTTCAAATGCATAACCCGTAAGCTGGGCGAAAGCAGGATTAGCCCAGAGGAGCTTACCGGTTCGATCCGCGAGAACGATAGCATCGGCGGCGGCTGAAAGGGCTGTACCTTGAATTTGGAGCTGACTTCGGTCTTCATGAGCTAAAAAGGCCATGGTGATCTGTTCTGCCAAGGATTGCAGACGTTCAATGCGCACTGAATTGAAATAATCCGGCAGATGAGTGTACAAGCCGATTGCTCCTAAGCATTGTCCATGCGCCCACAGAGGAAAAGTGGCTATGGACTGTAGTTTTAATGCTTCAAAAATACCCCACCAAGGTTTAAACTGAGGGTTATCGATCAGGTTCTGCACTTGTGGTTTTCCACTGCGGATAGCCTCACCCACTGCACCCAGTCCCTCAGGGCTGTCGTCCCAACGTATATTGAGGGTTCTCATATACTCGTCTCTTACACCAGTTTGAGCCACAATAGCAACAGAACCTTCCGGCATTTTCAAGCCCACTGCTGCAACAGGGTAACCAACAGAGTGAACTAATTCATCACAGAGAAATTGGAAGATAACGTTCAAAGGTTGTTCCGCGAGAATGCGCTTTGTGATACCGTAGAGAATGCCTTCATGTAATTCACTGTATTTTCGCATACTGATGTCACTTAAGGTCGTAACCACCCAGCTCGGTTCACCTTGAGCATTGCGCAGAAGAACACTGTTGAGATGTAACCATCGCTGTTCAGGGGCGAAACGTTTTAATGTATGTGTTATCTCTTCGCTATCTTGAGTTGTAGCCAACACGTTTGAGGCATGAGCTTTCCAGCTAAAAGGTTCTCCCTGATCATCCATCCAAAGAATTTCTTTAGTGAAAAAACCGCTTTGCTTCATGTCTGTCAAAGAAGCGCCGAGCAGAGTACAGGCTGCAGAGTTGGCATTATAAAGCTGACCGGAGGTGTGTTGTAGAATCACTCCCTCGGCTACACTTTCATAAAGACGTTGATAAAATTCTTCTTTACGTTTAATAGCGTCGAGTTGCTGATCTTGCTTTTTTGCCGATCTGATCATTTCCTGATTTTTAGCTTCAAGAGCTTGCCAGGTTAGGCCTAAGAAATAGTAAAAGAAGATCGTCGTAAATAAGACCCAGAACCAGCCTTTTAAAGCTGAAAGGAGTAATAGCAATTCATGATCCGAAAACAAATAATGGATCACCGATTCTGAAAACAAAAGCCATAATCCGCTTAATAAAACATAAAGCAAGCATATTTTCCCCAGAGAGATAGACTTGTCTGAGTTTGGCATGGATTGGCTCCTTTCACAGGATGTCACTGAGGCCCTTTGGCCTATGTCCTAATATTCGGCAAAATCTAAAATATCCCTCCCATTCCATGAAATATTCTAATATGCATAAAACCCCAAGCCTTACTAAAAATAACCCGATAGATTGATTTGCGTGATCAATCTACGGGTTATTTTGTGTATTTCTTCCGATGACCATTTCGGACTAAAACAACCTAAGCTGATGATTGCAATAGCCTTTCTTGTATCCCTTAATAATTCTGGTCCTTCTTTATAACCTTATTAAGAACCTATCAACTAGATCCTGAGCGATTTGTTGCGATTGCTCGTTGTAGTGATTCGAAAACGGATCACTAAATCCGTGTTTTCCATTTAACACGTGTACATCAACAAACTTCTTTTGTCCAAGGGCACTTGTCAATTCCGAAACATTAAATGATTTTTCTTCTTTAGCGAAGATTAATAATACCGGGCAATTGGGAGTTATGTTCTTATAATCCCTTATCCTAGAACCATAGTAGCAAATTACTCCATCAATCGAATTTTCAAGGTCACTACAAATCCATGCTGAGGTTGCTCCTACGCTAAACCCTAGTAGAAATACATATTTATAGTCTAATCTAGCTTTCAACAGTATTGTTTTAACTTCATCCACTATTGAATAAAAACCAATATGTTCAATGAAGTACTGATAAGCTTCTCCTTCTCTACTATAATCGAAATAATCGCCCGACTTCACAAAATTTGGACATAAAACATTGTATCCAGCCGCTGAATATTGTTCGCAAATCAATTTGACATGTGGGTTAATCCCATAAATCTCGTGTAAAACGATTATTACAGATTCTTCGCTACTAACAATATTTATCATTTGATTCCCCAACTTTAATCATATTTGTATGTATCTTTTCTTAAATAAATTTTACACCGTTTAATGCCATGTGGATACAGTCGAAAGAATAACAATTTTATAATACAAATTGAAAGTGACGTGTCCCCTTAATTATAGTATCCTTAACATAAGAACGGAGACCACTTGTGCTGACCACCAAAACTCAAAAGGAATGTGATGTTGATGTCATCTACGCTGGAACAATTTCCGTTGTTTCATGGTCTTTCACCGGATCTTCTAACTCAGTGGGAGAGGTACTTTAGAGAGCGAAGCTTTACTAAGCGTCAAATCCTTGAGTTTCCATCTGACTGCTCGGAACCAATCTACTTTATCCGGACGGGCCGGGTTAAAATTTCGTACTTGTCAGAAGATGGTAAGGAATTTACGGTCGCCTGCCTATCCCCTGGAGAAGTCTATAGTGTTCACTCTTTAGCCTTTGCCACAGCGCTAGAAAATTCAGTCGTTTATTATCTTGGGATGGACAATTTTCGACCGATGCTCGGGGAATGTCCAGAACTCAGTTTACGCTTAATCCGTTTGTTGGGAAACATCTTAAAAGAGACCAATGATGTCATCCTTGACTTGGCTTTTCGGGAAGTCTCTGTGCGCTTAGCTCATGTTATCCTGCGTGAAGGACGACCTAAAGCCAACCAAGGATCCGATTTACCATATTTTCTGGACTTTACCCACGAACAATTTGCTGCTTTAAGCGGGACAACTCGTCAAACAGTCAATGAGATTCTTAAACGCTGGGAACGACAAGGAATTGTGGTCGTGAAACGGGGTAAGCTTTCTGTGTTAAATTGGGAGATGCTTATCGACAAACTATGATTTGAGAAAACTATATAATCTTTTTTGCGCGGTATAACACCGCGCTTTTTTATCCATTTTTCAAGAATCCCACTTATAAGTGGGTAGATATCCTACGGGCTACAATGTTCTTTGGGGTTAGCGCTTCGGCATTAGTCATCCATCGCCGCAAAGTCTTCCTTGCGCGATCAGCGGCTACGGCGAAATTCTACCATAAATTTTAATATTTCTTATGCAATGTCGGCAAGCCGATTGAAGAAAAGAGAATATTCCGATAAGTTATGGATAAGTAAAGTCCAGAAGTTTAAGGAGGGATAAAGTTGAGACAGATTCTTGCCAGAAGCGAACATTGCCTAGGCTGTAAGAGCTGTGAACTGGCTTGTGCAGTTGCCCACTCGACCAGTAAGAGCTTGTTCGAGGCAATCGAAGAACTCAAGCCGCCACAGAAACGAATCTTTGTTGAGTCCAACGGGAAGCTCAATTTCCCATTACAATGTCGGCAATGTTTAGACGCTCCTTGTGTTCATGCCTGTATGAGTGGGGCTATGCAGTTTGATTTGAAGACCGGATTGATTCAAGTCGATGAACAAAAATGCGTCGGGTGCATGATGTGCGTTATGGTCTGCCCGTTTGGGGTTATTGCTGAAATTTCTGCGACCCATAGAGTCACCAAGTGTGACCGTTGCCAGGACTTAGATTATGATCCGGCCTGTGTGGCAGCCTGTCCGACAAAGGCTTTGGAATTTGTTGAGGTTCAAGAGTTTGCCCGCAGTGGACGGCAAACTTTCTTAGACCAAATGAAGGGAGTCAACTAAAATGAAATCTCAAAAATCAATTGATCCTGCCGTGTTAGAATTGTTACCTAAAGCGGCCTTAGACGGTGTAGAAACGGTTTGGGATCGCTATGAAGCACAACAACCTCAATGTGGTTTTGGCAGCTTGGGAATCTGTTGCCGACATTGTATTCAGGGACCCTGTCGGATTGATCCCTTTGGCAACGGGCCGAAAGCTGGGATTTGTGGAGCAAGTGCAGATGTCATCGTTACTAGAAATTTACTCAGGCAAGTGGCTGCCGGTGCAGCAGCCCATGTAGACCATGCCTACGAGGCTGTTGAAGCTTTAGAGTTGGCGGCTAAAGGTGAAATTAATTATGACATCGCAGACGAAAAGAAATTGCAACAGGTAGCCAGGGGATTAGGTTTGGAGATCTCCGGCAAAAGCAAAGCGGAGCTCGCCATCGAGGTTGTCGAAGTTGCTTATGCCGATCTAGCTAACCATAGTAAGAAGCCGGTACAATGGTTGATGGCTAACGCGCCTAAAGAGAGAATTGCGGTTTGGGGGAGCCTTGGAATTCTTCCTCGAAATCCTGATCGAGAAATCCGCGAAGCAATGCATCAGACCACGATGGGTATGGATGCTGACCCAGTGAATCTAATCTTATCGACCGCTAAACAAGGGCTGGTTGATGGCTATTCCGGCCTAAAACTGGCAACGGACATGCAAGATATTCTTTTTGGTACACCTACCCCGGTAGTGACGGAGGCTAATTTGGGGGTTCTCCAGGAAGATTCTGTTAATCTAATCGTACATGGTCATGTTCCCTTACTATCTGAAAAAATCGTCTATTGGGCAGGCAAACTCCAAGCTGAAGCACGCCTAGCAGGAGCTAAGGGAATTTTAGTCTCTGGAATCTGTTGTACAGGTAATGAGGTCTTAATGCGCAAAGGGATCCCGCTGGTTACTAACTTCTTAGCTCAAGAACTGGCCATTGTCACCGGAGCGGTTGATGCTATGGTCGTCGACGTACAATGTATTATGCCTTCCTTAGCTCAAGTGGCTGCTTGTTATCATACGGAGATTATCACGACAATGCCGATCGTCAAAATTCCAGGAGCAATCCACGTGCCATTTACCTTAGAAAACGCGGATGAAGCGGCTCAGGAAATTGTACGAAAGTCGATCGCCGCTTATGGGCGGAGAGACAGCAAGAAGATCAAAATCCCCAATTATAAGCGTAAGATAATGGCTGGGTTTAGTGTGGAAGCCATCATCGGAGCACTTTCAACAGTGGACCCTGTCCAACCCCTGAAGCCTCTTATTGATAATATTATCAATGGTAATATCTTAGGGGTAGTGGCAACCGTGGGCTGCAACAATGTCAAAGTGACTCAAGACCTCATTCATGTGGAATTAGTGAAAGAACTCCTTAAAAATAACGTGTTGGTGGTCGCGACAGGATGTTCCGCTCATGCGTTAGCTAAGGCTGGTCTGATGAATTCAGAAGGAACCGAGACTTATGCCGGAGAAAGTTTGAAAGCAGTTTTGACCGCGATTGGTCAGGCTGCAGGTCTTGCGGCCCCGCTTCCCCCAGTCCTGCATATGGGCAGCTGTGTCGATAATTCAAGGATTGGTGATTTGGTCACAGCTATCTCAAGCTATTTGAATGTGGATTCGGCATTATTGCCCGTGGCGGCGAGTGCTCCAGAACTTCAGCATGAAAAAGCCTTGAGTATCGGAACTTGGGCAGTGACCATGGGGCTCACCACTCACCTTGGCGTTGTTCCGCCCGTGCTAGGGAGTAAAGCGGTGACTGAATTGCTTACAGTTGGACTGAGTGATGTGATCGGGGGGAAATTCTATGTTGAAACAGATCCCCAGCAAGCTGCTCTTGGACTTCTTGAGGATATCCGAGCGAAACGGAAAAAGCTCGGACTTTCTAATTAAGGGAAGGAAGAAATTATGAGCTATATCGTAATTGGCAATAGCGCTGCAGGGCTGTTTGCGGTTGAAGAAATCCGGAGGCACGACACCCTGTCAGAAATCATCGTCCTCACGGCAGAACAAGAACAGAGTTACTCTCGTTGTCTAACCACTTATTTCTTAGCAGGAGATATTCCGGCTTCCCGCCTTTACTTACGTGAAGAAGGTTTTGCAGAACGACTAAAACTTAAGGTAATTTATGGGGTCGAGGTTAACTGGATCGATCCGGTACGCCGACTTGTTCGAAGTACCGATGGGCAGGAATGGGGGTACAGCAAGCTTTTACTCGCGATGGGCGCTTCAGCTAATAAACTCTTGATCAAGGGGGGAAACCTTCCAGAGGTTTTTACTCTACGCACCATGAAGGATGCATTAGACATTAATCAGGTCTTGGAGCGAGGAGCACAAAAGGCAGTCGTCATCGGAGGAGGTTTGGTCAGTCTGAAGAGCGCTTATGCCTTGAAAAAACGTGGGCTTCAGGTTACCGTTTTGGTCTCTTCAGGTCAGATTCTCTCCCAAATGCTTGATGAAAAAGCAGCCAGCATAATTCAAGGGCACTTAGCAGCTAATGGACTGAGATTTCTTTTACAGACGGAGGCTGAGGCAATCACAGGAGAAGAGCAGCTTCAGGGTGTGTTGATAGCGCCCCATACAGAACTCGTCGCTGATTTAGTCATCGTGGGCAAAGGAGTACGTCCAAATTTAGGGGAATTAAGAACTATTGGCTTTAATATTGGAATGGGTCTTCAGGTAGATTCTTCTTTAGCAACGAATCTTCCCAATATTTACGCGGCAGGAGATATTGCTGAGACCTGGGACCTTGTTCGCCAGAAGTTCACCGTAAATGCCACTTGGCCAAATGCTACAGCCCAAGGCAGAATTGCTGGAGCAAATATGTGCGGTGGACAAGAAATTTATCCGGGATCTCTTGGCTTAAACTCTGTGGACTTTTTTGGTCTCTCTGCCATGTCTGCAGGAATCACGAAACTCCCAGAGAAAAAGGGTCAAGGGGATTGGGACCAGGAAAAAAGCCTAAAAATGGTCGGAGATATGCCCATCTATCGTAATCTACTTTGGCAGGGGGACATTCTAAAGGGCTTTGTACTTGTTGGGGATACGTCTCAATGCGGTGTATTGACCTCCTTGGTTAAAACAGGTCGACCCCTGACCCAAGCCCAAAAGAATTTGACTATGGGAAAAAGAGGGACCCTGGCGGTAGGAATGATGAACTGATAATGAATATCACCTACCTCATCCCATCCCACGAAATAACCCCAATTTACGCAGAAACAAGGCTGGACGTATTAATGATTAATGCTTCCAGCCTTAGTCTTTATTTTATAGTGTCATAGTACGCCTATTCTATCAAGAAAGATGGTCGTTAGAATCTCTACTACTGAGAATTTTATTACATTCATGAATTGTAGAATACCATCCGCAACATGATCGATGGATGGTTCATCTGGGAGTACCTTGCGCTCCTTTTCTAATCTTTAAAAAAGTAGTAGAATATCCATGTATTACTCCACTGCGGGAACGCCTGAATTTGAAATTCTTTAAATTGTTAAAAACTTATTATGGAGGATAGCTGCATGCCAGAAATAATTGGAGACAAGAAACTATTGAGAGTTCGTAACCGCCGTGTTCACATGGCCAATGAAAGGACATTTCTTGCATGGATAAGAACCAGCATTGGAATCATGGCATTCGGTTTTGTTGTTGAGAGATTCACGTTATTCATAAAACAAATGTCTTACATTATGGGAAAATCAGCTATTGAACTTGCATTACCTCCCTCTCATGGATATACGTCCATCGTTGGAATTTATCTTGTGGGCCTCGGTGCCTTAATGAGCGTTCTGGCATTTATCAGGTATAAGAAGGTTGAGAGACAAATATATGCGGATACCTATCAACCAGCTTCGATACTTAACATCCTACTCACCATATCAGTCCTTGCAGTCGGAATCTTCCTTCTAATTTATTTAATTCAAAGTATATAAAGTAAATGATAAACAATATTCAATACTTCACTGCGTGCCTCTACCAATCAAAGATCAGGGATTTCTTGCAGTACGCGCAACAAGTGCGATGAGATTAAATAGAGAAAAGGATAATGCAACTTGCCCGCTCTTTACAGAGTTCAGCCTCACAGAGTATGCAAGGGTATCGACAAGATGGATAATAGACGTAAGAATAATCAATTCAAACAACGTTTTTTCCACTGACCCACCATCCTTTCTAAAAGACGATTCCAACTATCATCACGATCTTCTGAGGTAAGCCATCTACTGGACCTTAGTACTGCCTCTGATTGGTACATTTTCATCGAAAATCCAACTGCGACTCCCTTGGAACAAGCGGTGACGGAACTATATGCTAATCCGACCTATAGTCAAGCAGAAGCAGATCATGCGTTTCAACTTCAAACCATTTTAGACAAAATATCCGGAGTTGGCCGATGCACTGGCTTAATCCAAAATCCACCTTTGAATTTTTGGTTGTACCATTCATATAAACTAAGGTTGCATCGGGTAAAAAAGGTGATGGTGTTTTAGGATCATTGCTTGCCAAGGCAAGTATTCGCACGGTTTTACTCACGACCCACCTTAATTGTAATACATGCATAACTATATTCTATTCTACAATTCCTTCCAAATTTCCTTTAAAGCTTCTTCCATTAAGAGAAAACCTCGAAATTGCCTAATGCAACACTCGAGGTTTTTCCGCTTCTTAAGATCATTCACTTCCGAAATAAGTCATCAAAATTAGATTCAGGAACCTGAATGGGAATCTCAAATTGATTCCCGTATTCATCTTGATAAATAATTATTGTCAATTTCTGTTCGCTTTGGTCAACCTTCATAGGAGGACCACTGGCTTTAAAGATACCAGGTTCATTAGTCCTACCATCTTTTTTGACCATCAGTTGTAAGCTACGTAGATTTTGAATATACCAACTGTTAAAAGAAAAAGAAGGGTACTCTCGGATGTCGTAAAGTTTACCACTACTCCAACTACTCATCTATGCGTTAATAGTTCATTATTTCGCTTCTTTTTCCAGTAAAGACCAGAATTCAGCCGCTTCCTCGTCCTTCATTTTATAGGTATGTTCCCCATCAACCGGAAAAACGCCCTCACGAGTTTCTCTAACATATTCTGTGAAAGCACTAACTAATACTTCTCCTACATTGGCATATTTCTTCACGAACTTCGGAGTGAAATTATCGTATAATCCCACCATATCAGCATAAATAAGCAATTGCCCATGGGTGTATGGACCAGCACCAATACCAAGCACCGGGAAATCAGCTCTTTCAGTGATGGCCTTACCGACTGCAGACGGTACGCCTTCCACTAAAATACTGAAAGCTCCAGCCTCTTCGACCCGTTTGGCCTGTTCAACCAAACTTAAAGCTGCCGCGGCACTCCGGCCCTGAGCTTTATATCCTCCAATCTGACCCATAAACTGTGGGGTCAAACCGATATGACCCATCACTAAAATACCCGCCTCGTTAATGGCCTTAATCCTGCTCGCAATCATCGGACCGGCACCTTCTAATTTTATGGCATCAACAAGGCTCTCTTTAATAAACCTCCCGGCGTTGGCAACGGCTAGTTCATCCGATACTTGGTAAGACATGTAAGGCATGTCACCGACAATGAACGTATTGGGGGCGCCACGACGAACAGCCGAACAATGGCGAATCATATCATCCATGGTTACCGGAAATGTGGTATCATAGCCTAAGCTTACCATGCCTAAGGAATCGCCAACTAAGATCATGTCGACACCGGCTTTTTCCTCCATTTTGGCTGTCAAATAGTCATAAGCCGTAAGATAGACTATCTTTTCTTCCGTTTCGACCATGTTGTTGAAATCATTGATTGTTTTCTTACCCACACTTAACACCTCTTTCTTATTATTCCTAATACAAACGCTTTAGATCTTCGTCATTCATGGCAAATCCATGTTCAGGAGCCGGATAGCTTCCTTCATCAATATCCTTGCACCAAGTGTCAAAAACCTTCACAATGTCATTCCCCATTTGGGCATATTGAATCACGAATTTTGGTACAAACTTATCAAAAATCCCTAATAAATCGTAAGCATTTAAGTTGAAACCAGTTGTAAAAGGACCTGCCCCAACCGATATCGTTGGTATCGTAAGCTTCTGGTCGATTAATTGAGCTAAAGCTGTGGGTATACATTCCAACACCATGGCAAAGGCGCCCGCTTCTTGCACGGCCAAGGCATCTTGCAACAACTTTTCTGCAGAATCCGCGTTCTTCCCCTGCACCTTAAATCCGCCTAGCATGGCCGCTGTTTGAGGAGTCAGCCCGATGTGGCCCATGACCGGAATGCCAGCGTCAACCACTGCACTCATCGTCTCGGCAATTTTGACACCGCCTTCCATCTTCACACAGTCGGCCCCTGCTTTGAGCAGAGTGCCAGCATTTCTAATGGCCTCGTCGCGGTTCACTTGGTAGGAGAGAAACGGCATGTCTCCGACCACAAAAGTACTAGGTGCTCCCTTTCGGACAATCTTCACATGGTAGAGAACGTCCTCAAGGTTAACAGGTACGGTGCTGTCATGGCCTTGAATTACCATCCCTAAAGAATCGCCCACTAAAATCAGTTCCGCAGATGAACGATCAACCATGGAAGCCATAGGGAAATCATAGACGGTAATCATTTTAAACTTTTGTCCTGAAGCCTTCATCCCTTTTAAGTCTGGAATCGTGATTTTGTTTTTTACCATGATCAACCCTCCTCGTTATATATTAGAATTCGATTATCAGTCTCATAAGCCTTTGGATTATTTGTTTAACTTGTTAAATTTCTTGTCCTTGGTAATCCTAGTTCAATTAATCCATAAATACCGCACCTGACATTGCTGAACTAACTTGTTTCGAATATCTGTGCAAATAGGTACCTTTTTTGACGTCAGTTCTTTCCGGCTTAACCCAAGCAGCACGCCTTTCAGACAACTCTTCGTCACTCACCTGCAAGTGTAATTTACCAGCCGGAATATCGATCTCTATGATGTCTCCTTCCCGAACTAAAGCAAGCGACCCTCCTTCTGCAGCCTCTGGAGAGATGTGACCAATGGCCGCTCCGGCTGTTGCACCAGAAAACCTGCCATCAGTAATCAAAGCTACCTCTTTACTCAAGCCCATACCGACAATGGCTGCCGTAGGTGTCAGCATTTCCCGCATACCCGGCCCGCCTTTCGGTCCTTCGTACCTTACCACTACAACATCGCCTGCATTTATCTTCCCGCCGTAAATCGCTTCGACCGCTGGTTCCTCTTGATCGAACACTCTGGCAGGTCCCTGATGCCTTAACATCTCCGGAGCTACTGCAGCACTCTTACAGACTGAACCATCCAGAGCCAGGTTACCGTATAGTAATTGAATTCCGCCTTTTTGGGCATAGGGATTATCCATGGGACGGATAACTTCTGAATTTACAACGTTTGCCCCGGCCACGTTTTCTTTTAAGGTTGCGCCTGTGACTGTTAAAACCTCTGTTGCAAGCAATCCATGCTCAGCCAGTTGGTTCATCAGTGCAGTTATCCCTCCAGCCCGGTGAACGTCAACCGGATAGTGCCCACCTGAGGCAGGTTTCATTTTGACAAGATGGGGCATCTTTTGGGCCAGCTCTGTGAAACAATTTACGTCAAATTCTAGGCCGGCTTCTTTAGCTAAGGCCGTTATATGGAGTACTGTGTTCGTGGAGCCACCAATAGCCAGATCAACCACTATGGCATTTTCAATTGCTTTTTTGGTGATTATTTGGGACGGAACTATACCCTTTTGATAAAGTTCCATAATTTTAATCCCCGTGCGTTTCGCCAAGGTCAATCGAGCTCCCGATGCTGCTGGCGTTGTGCTACCGGGCAAAGCCATTCCCAATGCCTCTGTCAAAAAATTCATGGAATTAGCTGTTCCTAACAGGTTACACGCTCCACAACCTGGTAGAGCGACCTGTTCACGTCTCGCTAATTCCTCCATGTCAATCAATCCTCTAGCCACATCCCCCTGAGCAGCCATTAAATCGGTATAGCCAATTTCCGCGCCATTAAGGTAACCCGTCGCCATTGGCCCACCACTAATCATGATGGCCGGAACATCTAGCCTGACCGCAGCCATAAGTAGGCCTGGCGTTATTTTGTCGCAGTTCGTGATTAAGACCATAGCATCATATTGGTGTCCATTCATCATACATTCTACGGAATCCGCAATCACTTCCCGACTGGCTAGAGGGTAATGCATGCCATAATTCCCTTGGGCTATCCCGTCACAGAGTGCGATCGTGGGAAACTCAATGGGTGTACCTCCAGCAGCAATGACTCCTTCACGTACTGCTTTCGCTATAGAGTCCAGGTGAACGTGGCCTGGCATGGTATCATTTTGCGTATTAACTATGGCAATTATCGGCTTGTCTAAGTCCTCTGGCAACAATCCCATGGAATAGTACAGGGCCCGATGGGTTGCCCTTGCAAGGCCCTTTGTCGTCGTGTGACTTCTCACTTTCTATCACTCTTTTCCTAATTCAACTATAATATTGCGATTTTTCTTATTGTAATTAATTCGCGATCGACAAACTATTGCCTACTGACTTTCTTGTCTTAAGGTTTTGAATTTTTGCTTAACAAAAGGACCGAGAAAGCGCCTCGGTCCTTTTATCCAATCGTTCCACTCCCCACTTCTACAAGTGGGAGTGGAACCCAGTACTACGAGTTCACTCCTTCCGATCTGTCAAGGAAATTACTTGTTGTGGCGACACATCAAAATGTTTCTTATACACAGTACTAAAGTAGCTCGGATCATAATAACCCACTTGTTTTGCGACCTGGGCTACAGACAATTTACCAGTTACCAGCAGATTCTGGGCGTGTTCCAGACGAATCCTCGTCACGAAAAATGCAAAGCCCTCTCCAATATGCTTTTTAAACAACCGACTAAAGTAACTTGGGCTAAGAAAGAGCTTTCCAGCCATCTGTTCGAGAGTAATGTTATCATGATAATTTTGACGAATATAGGATGCCGCCCAGTGTATTGATTGTTCTGTCAGAGTTTCATTAGGTAAACAAAACCAGCGATTTAAGACTTCAATTAATGCAAACAGACTGTTTTCTAATTCATCATAACAACTAATAGTACTTGAACTTTCCAGGTATTGTTGAGCAATTATACTGGCTTCATTTCCAGGTGCTTGTTCCGTGAGCTCGAACAACAAAGCATTGACAATTTGATTGGCAACAGTCATGATTTGCTCCGGCGGAATAAAACGATTGTGCAAATCTCTAAGCGCACCTTGAATAGTATCCCGGGCCTTGTCTACCTTCCTTTCCAACAAACAGTTAAATACAGTCTTTTGGATAACTGGAACATTGGGCAAACAATCCTGTATTGAACCCAACTGAGCCAATAAAAAAATTCCCGGTTTATGCCAAAACAAAGCTGTCCTACGTAGTTTGTCAGCAATGTTAAAGGCGCTAGGGATAGATCCTTGATCATTAAGGAGAGCAAATCCAGCGTACACCTGGATTTCAAATGAACGTTCCCATGATTCTATTATTTTGTTCAAAGCTTGTTGTTTTTTATTACCCCACGTCTTAAGTAATACTACAATGTCACCAGAAGGGAGAATTTCGCACAGATTGAAATCAATATCCTTCCCAATATTCTTAACCAATGTCTCCCGCAACCCATTACCTGTAAAAATCTTTCCGTTTTGGTTACAAACAGTGACAACCAGAACTCCAGCGGCTTTAATTTCCCCTAGCCCCAAAACGTTTTTCATCGAGATCATAGCATTGTTATTTGATTTACCACCTGTAACAAGCGCATACATCAACTGTCGTTTTAAGAGTGGTCTTGCTGTCTCAACTTTCTGCTTCATTTTGTTAATCTCACGATTGGCAAGCCTTCGTCTAAGCACCTCAGCAATTCCTTTTTTCAAGACATCTACCAGTTGTTCCGGCCTAATAGGTTTAAGTAGATAATCGTCAACATCAACCTTCACTGCTTGCCTTGCATACTCGAAGGACTCGTAGGCCGTTAAGAGATAGATTTTTGTTAAAGGATACTCCCTTTTGATGATCCTGGCGGCGGTAAGTCCATCCATCATCGGCATATTGATATCCATAATCACAAAATCCGCGTCGTGCTTTCTAACAAGTTCTATGCCCTCTTCCCCGGTTTCTCCTTCCCCACAAATATAGAAGGGCAGTTTAAACGTGTTTACAACATAACGGACAAATTTTATTTCCGTTAGCTCGTCGTCAACAATTACCAGTTTATACATACTATCCCCCCGGATCTTTGCCATAAATAATCCTCTATACGCTGACAGGTACCCTAATTATAACCTTAGTTCCTCGTTCCGCTAGGCGCTCAATCGTCAATGAAATTTGTTCTCCATAAAAATGCTTTAAACGCATATATATGTTTTTCAGGCCAATACTTTTCATATTATTAGAATTAAAGCCTGTCTTGTTAAGGTTTTCAACTTGTGCTATTACTTCTTGTGGTACACCGCTTCCGTTGTCTTCCACCATGAAAACAGCGGTTTCTCCTTCCATATATCCTTTAATATACAAATTCCCCGCCCGTCGCATGTCCGAAAAACCGTGGAGAATTGAGTTTTCCACCAGAACCATTAATGTCATAAACGGTATTTTGACCTGGCTTACCTGATTATTCACGTCTATATGGGCTTCAAATTTATGGGGAAACCGAGTCTTTTGGATAAACATATAGTCCTTAACGTAATCCAGTTCTTCTTTCACGGTAATTAAGGAATCACTCTTACCTAAACTACAACGCAGGAGATTTGATAACGCATACGTCAGGGAAGATACAGTTGTTGATCCCTCCATTTCTGCCATCTGGGCGATCGTATTTAAAGTGTTAAACAAAAAATGGGGATTGACCTGAGATTCTAAAAATTTTAGGCGAACTTCTTTCAGAGAGCTTTCCAACTCTGCTTGCTTTTGTTTTTCCAATGATAGTTTTAGGCGATAAGAGGTCATCTGTTTTTCCCGGGCAGAGAAAATTATTAGTTGCACGAGAGAAGTAGTTACCAGCAAAATAGTTTCCGCTGCGGAAACTAAATGGTTACGAGTTAATACTCCCAGTTTCAAATAAGCCTTTTGCGCTACCGGAACATATTCCACCGGAAAATATTGATTGACTAAATCGACAGTTTGTGTTGTTTGAACTGCCAGTAACTCGTAACCACATCCTAGGTAACCTAACAATCTTCTGTTGATAATGATAGGCGACAGAAATGAAGTTAACCCATACCTGCAGTTGTAAACTTTTAGCTCATTCCCAACGAATTTTACTCCTGCGTTCGAGCATATCGCACAATCCCCCGCTTGTAAGATATAACATAGCCGACAGAATTCCGGAAGATTTTTCGGCTCAGTAAGTTTATCACCATGAACACTAATCAAAGTGACTGCTAAACCAACGCTCTGGGAAAATTTGTCTGCAATTGGCTCGAGTTTAATCATCTCTATAAGTTCATCCAGCTCCACATCGTCGATCGGAGATAACTCCCCCAAGGCTGTCGGCATTACTGGCGTTACAATGCTTATAAACATAGCGGGTCGATCGGAAATGTTCAGAATTCTGTGCTGCCCGCCACTACGAATGTATCCTGCTTGTCCTTTTTGCACAATGATCTCACGGTCATCACACCAATGGATTAGTTCGCCTTCAATACCAATTATTATTTCCTCGTAACCGGGATGAGGGTGTATTTTTTGCTCCTGAAAAGGGTATACCTTCACAACGGACAAGCTGCTTTGCGCTTTGCGGTTAGTTGGAGCCAACTCGAGCCAATAGAACTCACCCCAAGGAAGAAACTGTTCATTAATAATTTTCAAGTTAAATACTCTTTCAATTTCTTCTCGCATAGCATTACTCAAAACACTCACCCCCCTAAATTCGATGTTAGATGTTCGATTGTTCACTCTTTCCTTTCCTTATTGACCGCTAGATCTATGGCAAGATTCAAGGCGGCTTCCATACTTGCCGCTGAGGCAATCCCTTTACCTGCAATCTCAAAAGCTGTACCATGATCGACAGATGTCCTAATAATTGGCAGCCCAATACTAGTGTTAATACCTTCGTCAAATCCAATGACCTTTACAGGGATGTGACCCTGATCATGGTACATTACAATCATCACCTGATATTCACCTTTTTTTGCTCGAACAAAGAGACTGTCGGGAGGAACAGGACCCATTACTTTCATCCCTTTAGCTAACGACTCCTCTATGGCAGGAATAATCTGTTCGATTTCTTCTGTGCCAAAAGCCCCACCTTCTCCACTATGAGGGTTTAGCCCGGCCACTGCGATCAATGGATTAGAAATACTATAGGTCTTCACGACCTCGTTTGCTAAGTCAATTACTTTCTTAATCCTACTCTTGGTAGCCTTATCACATGCTTGTCTTAAAGAGCAATGAGTACTTACATGAATAACATACAAGTCATTCACTGCCAGCATCATGGCATAATCACTCGTATTCGTCTTTTCGGCAAAAATCTCCGTATGACCCGAGTACTGATTGTACCCCGCCAAATGAATTGCTTCCTTATTGAGTGGGCCTGTCACGATAGCCGCTATTTTCTGCGCCTGTGCGAGTTCTATAGCTTTAAAAACATAGGCTACGGCAGATTTTCCAGCTACAGCACTGACCTGGCCATAGGTAACATCGCTGATGCCAGGAATATCAGACTCTAGGACATCTATTACACCGTACTTAAATTTTGCTTCTGACAGATCCTCAATTGCTCGTACTTTGAGTGGTTGTTCCACAAACTTGAGACTTTGCTGGAGTCGCTCCTTATCTCCTAGAACCACCGGAGCAGCTCTGTGATAGTACTTCTCGTTACTTAAGGCCTTAACTACTATTTCAGCGCCTATTCCCGCTGGGTCACCCATAGTTATTCCGATAATTGGTTTTGTGTTCATTGCTTTTACCCTCTTTCAACCACTTGAAAAAAGCAAACTTTTAGTCTTAAATTTCGATAACATGACAGTAAACGCCTTTAAATATTTTGTTCACCACAACCAGTTTCTTGTCTAATTTTAAACTTTTATAAAGACTAATTACTATCTTTTTTCCAGATTGTTCTTTCCCAGATACTCCAGTACTTTTTCATAGGCATCATAAGAACCTAAACTGCCGGATTTGGTTACTGCATACATACCATCACATTTGTCGCCTATTAGGCGTCCAAAAGGTATTCCGGGAACAATTTCATCTTCCAGCTTTATACCTTTGCAGCCAAGTTTTTTACACACGAAAGACGCCGTATCCCCTCCAGATAGCATAAGCGCTCCAACCAATGAGCTGTCTACGATTTCACTAGTTATTTGTCCAAGCGCTTGAAGAATTAGATTCTTTTCTTTCTTATTTGCTAATTCAAGGGAGTCAGGTAAACTTTCTGCCTTGGATAAAGTATTTAATACTATCGCCGTATGATTCCCTGAAGTTAAACTAGACTTTGCCAAAGTCACAACTCTTTCTATCTCGTACATACTTTCCGAGGAAACTAATTTAGGGACATCAGCCGTAATTATCTCAACTTGTTGTTTTTCTTCGAGCCAAGCAATCTGCATAGCAGTAACAGGGCTATAGCTTCCAATAATCATTAATAGCCTTTCCGAAGGAGTTTCAAGTATGTTCTTCTTATTTCTCAAGCCGGAGGATACAAGTAATGACTCAGCCAACCCTCCTGAACCGGCAATGACCATTTGGGGTAAAAATTCTTTGAAAGTATCTGAAGTCACGGCTAAATCTTCCTGACAAACTGCATCAGCAATGACTATGGTTTCTTCTCGGGTATCAATTACGTCGACAAAGAATTTTCTTACATGTTCTACACCATTACGGATTTCTTCCAGTGTTAATAATTTAACCTTACACTTTGCTTGCTCCCGAACAAGCTGCATAATATTAAGGCCTTTATCGAACTTCTGTTTTAATGGACCCTCATTGACAAACAGGAAACCACCAGCCACCCTCCTGCTGTTGGCTGGAAACGCCGGAGTGATAACACCAACCGATACTTTTTGCACCCTCATAAGAGACAGTAACTCTAGTCCGGGATATCCTCTCATGGTAGAGTCAATTTTTTTAAATATAAATGGAAAACCCATATTTAATAATAGTTTGGCAGCATTTTGAACTTTCCGGTAAGCTTCGGTGTTGCTTGAATTTCTTGTTTCTGTATTCATAACAATAACTTCAACATTTTTAAATAATTCTAATTCTGCTTTATCAAAATTTAAAATCGTTACTGTGGAAATCCCATGTTTGGCAAATTGAATACCAGTATCATTAGCGCCTGTAAAATCATCAGCAAGTATTCCAATCAAGCTCAAAATACCCCCTCTGCTTCTGTTATTAGTCCCCTACAACCACAATATCATGAGAACTACTTTTCACAAGTGACTTTTTAGGATCAGTCTCTATGCTTGATAATTGCGCCTTTGTCTGCACTTTCCACTAAACGTGAATAAAGGTTTAAATAGCCGCTCGTAATCTTTTTGGCGGGCTTAGTCCAACGATTCAAGCGTATTTGAATCTCTTCATCACTGACCATTAGGTCCAGCCGTCGACCGGGAATATCAACTTCGATAAGGTCACCCTCATTAACGATGGCTAATGGTCCCCCAGCTGCAGCTTCCGGTGATACATGACCAACCAGACCCCCACGGTTTGAACCAGAGAAGCGCCCATCTGTGACAAGCATCACACTTTCTCCCAGTCCCAGTCCTTCCAGCACTTTAAGTGGCTTATACATTTCCGGCATGCCGGGCCCGCCTTGAGGACCTTCATAGCGGATAACAATACAATCACCATGGCTAATTTTTCCGGTTGAAATAGCGGTAATAGCATCGTCCTCACCATCAAAAACCCTAGCTGGACCGCTAAAATTCCACATTTTCGGCAGAATAGCAGCGGGTTTACAAACGGCACTATCGGGAGATAGGTTACCTCGTAATATGGCTAGTCCCCCGGTCAGACTAAAAGGCTCTTCTAGAGAACGAATAACTGTGGTATTTTTACTCTTTGAGCCTTCAACATTTTCTCTGATTGTATGCCCTGTTACAGATAGTTCATCAGAATAGAGTAATGGCATGAGCGCATTGTAGACTGCTGCTACTCCACCCGCTTTGTGAAAATCTACGACGTTAGGAGCCGCAGCAGGGTTCATTTTAGCAATGTGAGGAGTCGTATTACTCAGCTCTTCAAAGATATTTAAGTTTAATTCGACTTCTGCCTCATAGGCAATAGCCGGTAAATGTAAGGTAGCATTTGTCGATCCCCCGATCGCCATGTTAAGCCGAATCGCGTTTTCTAGGGATTTTCGGGTAATGATTTTACGTGCAGTTAGCCCTTGTTGAACAAGTTTTACAATTTGCAGACCACTTTCCTTAGCCACTTGTAATCGTTTGTGATCGACCGCTGGAATCATAGCACTTCCCGGAAGGCTCATTCCTAAACCCTCAGCTAGAATACACATTGTATTGGCAGTACCTAAAAAGGAACAACTCCCGCAGCCTGGACAGGCTTCGTTTTCAAGCTCTATAACCTGATCTAAAGTGATCGTCCCTGCTGTATATAGGCCCAAGGCCTCGCTGACAGTCGCCGCATCCGAGGCTTTTCCACTAAATTCAATACCGCCTTCCATTGGACCTGCATTAACCAAAATGGCTGGAATATCTAATCGAGCGGCAGCCATCAGCATCCCTGGTACCGTTTTATCACAGGATCCGAGGAGAACTATCCCATCGAGCTGATGAGCTTGAACCATCAGTTCAATATCGTTGGCAATAGCATCCCTGGTCGGTAGAATATATCGCATCCCAATATGACCCTGTGCGATTCCGTCACAGGCCCCAATGACGCCAAATTGTACCGGAGTTCCTCCTGCTTCCCGAATACCTTCCCTCACGAAGTTTGCGATGTCATTCAAAGGGTAATGTCCGGGTACCACTGTACTGTGGGCATTCACCACGGCAATCATAGGTTTGTCTAAGTCTTGATCTGTATAACCCATAGACTTATATAAGGCCCTTTGAAAAGAGAAGTCAGGTCTAGTTAAAATACGTTCACTGCGTCTTGGCATTTTCTCATTCCCTTCCGATTTCCTTCTAGATAAGGATTATTTTTCTGATCTTAGTGGAAAGAAGTTTGAGGATGATGGAACTCATATTATGAAGTTCCTGGCGCAATATGGATAAAGTTTATGTCAAGGTTCCCTTCTTGGTCGAAAGCTAGCTCTTGTAAGGGGGTCAAAACTTCTATGCCGGGCTGAGTACTAAGCATAGGTAGCAAGCTTTCACTCACTGCTATTTTTGAAATCTCTAAGGTATTAGGAATGTACATCATTCGAGCGCTCCGCGGATTTTCTTGCCATAGGCAGCGTTGGGCTGCAGCAATGCTTGCCTGGTCGTTTGGAAACGCCATCGGTATTTTGCCTCGATCGATAAATGAACTCGTAACCACGTTTTCTCTCATGACTGGATAATCGATCCCGTGCATTACCCTTTCCGTGGTGAAATCAGCCAAGCCGATTCCTAAGGCATTTCCATGGGCTGCCTCACTTAAGCGTAAAGCAACGATATATTGAATCTTAGGGTTAGAAAACTCGGGTTCCCCATAGATTTTGACTCTTCCAATAATATTAGTATCCATACCCGTCCCGCTAAAGTTTTTCCCTATTTCCCCAACGATCAGGAGATCGAGTTCATTGACTGGAAGTTTAGGCAACATTTGATGCGCTATCC
The DNA here is from genome assembly GCA_000961805.1 of Peptococcaceae bacterium BRH_c23. Next base: position 24,210 of record LADV01000011.1, on the reverse strand, counting down.
GCAAGAGTTCAGGTTCCCTGACAGCAAAATCTACTGGAAGAACAGCCTCAATATGTGCCGTTTCGTCATAACCATTTTCCAAGAGCGCAAGTCCACAGAGTATGGGCGCTTTGTTTAGGGTAACTTGAGCTACTTGAGGCACCAATTCACGAAGACCACGAATCCCGTAAGTATGAATGGCTAAAGCCTGTTTGTGCTTACCTAGGCCGATAGCGATCATTTTATGTAATCCGCTCTCGATGGGTCCCCGAAAATCAGTATGGGGCTTAACCCGCCCTACCACAATAATCCCATCTGCTTTAGCTGCATGGACATCTAAAAATACGGGTAGTCCACCAGAAGTACTCCCGATCTCTACCACATCCATAGTAGCAAGAATGGGAGCATCCATGGATTCTTCTGTGATGCCCAGCCCCCTTAAGAATTCAACTTGGCCCTCTGCAGTAGCCCCTCCATGGCTCCCCATCGCAGGAATAACAAAGGGCTCTGCACCACAAGCCTTTATTTCATCTACAACGGTTCGCAAAATGAGAGGGATCTTGTATATCCCTCGGCTACCTGCAGTTATGGCTATTCTCATCCCCGATTGAACTTTATCATTAAGCTGGATTCTGGCAAATTCCTTACGGATCTCTTCCGGAATGTTCTGGACGGTTTGATTAGGCAGTTGTTGCTTAATAATAGCAAAACGTGGAAGCACTGAATTCCCTCCCCCCGAAAAATGTTTTACATTTCTATTTAAGGGCACCTAATACCCGGGGTAGCCAAAGAGAAATCTGAGGAATGTAAGTGATGATAAAGATATCGGCAATAAGGACAAGGAGATAAGGGAACAGATAACGTGTCAGATCTTCAATGGATGTCTTGGCAATGTTACAAGTCACAAAGAGATTAATTCCTAAGGGCGGAGTAACCATTCCGACAGCCAGGTTGACAATAATAATCATCCCGAAGTGAATGGGATCAATTCCTAACTGTAGTGCAACCGGCAAAAGAAGGGGGGTCAAAATAATAATTGAAGCGGATGTCTCGAACATAGTTCCTATAAGGAGAAGGAGGATATTGACATGGAAAAGGAACAACAAAGGATTGCCTCCAGAGGCGGACATAAATACCTCGGCAATCTTAATCGGTATTTGCTCACGGGTCATGATCCAGCCGAAAGTAGACGCATTCGCGATGATGATCATGATGGTAGAGGTAGTCAGCGTGGACTCAAGAAAAATCTTTTTTAAATCAGTGATTTTGATTTCACGGTAAATAAACAGACCGACAAATCCTCCATAAAAGACAGCCACAACGGCAGCTTCTGTCGGGGTAAAGATCCCACCATAAATTCCACCAAGAATAATAACGGGCATTAAAAGTGCTAGTAAAGCTTCTTTAAAAGAGGCACCTATTTCTTTAATACTCGACTTTTCTGTTCCTACAAACCCTTTTTTCTTAGCAATTACGTATGCTGTAAGCATCAAGCTTCCAGCAATCAGAATACCCGGAATGAATCCTGCAAGAAATATAGTCCCTATGGACTGACTTGCCATAACTCCGTATAAGACCATAGGAATACTTGGAGGAATGATAACGCCTAACTCCCCCGAGGCTGCAACCGTCGCTGCGGCAAAGTTAAGTTCATATTTCCGTTGAACCATAGCAGGAATAAGAAGAGTCCCGATGGCAGCTGCCGTAGCAGCACTAGAACCTGAGATAGCCGCGAAAAACATACAGGTAGCTACCGTTACGATCGCTAGCCCTCCTGTCACGCGACCCATAATAGAGGAAACAAAATCAATGAGACGCCTTGAAATCCCTCCATCTCCCATGAGATTTCCCGCTAGGACAAAAAAAGGAATAGCCATTAAGGGAAATGAGTCGACAGAGGCAAACATCCGTTGGGGAATGATCATCAGGGGAACGTTTCCTTGAATCAACATGGCCAACGTCGAAGATGCCCCTAACGCAAAAGCAATCGGGAGATTGACTAAGAATAATACGCCTAAGCCAACCAAAAGAATAGTACCCATTATTCAACCCCTCCCCATCGTTCTATTGCCACGGCTATAGTATTAAGGATCATCAGACCCATTCCAACTGGAATACCCACGTACGCCCAGGACATAGGAATAAGCATCGCTGCAGAAACTTGGGTTTTGGCAATCATCGTCATTTTAATGCTATAAAATAGCACGACAGCAAGGAAAAGAATTTGAAACAAAGTTACCAATTCTAGGGTAATGCGAGTCGCGAGTTTGGGAAGCGCCTTGACAAGTACTTCCATCCCTATAAGTGCTTTGTAGCGTATGCCAAGGGAGGCACCGAGAAAGGTGGTCCAAACCATAAGATATCTGGCAAGCTCTTCCGACCAAGGGAGGGCTGCAGCAAACACGTATCGGAATATGACTTGCATAAAAATCACCACAGACATAACTCCCAACATAAGCACAACGATCCATATCACTAAGCGATTTATTTGATCAATCCCTTTGACAATTGTATTCATTTCACACCTCTTTTTATGAGAGATAAAGAGCGGCTGTGTCACCGCTCTCTATCGACTCTTGTCATAAATAATTACTTGGTATTGATAATTTTAGCGATCAAATCTTTTCCGAACTCATCCTCGAATTGTTTATATACAGGCTCGGTGGCTTTCTGAAACAGGGATTTATCCACTTCTGTGACGATCATCCCTTTTGCTTTTAATTGAACGAGTTGCTCGTCTGTTTGCTTTTTGATCAATCCTCGCTCATATTCCCGACCTTCTATAGCGGCCTTTTTAAAGATTTCCTTTTGTTCAGCAGTTAGTTTGTCCCAGGTCATTTTACTGATCATTATAGGTGCTGGAGAATAGACATGCCCTGTCATCGAAAGATACTTTTGAACTTCTTCCATGTGATTGGTATAAATAACTGGAATGGGGTTTTCTTGTCCATCGATAGTACCATTTTGTAAAGCGGTAAATACTTCTGAAAATGCCATTGGAGTGGGGTCAACTCCTAGTACTTTGAAGGCAGCCATGTGAACTTTGTTTTCCATGGTGCGGAGTTTCAAGCCTTTAAGATCTGCAGGAACTTTAATTTCCCGCTTGTCATTTGTCACGTTACGGAACCCGTTCTCCCAGAAAGCTAAACCGACAATTCCTTTTGCCTCTAACTGTTTCAAAAGATCTGCTCCTATAGGCCCGTCAAGAACTGAATAGGCATGGGCATTGTCTCTGAAAAGGAAAGGCAAGTCTACAACGTTCATCTGAGGTACAAATCCGCCGATGGGACCTGTGGAAGAAACAACAATATCCACACTCCCGATCTGCATACCTTCAACTAATTCTCGTTCTGCCCCTAGAGCATTATTTGGGAAGATTTGAATTTCAATGGCTCCATTGGTCTCTTTCTCTACCGTCTCCTTAAACTTTTTAAGACCTAAGTTATATGGGTGGTTATCTGGGGTAGAATCTCCCGCCTTCAGCACTAATTTTGTTGGTGGTGTACTTGCCTTGTCAGCTGAGGTACTGGAGCTTGTCGGAGTAGAACTTCCACATCCTGTGACTGTTACGGCTAATAGCAAACCCGCAACTACTAGGGCCGTTAATTTGGGTTTCAGGTTTCTCAAATTTTTCCTCTCCTTTTAATTAATGTATTTGCCTAACTGAAGATATTCCTCAGAAAAAGCCATGAAAGAGACCTACGGTTTACAAGATTATAGAATATTGCAAAAATTAAGCCTGCTTCTAGGTCGCATAATGATTTGTTTATCCATCGTGACATTTGCTGATAAACTAAGTCGTACTAACGATGGTACGCATTCTAGGTAGTGTGTTTGCTGCTTGGGGCATGATTGTATAGACCGGTTTATCTGTTCCGCACTTCTGGCGAGCGATTTCGAGGGCTTCTTCGATAGTTGTCGCTGGGATCATATTTGCTTTTAGCACTAATTCAGCATTCTCTGGTCGTGTTACCATTACGAAGGTAGCAGTATCCCCGCACTCCACTTCACGCCAAGCTACCCAACCTGGAATCGTAAAGTTAGCTCGGAGAGCTTTTTCCATGTCTAGCATGGTCGCATACTGAAACCATTGGGTAAACTCAAGGGGTTCGTAAATATCTGGGCATTCACTGAGCAGGATGACAACCCCGCCCTTTTTCACGGCATAGATTGCGTTATCCATGGTTTTCCCGGTCTGATATAAATTAATATCTTTAGGGTATCCTCCAGCCGATGCAATCACAATATCCGCTAAGGAATCGATGTCTACACCATAGATAGTGTCAACGAGTTTTGTACCCTCCATCCAAGCGGAAATCCAGTTCCCTGTAAAAATACCTGCAAAATCCCCTTCGGGGGTAGGGACCATATTGATGATAAAGTCAGGTTGAACAAAACCCGCGATCTCCATCATATCTTCATGAACTTCATTCCCTCGAGTTTTTCCAGATATGGAATTGGGATTAGAGCCTGAGCCTAGTTCCGAGCCCAGCGCCCATAAATGATTCTGCTGGATGGTCTTAATGGAACAAAAGCCCGGCATAACGCTTTTGCGTCCCCCGCCATACCCAACCATGTAATGATAAACGATACCGCCAGTCATAATTAGACGGTCTGCTTCTGCTACTAGTTTATTGATGGAAACTTCGGTTCCCCGACTGGTTTTACCAAAATAAATCATATCCTCAAGTTTGTGTGCATCATGATTCACTATTTTAACGCGCTGGAACACCTCTTCCCCACAAAGGGCCTTAAATTCCTCCTCTGTGTTCGGGCGATGTCCCCCTACGACGACGATAATAGTAATGTCTTGATCCGGAACTCCCGCCTCATTAAGAGTGTTTAGAATGTGCGGCATAATCATTGGCATCTTCTGCCACAAACGCGTAATATCGCTGACCGTAATCACGACTTTTTCTCCCGGTTTTACCATTTCTCGTAAAGGTGGAGAATCAATGGGATGGTCCATAGCTTGTATTAGTGTAGCAGTAACATCTGTTATGGCTGGATAGTCTCTACCCAGAATTTCCAATAACAATTGGTCAGTAGGAATCGTAAAATTGATTTCATTCTGACCGTACTTAAGGCTAAAGGGGTGTTGTTGCACGTAAAGTCACCTCATATCATGATGTTAAAGTTTACTTTTTATTGCTTCGAGGATATCCGAATCCATGCCATAGCAATGTTCAGGTGCCGGAAAGGTTCGCTGGGTAACATCTGTAATATAGTTCTGTAAGCCATCACTAATGACCTGGTTCAAATTAGCATATTGTTTAACGAATTTCGCCACATGCCCACCGAAAAATCCAAGAGCATCGTGAACCACTAGTACCTGTCCATCCGTATAGACCCCAGCTCCGATACCAATGATGGGGATCTTCGCCCGCTCGGTAATGATCTTACCGATCTCTGGCGGTATGGCTTCTAACAAGATCGCAAAGCATCCCGCTTCCTCCAGAGTTTTCGCATCAGAAATCAGTTTTAATGCCCCTTCGACATCTCTTCCTTGAGCCTTAAACCCGCCTAGTGCAGACACTGACTGAGGGGTTAACCCGATGTGCCCCATGATTGGAATTCCCGCACGAGCTAGAGATCGAATTGGGGCAACCATTTCTGCCCCACCTTCGAGCTTAACCGCGTCTACTCCGCTCTCTTTCATTAGTCTACCGGCATTAATCAGAGCGTTTTCAGCCGATACCTGGTAGGACATAAAAGGCATATCTCCAATTACAAAACTATGCGGGGCACCTCGTTTCACTGCTCCTGAATGGGCGAGTATCTGGTCCATTGTTACAGGGACTGTCCCTTTGTATCCGTAGACCGTCATTCCAAGTGAATCTCCGCAGAGAATAATGTCGATTCCTAAGTTGTCTTCGATCACAGCCATTGGATAATCGTAGGCAGTCAACATTGTGATCGGTTCACCTTTTGCCTTCTTCTCTTTCAGATACGGGATCGTAACAACTTTACGCTTTGTTGGGTCATCTTCTCCGTATGCCATATGATTCTCCTCCCTGAATTTTAAATATTTCCAAAATTGTTTTATATAGGAAAAAACTTCTTGTCAACTCTCTTATCCTATAATTCAACATCGACATTTTATTGCCTACTGACTTTTTTGTCTTAATGTTTTGAATTCTTGCTTAACAAAAACAAATTAGAAAACTCTACTTATCCTCTTCGGGGAAGAGGTTGCACTTTGGATAGTTAAGGGGCAACCGTAACGGTTGCCCCTTGAGCATAATACGCCTTGCATTTGGGATTAATATTAATATATGATTTAAGAGTTAACTAGACTTAAATATCGGAGGTTGAACATGAGTAGATGGAATGTTTATGTAACTAATGAAATTCCTAAACCAGCTCTTGACATGCTGGCAGAGTATTGCGACATGGAAGTTAATCGTACAGGCCAAGTTCTTACAAAACCGCAATTATTGGAAAAGGTTAAGGGCAGGGATGCTGTGTTGAGCTTGCTTACTGATCCAATCGATGCTGAAGTAATGGATGCTGCTAAAGGAGCTAAAATCTTTGCTAACTATGCTGTCGGCTACAACAACATAGATATCCCCTCCGCAACAGAACGAGGTATTATGGTTTCTAACACTCCCGGTGTACTTACGGATACTACGGCTGAAATGGCCTGGGCTTTATTATTTTCTGTAGCACGGAGAGTGGTAGAATCGGATAAGTACACAAGACTGGGAAAATATAAAGGTTGGGGTCCGATGCTCTTTCTGGGACAGGACGTAATGAATAAAACGGTTGGAGTAATAGGTGCCGGAAGAATAGGCTTGTCGTTTGCTAAGAGGGCAAAGGCCTTCGATATGAAGGTGCTCTACACCGACATAGCAGCTAACCCTCAATTCGAAAAAGAAACCGATGGTCAATTTGTCACTCTTGAAACTCTTCTCAAAGAATCAGATTTTGTTTCAATCCATACTCCACTTCTCCCAGAAACGTTCCATTTGATGAGTGAACAAGAGTTTAAGCTTATGAAAAAAACAGCGATTTTAATTAATACTTCCCGCGGGCCCGTAGTGGATGAATCAGCACTGGTGAAGGCTTTACAATCAGGGGAAATCTGGGGAGCAGGTCTTGATGTCTACGAATTCGAACCTGAATTTTCAGAAGGGCTAATGGAACTTGACAATGCCATCATTTGTCCTCACATTGCCAGCGCTACAATTGATACCCGCACCAAAATGGGCACAATCGCTGTGTCCAATATTTTAGCAGCCATGAGGGGAGAACTTCCCCCGAATTGTCTAAACCCCGAAGTGTACAAATAGAAATCAACTTAAAATTCACAAAGGAAGTGCGTTTTTAATGAAAAAGGTATTTGCGGATAGAATGTCCTTGCTCGGTACAGAAACTGCTTTTGAGGTTTTGGCAAAGGCTAAAAAGCTGGAAGCTCAGGGGAAAGATATTGTCCATCTAGAAATTGGTGAACCAGACTTTGACACTCCTAAGAATATTATTGATGCTGCTTGCCTAGCCCTAACCAGCGGATATACCCACTATACTCCCGCTCCCGGTATTCCAGAAGTCAGGGAAACGATCGCTGGATACATTCGCTCCCATAAAAATGTCGATGCTTCTGCTGAGGATGTGGTTATCGTCCCCGGCGGAAAGCCTATCATGTTTTTCTCCATCATGGCAACAGTAAATCCAGGTGATGAAGTAATTTATCCGAATCCCGGTTTTCCCATTTATGAATCCGTTATTCACTTTGTTGGCGGAAAACCTGTCCCGATCCCTTTACGTGAAGAAAACCAGTTTCGATTAGACGTTAATGAACTTGCCCAGTTGATTACACCTAAAACCAAAATGCTGATTATTAATTCTCCGGGAAATCCTACTGGGGGCGTACTCACCAGTGACGACATCAGAGCAATCGCAGACTTGGTACGAGGAAAAGAAATACTCGTGCTTTCCGATGAAATATACGATCGGATCGTCTATAGCAACACCTCCCTCCTTTCCATTGCCTCGTTACCCGGCATGAAAGATTGGACCATTATCTTAGACGGGTTCTCGAAAACTTATGCCATGACGGGTTGGCGGTTGGGTTACGGGGTTATGCACCCGGAAATAGCTGCTCGAATTGCTCAACTGATGGTTAATTCTAATTCCTGTACCTCTGCATTTACACAAATGGCTGGTAAGGAAGCACTAACGGGGCCACAAAGCGAAGTCGAGAATATGGTGGCTGAGTTTAAGAAACGCCGCGACATTATGGTAAATGGCTTAAACTCTATTCCTGGAGTGAGTTGCCTATTGCCAGAGGGATCATTTTACGTCTTCCCCAATCTAAAATCGTTTGGCAAAGACACTAAAATAATAGCTGATTACCTCTTGAATGATGCAGGAGTCGCTTGTTTAGGGGGTACTGCCTTTGGCTCTTACGGTGAAGGATACCTGCGTTTCTCCTATGCAAATTCGATAGCGAATATCCAAAAAGCTTTAGAGCGGATAGAAACGGCATTAGGTAAAATGAAATAACAATAAACAAGGCTGGATGCATTCTAATTGCATCCAGCCTTATTTATCCACAGATCCGGTCATTCAGCTCTTGCATTAATATACTAAACTCAATGCAGGAGAGCGAGAATCTTATCCTTGTTAAAACCAACTATAGTTTCATCCCCCACCACGAAAGTGGGCACACTATTAATGTTTCTGCGTTGTAATTCCAATAAAGCGTGCTCATCAGTACTTATATTTTTCTCTTCAAAAGGAATATTGTTTTGCGAAAGAAACTTCTTCGCCGCTGTACAATATGGTCAGCTATTATTGGTAAACATAGTTACATTTTTCATTGTGCAGATTCCTCCTGTTACTTCATTACTGTAGTTAGTATTGCAGTAATTTAAGTTTTCATTCCTATAACATCCCTTGAAATTACTAACAGCCATTTTTTAAAGTCAACAATAACTGTTACTATGTTCCAAATACTAGTGTTTTAATACACCATAAATTAGTATTGTCTGTTCTACATACACCTGTTATAATTCGAACATATTCTTTTATACGTGAAGCCGTATCCTCGGCTGGTACGATTTGTTAAGAATTAAGCAAAGAATTAATTAAAATTTGAAAGGAAGTATGGTAGGATGGAGAGAAACGATCGATAGATCGGGAACGGTGAAGAGAATAAGAAGATCTCTATTTACGTTTAAACAAACTAAAGATTTAGGGGGAAATAGTATGGTTAGGATGGCAGGTAAGAGGAAATCACAAAATTTAATTCGATTAGGGTCCACGCTCCTGATTACAGCCTTATTGGCTTCAGGGTGTGCAAGCAGCGCAACTCCCAAGACAGAGCAAAAACCAATTAAAGTTGGAATTGTAGATACGTATACTGGCGGTGCAGCTGTGTATGCCAAAGACTCTTTAGATGGCTTCAAACTGGCAGTCAAAGAGTTTGCGGATAAAGGTGGTCCGAAAATCGAATTTGTCACTCGTGACGACGAATTTAAACCGGACAAATCAACGAGCTGGGCTAAAGAACTCGTAATGCGTGAACAAGTCGATTTTCTGGCAGGAACAACGAATAGTGCAGGTTCTTTAGCTGTTTCGCAATATGCTAAAGAAAGTAAAGTACCTTTCATCGTCTGGGGCGGAATGAGTGACAGAATCACTGGAGAAGCAGGTCATCGCTATGTATTTAGCACATTGCCAAATACTGCGATTATCGGTAAAGCAGGTGCTGTCCAACTCTCCAAGACCCCCTACAAAAAAATCTGGTTAGCTGGCAGTGATTATGAATATGGTCATTCAGTGATTAATAACCTCTGGTCTAACCTGACAACCATTAAACCTGACGTTAAGAAAATGGAAGAATCCTGGTGGCGTGTAGGGGAAACGGATTTCACTCCTTACATCAACGCTATTCGCAGTGCTAAACCCGATGTTCTAGTGGTTGGTACCGGGGGAGCAGACATGGTTGCCTTCATGAAAGCAGTTAAAGCAACCGGGTTAATTCAAGAAATTCCAGTTTGGGCACACACCAGTTACGACCCCGCTACCCTAAGACCACTGGGAGATCAAGCTCCCGAGGGTGTCATGGGTACTAATCCTTATCTGCATAATTATCCTGACACACCTGAAAACAAGGCCTTTGTAGAAGCCTTTAAGAAGGAATATAATCGTGAACCCGCAGCCTTTGCTTTGTATGGTTACATGGGAGGTAAATTCCTCGGTCAAGCGATTGAAAAGGCTGGAAGTACCGACAAGGAAAAGATTATTGACGCTATGGAAGGATTAACCATCGATACTCCAGTCGGCAAGGCTACCCTTCGTAAAGAAGATCATCAGGTCGCAATTCCCATGTCCTATGGTGTCGTTGCCAAAGTCAATGGTACCTTTACGGGTAAAGATCTTCACACTCTGAGTCCTGAAGAAATTATGCCTTCGATTGACGCAATCCTCAAGGCTAGATCAAAATAGTATCCGATAATGTCAAGAAATTGGAAAAAGATAAAAGGGCGGTGCTGTATGGTGCCGCCCTTTACGCTACTAGTCAGAAAGTATAAACTAAAGTTTATATACTTTCTGGAAGCATAAGTGCAACTAAGGCGACCGCCTGCGCCTGGAAGGCTTGGCGCTAGTCAAGTTTTCTTTAAATCATGATGACGGGGGAGATTACCCATGGATTTTGCCACACTCGCTAGCCAGTTTTTTATTGGTCTGAGCAGGGGGATGATTTTCTTTATTGTCTCTGCAGGGCTCACTCTCATCTTTGGAGTGTTAAGAATTACGAATTTTGCGCACGGTGCACTTTATATGGTAGGCGCCTTTATTGCTTACTCAGTTTCAACCGTTTTTGGGCAAGGTCCTTATGGTTTTTGGTTAGCCCTGTTGGTTGCTCCTCTCGCAGTGATGCTCATCAGTCTGGTAATTGAGCGAGGGCTGCTTCGATTTATCTATAACCGAGATCATTTAATTCAGATGCTCTTGACCTATTCCCTAGTGCTGATTGCTGGAGATCTTGTCAAGATAATTTGGGGAACAGAATATAAATCGATGGATATCCCTGGAGTTTTGAGGGGGTCCTTCAATCTATGGGGGGCATCCCTTCCCTGGTATAATGCTTTCCTTCTGGTTATGGGACCGATTGTTGCCCTTGGGTTATGGTTGTTCTTATCAAAAACTCAGCTTGGCAAAATCTGCCGTGCAACGGCTACCGACCGTGAAATGGTCGATGTTTTAGGGATTAACAGCACCCGTGTGTTTGCGATGGTTTTTGCCTTGGGTGGCTGGCTCGCCGGGTTGGGAGGGGCTTTGATTGCGCCAACGACCACCATTTCAATGGGTATGGATGCTAGCATTATCATTTATGCTTTCTTGATCGTGGTAATAGGTGGCCTAGGAAACATCTGGGGTGCACTGATTAGTTCTATTATTATGGGGGTTGGGGAGGCCTTTGGAATTTTGTTTATTCCAGGCATTGCCATTATTATCCCCTATATTATAGCGGGTGTTCTCCTGATCGTACGACCCTCTGGTTTACTAAAATCTGCCTGGTAGAGAAAGGAACGTCAGATATGTCCACGAATAACTTGAAATCAATTGAGAATCCGAAAGGAAAATTGAGCACTTATCTAGGCCTAGGTTTGTCAGTATCCGGAATTTTGATACTTCTGATGATCCCTAGGATGCTCACTCAATATTATGTCTACTTGTTGGCGACTGTTTTTACAACCGCTTTACTAGCCTCCAGTTTGAACCTGGTTCTCGGTTACGGAGGACTTCTACATTTACACCATGGCGTATTTTTCGGGGTTGGTGCCTATACTGTAGCGATCGTGATGACCAAAACGTCTTGGCCATTTGCTGTCGCAGTCTTGCTCGCCCCCCTGATTGCTGCACTCATAGCTTTAGTGATCGGCTGGTTTTGCGTACGTTTAAGGGGCCTCTATTTCGGTATGCTTACTCTAGCTTTAGGCCAGTTGGTCTGGGCAATTGTTTACCGCTGGAATGCACTGACTGAGGGAGACAACGGCATCCATGCCATACCCGTTCCGGAATTCTTGTCCTCCATAAATTCAGTCTATTATACGACTCTTGCGGTTCTAGTCATCACTCTCGCAATTCTCTATCTGATCACCAAGTCGCCATTTGGTCTCATATTACTTGCTACTCGTGACAACCCCGTGCGTTCTGAAAGTGTCGGAATCAATGTCAAACGGCACCGTCTGACAGCCTTTGTGATTGCTGGATTCTTCGCTGGCATTGCGGGTGTTCTATTTGTCTTAGTGGAACGCTCTGTAGCCCCCTCCCTGTTATTTTGGAACAAATCGGCTGAAATCCTGATCATGTGCTTAATGGGAGGCCTTACTGTTTTTATGGGCCCAACGTTAGGGGCTGGGATTTTAGTCCTTTTGTCGATGGTCGTTGGTCTGTACACAGAATATTGGCTGCTTGTCCTTGGTCTGCTGCTGCTGATCCTTGTACTCTTCTTGCCTCAAGGTATTCTTGGTTATTTAATGGAGAGTTATGGCAAAAACCGGAGTAAGAGAGGAGAGAATTAGCATGCTTCAGGTTGAACAGCTTAGGAAAGCCTTCGATGGATTTCAAGCCATCTCGGATGCTCACCTCTCGGTTCCGAAGGGAGAAGTGGTGGCAGTCATTGGTCCCAATGGCGCAGGGAAATCCACCTTATTCAACTTAATAACCGGACACCTGCAGGCCGATTCCGGCCATATCAAATTCCAGGGTCAAGATATTACAAACTCAGCACCCTATACGATTTGCCATAAAGGTATGGCCAGATCCTTTCAGTTAATCAATATTTTCCAAAGTCTTACGGTTTTTGAAAACGTGCAAACCTCTGTCATCGCTAAACATCGCTTGGATCGCAAATTTTTCAGACCCTCCAAAAAACTCCTTATTGAAGAGTCATTAGAGGTTTTAGAAAGTTTCGGACTGTTTGAATTTAAAGATCGTTCGTGCAGTTCTCTCTCTTATGGGGATCAAAAAGTCCTAGAAATTGCGATTGCACTGGGTAGCAAACCCGAACTCTTACTCTTAGATGAACCAACTGCTGGGATGTCGTCAGAAGAAACCCGCAAAATAGTCAATCTAATTAAGCGGTTATCCCAGGAAAAAGGCCTTACCATTCTGCTCACTGAGCACGATATGGAATTAGTTTTTGATGTTGCCCAAAAAATAATGGTTCTTCATCAGGGTAAAACCATTGCTCAGGGTCTGCCGGAAGATATCAGAAACGATAAATCTGTGCAAAATGCCTATTTGGGGGAAGCGGAATGATGTTAGACGTTAGAGACATTCACACCTATTACGGGTTAAGTCATATCTTATTCGGTTTATCCTTACAGGTAAGTAAAGGAGAAGTAGTCTGCCTGCTTGGTCGTAACGGGGTAGGCAAGACAACGACACTTAAGAGCATTATTGGACTTACCCCGCCGAAAACCGGACAAATCTTTTTTAAAGGCCAGGAAATTACCAAGGTTGCTACCAACCGCATGGTTAAATTAGGAATTAGCTTTGTCCCTGATAACCGCCGGATCTTCGCAGACTTGTCTGTACGTGAAAATCTCGAGATCGCAGCAGGAATTAAACCGGGTGCTTGGGATTTGGCTAAAGTTCATGGCTTATTCCCCGTTCTGAAAAGAGTAGAGAATCGTAGAGGTGGGAACTTAAGCGGAGGAGAACAGCAAATGTTAAGTATTGCTAGGGCTCTGCTTGGAAACCCGGAGCTTCTGATTTTGGATGAGCCGACCGAGGGGCTAGCACCTTTGATCGTTCGAGAATTGGAAGAGCAAATTCTCCAGCTTTGTTCAACTGGAATATCAATTCTCTTAGCAGAACAAAATCTCAAATCTGCCTTAAAATTGGCCGATCGGTGTTATGTCCTAGAACGGGGACAAGTACGTTTTGAAGGGACCGTCGAGGAGTTAGCTGAAAATGAAGACGTGCGCTCGAAATATTTATTGGTTTAACTCATAAATACTACCTTAAAATCTTGTACTTGTCTATTATTAAAGATCGGTCTCATTAGAAGCACTATATAAAGAAAAGTTGCCTAAAATATTCATATTAAGTCAAATATTTTAATACCCCAACTAAATTTATATCCAAATTAATTTACTTTAAATTTGATTCAACATATAGGTAGTAACCTTTTGGCTTAATACTTTTAGATAAGCCTACAATATAAGGTGTATTTTTATAAGTAAATTTAAGTATTATTTTTTCATTGTTCAAATTGGGATTCTCACTAATAAAACTATCTTTGCTGGCAAGATTTTTAAAGAATTTTATTATATCTTCCTCTGATAATGTAGTATAATATGCAGCCGCATTTTCAGAGTAACGATATGTAAATGCTGTATGTTCAGGTAAAGGCAATACTAGAGTCTCATTCTCAAAAGAATCCTTATGCTCAACTACCGGATTAAATATTATGTCAAAAGGTAATCTGAGTTGCTGACTACTTATATATTTAAAAACTGAAGTCCCTAAACCCCCCCATAGTAAACTTAGGGCAATTATTGAATATATAAGAAAATTCTTTTTTTTATTAAAAAAAATGCGAGTAGGTAACTTAAAGTAATAATTACAATTATTACAGTGACATTGAATATTAATTGTCTCATTATATCTCTCTCCCTACTTGGCTACAAAACAACTCAGATATTAAAAACGTTAGGAGTTCTTTTTTTATAATATGGGAAGAAGTGAGTGGATATAACATTAATGTATCATGCATTCCACTCACTTTTCACTAATTCAATATACTGTACTAATATTTATTATCACGATGGAAATATCTTGGTAAAACTTCCGAATGAAACAGCTTCCCAATCTATAAACCTACTCGAGGTTGTCCAGTTATCATTAACTTTGAAAAATTCTTTAGTACTATTATATATGATATACCCCGTAACACATACAGAGTGATTTGCGTAATAACCATTTGGCAAATTAAAGACAAAAGGCCTATCTTGGTCGATTTCTGCCTCTGCCGTGCTCCAACTCAATACATAATCGTTATTCCCTCTCCCTGTTGAATGCCCATATTGATGCCACAAATCAGTAACAATATCATCTGCGTATGTCGGATTTGTTCCGCCACTGAATGTATATCCATATCCTACAGCAATACTTCTAACATTGCTGTAAAGAGTACTAATGCTTGAAGGTATTCCAGATTCCCCGACTTCTATGATAATCAAATACCATAGTAATTGAAGAAAGTGTACAGTTATTTGCACCTGATTCAAGGTCATTTTGTAAACGAGGTGTAACATTTAAATATCTTTGCCAATTTGCTGTCCATCCTGAACCATACCTATCGTTGACATATGAATAGGTATCGTATATTCCACCATATCCGCTTTCTCCGCTTATTTGCCCATTATAGCCACACATCCACTCCTTAATCTTGAAATGATCTTCTTTTTTTACTCTTTTAATAATATCTTTATTTTCTTCTAACTTTTTCTGATCATGTTTGAATTTGCTTTTTATATTTTCTCGTTTAATTACTTGCTTATCCTTTGTATACAATATATTGTCTTTCTCTACAGCATACTCTAACGGTGCAGTATAATATACTATGTCGTTTCTATCCCCCTTTCATTTACTTACAAAAAGCAACCTTTTTAATAAATTATCCCTTATTACCTCCTATATTTCATTTCTTGACTATTATATTTTGTAGTTAAATGGAAAACAATGGTTTCGGCAGTATCATCCATATTTATTAAGTATTTCCTATTCTTGCAAAGTTTATATTTTCAAAGTTCTTTTATTACCGTCGTAAGGTAAATAGTGCCTTATCCCGATTTCAGGATAAGGCACTATTTACCACTTACAATTACAACTAACTCACGATCGGAAAGGTGCTTCCGCCGTGAGGCATTATATAGACAGATTCAGGTTGATGTCCAAGTATTTGACTTGCTAACTGCAAAGCTCCTGCAGGGCTATTAGACGGAATCATCTTCACGCCTTTAACAAGATCCTCCGATAAGGAACTGATCAAAATGACGGGTGACTTTTGGCAGATGCTCGCTGTTTTCAAGCTTATATAGCCTGGCATGGTAAAGTCAGCATGAAGTCTGGCATTCATCCCCTCCACCTCGTCATCCTTAAAAAATTCCTGAAAAGGTTGAGAACCTACTCCCTCAGAGCATTCACTAACCAGGATAATAACTCCACCTTCTTTTACCGCATAACTAGCATTATCCAGGGCCTTGATTGATTGGTAAAGCTGAGTATCTTTGGGATACCCACCGCTCGATACGATGACTAGCTCCGCCTTTTCTTCGATTTCAATTCCGAAGATTTCTTCGGTAACCCGACAGCCCGCTAAATGTGCCTCATACAACTCACCGGCTGCAAGATAGACAAATTCTTTCTTCTCGTTAACAACGACGTTTAGTATGAAGTCTACGCCCACTAGACGCGCAATTTCTAACATATCCTCAGCAACCGGATTGCCCTCCATTTTTCCAGTCTCTATGTTTGGATTAATTCCAGAGGTCCCTCCTCCTTGAAGTGCTAAAGCATGGTTTTGCTGAATCATCTCGTAGCTACAAACTCCAGGCGCAATAGACTTACGGCCACCACCAAATCCTGCCAGCAAATGATACGCAATTCCACCGGTCAGAATCACCTTGTCCGCTTCCCACACTCGACGGTTTACACTAAAGGGTGTTCCCCGTGAGGATTTGCCCAAATCCACTAAATCCTGGGCATGACACTCGTGATCAAAGATCGGAACCCTCGCCAAAACTTTTGCCCCACAAATTGCCGTGTGTTCTTCTAAGGTCAGCAAACGGTGGTCCCCGGTTGCCGTTACAAGAGAAATGTCCTTATCCGGTACTCCGGCTCCATTTAAAACATCCAGCAATACCGGCAAAAGGACATCTGTCCGTACCCATAGTCGTGTAAGGTCACTAACTATAATTACTACTTTATCCCCTGGTTTTACCACCTCGATCAGTGGAGCCGTGCCAAGAGGATGAGCCAAAGCCTGGAGAATTGCCTGTTCGATTTCTAAAATCGGCTGACTGGCTTTTGCTTTAATTTCCTTAACCTTCACGGAAGATGAAAGACTAAAAGACAACGCCTCTTTACCATAGGCAAGGTTAAAACTATTCATCCTTTACTCTCCCTTTCAATATTGATGGCGTTTTTCAAAAGATGTTCCCTGTTTCTCTATTCCTCTATTCTATTCTCTTTCTTCCTAGCTTCCCTTATTTTGCTTAGCATCATAAGCCATTTCCAAAAGTTGTGCAGTATGCATCACCTGTACAGAAACTCCTTGGCGATTCAGCCCGTCCGCGATGTGCATTCGACAAGCGGAACACCCTGTCACCAACACTTCTGCGTCCGTCTGTTTAATAGACTCAACTTTATGGTCATTGATTTTTGTGGATAGTTCGTAGTGGTATAAGCTGAAGGAACCTGCACTACCACAGCAGGTATCCGGTTTACTCATTTCTTCAAACGTCAACCCCGGGATACTTCTGATGATCTGTCTGGGTTGTTCTTTTACCTTTAATCCTCTAACCAGGTGACAAGGATCATGATAGGTAACCTTGATTGGCAAACAACCCATTTTATCCTCGAACCCCGCTAAGGAAACCACCAGTTCTGTGAAATCCTTGATCATGGCCCCAAGCTTCTTCGCCTTTTCGGCATAGATCGGATCATCCTCAAGTAACTCAGCATACTCTTCCTTCAGACTTAAACCGCACGTGCCACAGGCCACGACTACGACATCGACCTCTTCTTTCAGTAAGACATCGATATTTGCTCTCGCCATCTCTTTAGCCGTTTGATAGTCCCCATTAATCCTGACTGGGGTACCACAACAGTTTTGGAGAGCAGGAATGACAACCTCCACTCCATTTTGTTTTAGGACGTTGATCACCGCCCGACCGGTATCCGTATAAATATAGTTGATCATACACCCCGTGAAAAAAGCTACCCTCATAGTTGCTTCTGGAACTTTGACTACTTCCGGGTACAGCATTTTCAATGGTTTTGGGGCGAGGGGTGAAAGAAGTCTTCTCTTATCTATCCCTAGGGACATTCTCGGTAACATTCCTTGGCCATTAGGTCCTTTACGGAAGATTAGGCCTTGGAAAATTCGTCCTGTCCTCATACCCGTGTTAAACACCCAACGATTCTTTAAAACCAACCGAAAAATCAAGTTCTTAAGAGGTGAGAGTCCTTTCTTGGCGGTGATTTCCTTGCGGGCTGCTTCCACCAGCTTGTCGACTTTCACACCACTCGGACAGTTTACAACGCAAGCCTTACACATCAAACACAAGGACATCTTGTCAATTAAACCTGCAGTGAAATTCAAATCTTTGCTAATAACTCCGCGAATCAGCTTCACTCGTCCTCTGGCAACCGTGGATTCTGCTTGTAATTCTTTAAAGACTGGACAGACATTTTGGCAGGCACCACACCGAATACAGCGGATGACTTCTTTCTCCCATGACTCAAATGAACGTTCCATCCCATCACACTCCAAACATTACGCCAGGGTTTAATATGTTGTTAGGATCAAGTGCTTGTTTAATCCGGTGTTGTACTTCCAGTCCAACTTCCCCAGTCTGTCGAGTAATATACTTGGATTTTGCTCGTCCGATACCATGCTCACCACTTAAGGATCCGCCCAATTCCACCGTCGCTATAAAGATCTCATCGATGGCTTTTTCTACCCGCGCTGCCTCCTCCAGATTCGTTTCATCGGTCAGGATTGTGGCATGCAAATTGCCATCTCCGGCATGTCCGAGTATCGCAATAATGATGTTATACTTAGCTGCAATTTCCTGAATCCGCCTCACAGCTATCGGAATGCTGCTCCGTGGAACGGTCGCATCCTCACCGATAATGGTCGGTTTTACCCTCGACACAGCGGCAAAGGCTGAGCGGCGAGCACGCCATAATTCTTCTGCTTCTTCTTTCGTCTTGGCAATCCGGATCTGGACAGCCCCTAGTCGTTGGCAGACTTGTTCTATCTTCGCAATCTGCTTAGCTAAGATTTCCGAATCCCCATCAACTTCGATTAAGAGCACAGCACCTGCCTCCGTGGGTAATCCCACCTTGGCATATTCCTCAATATTTCTAATATAAATATTGTCTAATAATTCGAGTGAGCAAGGAACCAGCCCGACAGCGATGATTTCAGAGACTGTCTCACACGCTTGTTCGATCTCAGAGAAAACTGCCATCATGGTGCTCTTGGCTTCCGGTAAAGGGATAAGTTTAACAATAATTTTGGTTATAACACACAACGTTCCTTCTGACCCAGTGAATAGCTTCGTCATATCGTACCCAGTTACATTCTTGATCGTTCTTCCACCGGTATTCATAACCTCTCCGCTCGGAAGCACTACCTCGAGCCCAATAACATAGTCTCGAGTCACTCCGTATTTCACGCCACGCGGTCCTCCTGCACATTCCGCCACATTACCGCCCATCGTTGAAAAAGCCTGACTGGCAGGGTCCGGAGGATAAAACAGACCTACTCGCTCAACTTCGCTCTGTAATTGGCCAGTAATTACGCCAGGTTCCACCACTGCAATCAAATTTTTACGATCAACCTCAAGTATTTTGTTCATTCTCTTGAGCACCAGGACGATACAATCCCCTACAGAAATAGATCCTCCGCTGACATTTGACCCTGCTCCCCGTGGAACGACTGGAATCATCTCTTGATTAGCCAGTTTAAGAATCTGTGCTACTTCTTCTGTGTTACCTGGGTACACAGCAACTCCCGCTAAATCCTTCTTCACATCTGCCTTAACAAAAGAGGCGTCATAGGTATAACAATATAGATCCTCCAAGGTTGTATATAAGTTGTCTTTGCCGACAATTTCACTAAGCTTCTGAATGATCTCTGGCTTCAAAACTCGTTGCCTCCTTAAGTGGGATCCCTTTGTTTAAAAGAGATTTTCGTTGAACTATATAACAAGATATTATTTCGCTGTCTGTTCTAAATATCCTTTAAAATCGACAAAGAGGCCCGCAAAGGCCTTTTCGGATCTCTTGCATTGCTGTTCGAAGAGATTCATAATATCTAAATAAGAAGATGTTTACTTGTCCTTTACTAATAACAACAAAGGATTCAAAGGAGGCAAAATTGGTGACCACTCTAAAGATAGCATTATGTCAGCTGCATGTTGCGGCTGATAAGCAAGCAAATCTCAACAATGCCGCAGCTTCGCTCCAGGCGGCAGCTGCTGGAGGGGCAAATCTGGCAGTCTTGCCGGAAATGTTCAATTGCCCGTACGATATCCATTGCTTTCGGGACTACGCTGAGGAAATCCCCTCAGGAGAAACGACGAACCACCTCGTCAGCCTTGCACGCACCCATGGTCTTTTTCTTGTCGGCGGCTCAATTCCGGAACTGTCGGGTGAACTGATTTATAATACAAGTGTCGTATTTAACTCCCAAGGAGAGATTATTGCCCTGCACCGCAAAGCCCACCTGTTTGATGTGCGTGTCAAAAATGGTATTGAGTTCACAGAATCACAGGTACTGTCCCCAGGAAATGCTACTACACTGTTTGAAACTCCGTGGGGTAAATTCGGTGTGGAAATATGCTATGATATTCGCTTTCCAGAATTAACTCGAAAAATGGCTATGGACGGAGCCCGCCTTGTCATTGTCCCCGCGGCATTTAATATGACCACTGGTCCAGCTCACTGGGAATTGTTGTTCCGCAGCCGTGCCCTAGACAACCAAATTTTCATGCTGGGCACTTCTCCTGCCCGTAATCCCCATGCTTCCTATGTGGCCTATGGTCATTCCTTAGCCGTCAATCCGTGGGGCCAAGTGCTTGCACAGTTGGACGAAAAGCCAGGAATTCTGATGATCGATCTTGATTTGACCCAAATTGAAGAGGTTAGAGAGGCTCTGCCGGTCTGGAAACAACGTCGGGAAGATCTTTACTGAAATGGCTCTCAACTATAGACTGTCTTCACCGCAGACTCGATGTTCAGCCTTAGCTGAGCGTATCACTTAAGCTCGTAAAGAAGCACCCCATCCTTATTTATCCGCTCCACAAGTCCGATATGGACTAAATGTTCTAAATGAGATAATGCTTCACCTGAAGCAAACCACTTTTGAGAAGATGGAAAGTCAGCCCATCTTTTATGACTTATATCCCAGTGCATTGAGGCAGCCATTTCAATTGGGGTCTTTCTCCCCTCTTTTAAAATACCCAAAATCTCTTGGAGACGTTCTTTATGATGACTCAGAAGCTCAGTAATTCTTTTTCTGTGATCCCTGATGATCTTCCTATGAGCCGTAAATAAGTAATCAATTTCATACTCATATACCTTGTTTAAGCTCTTGAAATAGGTTGCTAAAATATCCTGTTCAAATCCCCAAAATGTAATATTCGGGGTTATTTCATCGAGGATGTGATCTCCACAAAAAAACAGCTGATGGGTTTTCTCATACAAGCCAATCTGCCCGGGCGTATGCCCCGGAATATCCACGACTTCGAAACTATAATCCCCTATTACTATTTTATTCCCTTCACATAATGGGCTAAATTCAAGAGACTCGGTCTGTCTCGCCCCAAATTCTTTGCCAAAGTTTATAGAAGTACCGTTTTCAAAGCCTAATAGTTGGTTTAAGGATTCGAAAAACAGATCCCTCTCAGTCGTTTGATTTAAAATTTCTCCATCAATCTGACTAAAATATATGCCATGTACTCCTTGTTTTTTAAGAGCAGGAGCTAGACCTGCGTGATCACTATGCATATGGGTAATCAGCAGATCAGTCTTGCTTATGTCAATGTTTAACTCTTCTAGACCCTTCATTAACTCGGTCAGGCACTCCGCGGTGTTAAATCCAGTATCGATGATCAAATTTCTACGTTCAGATAGGATGATATAACTATTGATAGCTTTTAAGGGATTCTTAGGGAGAGGTATCTCGTTCTTGAAAATATTGGGGTAAACTTCAGTAATCATCTAATGCCTCCAAATTAATCAACTTCTCAGTCAGCAAAACCACTTGCTCTGAGAAATAAAAATGCCGCAGAATTCAATTATCTTGTCTATTATAACTTGTTTACTATCGGTGTAACCGTTTGTTTTATCGGTAATAGGGGCAACAAGAACAATAGCCCAATGATGTACAGGAGTCCCGCTGTTTCATACATAGCAAGCAAAGAAAACATTTTCTTAAGCAGCCCCGCCATACTCATGGTCACCACCATCGCTCCAGTATAGAGCGGCATGAGAATTCCATTCACTCGACCGATAAACTGACTATCAGTATTCTGTAAAATCATCATGTTTATGCCAATCATAATGCAAGGAAGAACTAATCCCATTAATAAATGCACTAGATAGGTTAACCAGGGGGTCGTCGAAAATCCACATACTGCAATACCGATTGCCGAGATGAACATCCCTAGGGCTAAAAGTTTTTGTGGCGCAATAGCTTTAGCGAAAACCATGACGACGATCCCGCCTACAAGCATCCCTATTCCGTTAAAGGTCATGAGCCATTGCAAATTCTCTTTCGGCAAACCAAGCTGTTCTGTGACCAGAAAGATTCCTAAGGGCTGAATAAGGCCCCCTCCTAAGCCAGCAGCCAAAAAGCATAAGCCTAAGAGTGTCAAAACCTTCTTGGCGAGTACATAACGAATACCAGCTATCATTTCCTGGCGAAGGGTTGTTTTCACCTTTTCTACCACGTTGACGCGGTCCGGAGGCAGGAACGTTAAGGCACCCGCCGAGAATAAAAACGCTAAGCCCATCACTGTAATTGAGGTCATAATCCCAAACTTCTGATAGACAAACGTGCCAAGGATTGGTCCAAGAATCATAAAAATGGTAAAGATCGTCTGATAAATCGACATTACTGGTTGCATTTGTTCTGCAGGCAGTTGTTCCTTAATCAGCTTCATCCCTGATGGCATTGAGAACTGAGATAAAATAGCAGAAATAATGGTCGTAAAAAAGACGGCTTTCCAAGTGCCTAATACCAAGGTGAGCAAGACAGCAAACACGGACACCGCACTAAGGACATCACACCAGATCATGGTTCGTTTTGGACGCCAACGGTCCGCAAAGGTTCCACCGATAAACGAGAAAATAAACATTGGCCCATATTCTGCCACGAAAATCATTGAGACAGCAAA
Source organism: Peptococcaceae bacterium BRH_c23 (assembly GCA_000961805.1). The sequence continues at coordinate 1,075 of LADV01000011.1, read as the reverse complement.
CGCATCCCCATTTGTTTGTTCCATGACAAAGAGTAACACGGCAAAATTACGCACCCAGATTCCAATTTGTAAAAATAAGGCTGATCCTAAGATCGCTTGCACAAATCGATTACGAATTAACTCTAACATAAAACCCCCCTAATCCAGTTTTTTTGGACAGGAGGCAGAACATCTTATAATAGAAACGTGAGTTGCATACCTCCTCAACAAGACACGAAAAGGCATAAAAATCTAGTACTATGCAACCCAGTCGTATATTAAAAATGCTCATACTAATCCTATCCGAAAAATTGCTCGTTCATATTAACAAGAATTTTTGAAAGAAACAAGAATTAGTAGCGCATTATCTTTATCTTCACCCTTTCATAAGCCATTCTTAGTAATGCTAAACTATTTGACAAACTAAGTCAATATCATAGTAAGAAAAGAAATGTAATCACCAAACTGAATTTCATGACAAACTGATTTATTTTGGGTAGTAATCAGCCCTTTAACTTAGCTTTTTACAACCCTTTTCTTAGGAAATTTGGTTGGTATACCCCGTTATTCCCACCATATCTGGCCGAAAAGACCGAAAAGCGGATTCAAAATCTGGTTCTAGCCGAGCATCTAAGAGCAAAACCTCATGACCGTCTTCTTTAAAACCAGACCCAAGGTACTCAAGTCCAAGGGGTTCATACATATACACTTTGTCCATAAAGGAAGTACTGCTGGGAGGTTGAATCAACATTACTTTCATGGTTTATTCCTCACTCTCTTCTATCTTCGACACCGTGCATAAACAAGTCGACCATCGCTCCAAGATTCTTCTCGGCATCCCAAACTTCAGGTTCCAATAACCAAACTAAGAATTCCATGATGTACATCATTTCTAGATGTTTTGCGAGATACTCAGTCGGCATATCCTTTCGGACTTCGCCATTTTCTTGTCCGTAACGAATGATTTGTGACAAAACAATATCCAACCCACTTCCTTGGTAAGTCCCTTTCTTTAACATGGATTGAAACTGAAGTTACCTGCCTTCTGGGAGTAAACTCGTTCAACTAAAGTTGAACATCGAGTCTTCGGTGGGGG